>JARLHE010000003.1 GCA_031292385.1 Oligoflexia bacterium
ATTCTATTTGGCGTCCCCGACGGGATTTGAACCCGTGTTATCGCCGTGAAAGGGCGGTGTCCTAGGCCGGGCTAGACGACGGGGACGCAAATGGACGAGTGTGGGACGGCCGAAGGCGGCCGCATACGTCCATTTCAAGGCTATCAAGATGAGCCGCAGGTGTCAAAACTGGCGGGGCGGAGTTGCGGAAAAGGCCGGGCGGGGAGTGGTTGGATTCCCGTAATGGGTAGATATAGAGCTGTATGGGGAGAAAATGCCGCAGGAATCTGCCAATGCTGCATAAGTATGGCGTTTTGGAGCTTTGCAGTGGGGGCCGCAGAGAACGAGCGTAGATTTTCCAGCTCGATTCGGCAAAAAAACGGATTATGGGGCTTCTGATTGACTGATGTTACGCGGTCCAGATCACTGGGGGATGCTGGCAAGGTCTGGGTGAGGCGATCAAAAACTGTTGTTTTTTCAGGTTCATCAGCATGATGATCCTCTTTGATCCTGCTAGGCTTCGCCCATGCAGAGAGCCGATCTGGATTTGTACACCGACTATTTGTTGAGCACCTTTGGCTTCGCCACGGCAACCGGGTTGTCCGCCATGGTGGAAGGCGAGGTAAGCCATGACCGGGTGACGCGTTTTTTGTCGGGGGAGGATTTTACCTCCAAGCATTTGTGGCAGCAGGTCAAATCGGTAGTCCGGTCCATCGAGGACAGCGATGGCGTGCTGATCTTTGACGACACGATTCAGGAAAAGGCATGGACCGATGAAAACGAGCTGATGTGCTGGCACTATGACCATGTCCGTGGCCGTAATGTGCGTGGAATCAACCTTCTCAATGCGCTGTATTGCTGCAATGGAGCCTCGATTCCAGTAGCGTTTGAACTGGTGAAAAAGCCCATTCAGTACTGTGACCTCGCCACCCGTCAGCTCAAACGCAAAAGTGAAGTGACGAAAAACGAGTTGATGCGGGCGATGATCGATACCTGTATTCACAACGAGTTGAAATTTCGCTTCGTGCTGATGGACAGTTGGTTCGCGGCCACCGAGAACTTCGAATTCATCACCGGCAAAGGCCGGCATTTCATCGCCGCGCTGAAAGACAACCGGCTGATCGCCGTGACCGAAGAGGATCGGAAAAATAAGCGTTTCGTGCGCGTAGAGAATCTGGATTTGCCGGAGCAAACCGTCGTGCGCGGCTGGCTCAAGGACTATGCAAAAGAAGTCCTTGTGGTGCGCCAAGTCTTTACAAACAAAGACGGAAGCACGGGGATATTGCATCTGGCTTCGAGCGACTTGACGGGCAGCTATGACGCCATCACCACGACCTACCAAAAACGGTGGAAAATGGAGGTGTTCCACAAATCCTTGAAGTCCAACGCCAACCTGGCCAAATCACCCACGCGAACGCTAAGAACCCAAAGCAATCACGTCTTCCTGTCGATTTGCGCTGCCTTCAAGCTCGAGTGCCTCAGCCTCAAGAACAAACTCAGCCCCTTTGCACTCTGCCGCAAACTGCTCATCAACGCTTCCCGATCAGCCTACGAGCAGCTGCTTCAACTGCGGGCTACTGCGTAACATCAGATTCTCATTGAAAAGACCAGAAATTCTCATTTTTTTGTCTTCCCGAGCGAAGAGGTACCGCAGACCAAGGCGAAGAAGAGCTGAGTCTGGGACTCGGTGCAGTCGATCCTAGGTCTCTGACCGCATAAAGATGAACCTTATCTGGTACTTGGCAAGACGCGTTGAGTATCCGAGATTGGAAGCATGCAGAGCTACCATCGGGTGCATGTCGAGTTGAGCAAGCGGGATCGGGTTCGCATAGCCG
>JARLHE010000027.1 GCA_031292385.1 Oligoflexia bacterium
AGCACCCAGTCGTTCTTTCACGCCGTCGGCAAACGGCTGTCCGGTGTAACCTCCGTCGACCAGCACGCTTTCAACGGCCAGGAGATTGGGTTCGCAGCGATCCATCGCAGCCAGCGCACCGTTGCGGTCAGTCACGTCGGCCGTGGTGATCGCGATGGCGTGCGGCAGTCCCTGCGTATCGACGGCGATGTGACGCTTGATGCCGGAAACTTTTTTGCCTGCATCGTAGCCCTTCTGCTCCGCGCTGTCGGTGTTCTTTACGCTCTGCGCGTCAACGATCAAGAAGCTGGTCATGCAGTTGCGTCCCTGTTTGGTGCGGGCCGCGCCAACCTGATTTTTTTAAAGCCCGCTCCAGAACGCTGACGCCGTCCTGGTCGGGTTCGCTCCACTTGGCAAAGTACGAATGCACCGTGCGCCACTTGGGAAATCCATCGGGAAGCATCCGCCACTGGCAGCCACTCTTGAGCAGATACAACACCGCATTGAATACCTCGTAAAGATCTACTGTCCGCGGCTTGGTGCGCTTGCGTACCCCTTCAAGCAAGGTACGTACCCGCTCAAACTGCTCCCGGCTCACATCGCTCGGATACTGCTTTCGCGACCTCATCCTTCATTACTATCCCACTGCCGCCCTTCTGCATATAACCACATGGATGACCTCGCTACCGCAACTCAAAAGATCATGAACACGCTCTTATTGATCCGGCATGAAAGGATTGCGATCATGCAGCATAGAGAACGTCTTTTTGCAGGAAGTAACTTTCAACTCGTTGGGGCTGTTTTTGGATGCTGCGTAGGGCTCCGATGGCAGTGCGCGTCAGAGCCGTTTTGGTCCTCGGCGGCGCAGCTTTGGTCACACGCTGTTTGAGGTCTGCGTTGAGTAGTTCGTCCGGGTTTAACTCCGGCGAATAGCTGGGAAGATAGAAGACTTCGATCTGGTCTGTGTGTTCAGCCAGCCATTTCTTGACCGGTTTCGAGTGATGAACGCGCAGGTTGTCGAGGACCAGGAAGATCTTCTGTTCTCGGTTGCGGATCAGACGCTCCATAAAGCCGATCAGTATCCGCGCGTTGAGAGCGCCCGAGAAGACCTTCCAGCGCATCTGCCCCTTATTGGTTACTGCCGAAATCACACTCAGCTTTTCACGATTGGCGTTGGCAAGAACCACCGGCGTCTGACCCTTTGGCGCGTAGCCGCGGCCGCGTACGTCATCCGAGCGCAAGCCAGTCTCATCGCCCCACTGAACCTCAGCGCCCTCATACTTCGCACGTTTGGCGATCTTTGGATATTGTTCTTTCACCCACTTCTGAACGGCTTCAGGTGACTGCTCGTAGGCTTTCTTGAGTGGCCGCTGCGGTGTAAATCCCCACCGCTTGAGATACTCGCCCACCGCACGTACGGCTAATCGTATGCCCATGCGACGTTCGATCAGTTCGCCAACGGCCTGACGCGTCCACAAAGCATAATTCATCTTCAATTGGTCAGGAACATGGTCGCGAATCAGCCGTTGGACTTCTCGCTCCTGTCCCGGGCTCAGAGCGCGACCAGAACCCTTCCGGCGATGTCCGTGACGCACTGCGACCGCAAGCCATCCGTCTTGTCGATAGGACTTAATCGCTGCCCATACCGTGCGCTGTCCCAACTCGCATAGCGCGGCCGTCTTTGCAATCGTCGCACCACCAAAATACAGCTTGACCGCACGTCTCCGCCGCTCATTCAGTACTGCCTCAGATAGCTTCCGCCCATCCGTTCCTTCCATGCTCTATTCGACGATTAATACTCGCATTCGTTTCATGCCGGATCAGTAATAAGAAGTATTGTTATGTCGCAGATCCTTTGACTCCCTGTGCTGCTGTGCCGTTTATCCTATGGTATAGAGCTTCAATAAAGGACTTGATGGTACAAATCTTCTCTCCTGCGCAGTGTGCCGGTTACGTTGCCTTCGCCGTTGGCGTCACGGCTTTTCTGCAGAAAA
>JARLHE010000028.1 GCA_031292385.1 Oligoflexia bacterium
ACCCCTTACGTGAGAGCGGATTGTCACTGGACGTCCGATGAAAACCCTCACTACCCATCTCACTTGATGCGCCATCACCCGTCCGCAACTCACACGCGTGTGAAAGGGGCACGAGGGGCTACTACGGGCCAGGGGGAGTTAAAGAAGCTTCGGTTTGATCCGCTTTTTTCTCTCAATCACTCGTGTGCGATGCTCAGGGCCAATCTTAATCGGCTTTTTCGGAGAACGTGGTGCACGACGAAAACCAAGCAAGGCCTGATTGACCACCTGAGTATGTATGTCTCGTATCACAACCGGGTGCTCACTCCACCCGTCAGCAGTTAAAGGGGCCAGTTAGTTACTTAAGCGCCTCCACCGCGACACGAACGAAAGCATGGACTTTGGGCGATACGAATTTTTGCGACGGATAAACGAGGGAAAAGCCCCCCAAGCCCAAAGACCACTGCGGCAGAACCGAAACTAGCCGCCCTTTCTTACTTTCCTCGACGCAAAGATAACCAGGAAGAAGGCCGATTCCCGATCCCTGAACAACGAATTCCTTGACGGAGGAAAAGTCATCGGCCGATATCCGGCCTTTCGGCGCCAGCTCGAATCGCTCTTTTCCGTTCATCAGCGTGACCTTCAAGAAATTCTCGTCGCTGAAGCGGACCATCTCATGTTTGGACAGCTCTTCGGGATGAGCGGGAAGCCCGGCTTTTTTCGCATAGGCCGGCGAGGCCCAAAGACTCACGCTCGCGGTGACGAATTTATGACTCATCAAAGTCGAGTCTTCCAGCTCACCCGCGCGGATTCCCACGTCAACCCCCTCGGCGACGAGATCGACTACCCGGTTCGTCACCACCAGATCGACTTGCATTTGCGGATGTTTCATTAAGAACTCACGCACCAGCCCGGGCAGGATCGTATGCCCGATATCAATTGGGGCTGTGATTCTCAAAACGCCCTGAGGCGCGCTTTGGCTCGAGGTGACTTCCGTTTCCGCGGCCTGAATTTCATCCAGAGCGGCGACACATCTTCTGAAATAAGCTTCACCGGCCTGGGTGATATGGAGCTTGCGCGTGGTTCTATGAATCAAGGTGACGCCCAAGCGCCTTTCGAGCGCGGCTACTTTTGCGCTCACCGTTGCATTGGGCATAGAAAGCAAGCGGGCCGCTTGGGTGAAGCTTCCCGACTGAACCACTTTTACAAATACACTAATATCATCAAGACCTTGCATTATGTTGCATTATACAATGTATTGGATAAAGTTTCCACATTTTACCACCTAATATAAAAACCCGCCCAGCCCTATATTCAATGGAAAGGAGATTTATCAAATGCGTACTTCAATCATCAGCACCGGACTATTATTGGCAGGACTAGCGAACTTCATCCCCTCCGCCGCCTCGGCCTTGGAACTAGAAGTCGACCCGGCCCATTCCAGCATCGGATTCGACATCAAGCATCTGGTCGTATCCACGGTTCACGGCAACTTTACCGATTTTAACGGCGACATCGATTTAAACGAAAAAGACCTGGCCCTCTCCAAGATCAGCTTTGCGGTGAAAACGAGCAGCATCAGCACGAACAACGCCAAACGCGATGAGCATCTGAAATCGGCCGACTTCTTCG
Source organism: Oligoflexia bacterium (assembly GCA_031292385.1). Lineage (GTDB taxonomy): Bacteria > Bdellovibrionota > UBA1018 > UBA1018 > UBA1018 > JARLHE01. Next base: position 1,612 of record JARLHE010000028.1, read on the forward strand.
ACGCCCAGAAATATCCGGAAGCGAAGTTCGTCAGCACGGCCATCAAAGCGAAGGGCAAAAATAAGTACGTCCTCGAAGGCGATCTGACGATTCACGGCGTGACTAAAAAGGTGAAGCTCGACCTCGTGTCGCTCGGTAAGGTCAAAGATCCGTACGGCGTCGAAAAGCGCATCTTCCAAGCGTCGACCGATATCGTTCGCAAGGACTTCGGCCTGACTTACAATGCGACGCTCGAAAGCGGCGGCGTGGTCATCGGCGAGACGGCCAAACTGACGATCGATCTCGAAACGGCGCCTAAGGCCGCCAAGCAGGCCAAAGCCCAATAACCCGCTCGCTAAAAGGAACCTATGACAAAGCCCATTTCAACCGAAGCTCTGGACCAGATCTTCCTGAAGGCCCGAAGCCATCACGCCTGGCAAAACAAGCCTGTCGACGATGACTTGCTGAAAAAGATCTATGACCTGACCAAGTACGGCCCCACCAGCCTGAACACCTCGCCCGCTCGCATTGTTTTCGTCAAATCACAAGAAGAGAAGGCGCGGCTGCTTCCGGCTCTGATGGGATCGAATGTCGAGCAGGCCAAAGCGGCGCCGGTGACGGCGATCATCGGGCACGATCTGGAGTTTTACGAAAAGCTCAAAAAGCTCGCGCCACCGGTTGAAAACGCGCGCTCCTGGTTTGCCGGGAACCAGGCGATGATCGACTCGACCGCGTTTCGGAACAGCTCGCTTCAGGGAGCGTACTTCATCATCGCCGCGCGCGCGCTCGGTCTGGATGTTTGCCCGATGTCGGGCTTCGACAACGCGAAAATCGACGAGACCTTTTTCAAGGGAGCATCGGTGAAATCGAACTTCATCTGCACGCTGGGTTATGGCGACACGTCCAAGCTCCACGAGCGATGGCCAAGGCTCGATTTCGTGGAAGCTTGCAAGATCGTATAGCTATTTTTTGAGTTTTCGTTCGAGCTCTTGAACTCGCGTTTCAAGAGCTCGATTTTTTTTCGTCAGCTCTTCAAACTTTTTCTGAATCTCGGTGACGTCGCGAACAACCGATAGGACCGCGACGATCTTGCCGGCTTCGTCCGTCAGCGGGAAATTTTGCCGCTCGATGAAGCCGTGACGCCCGGTCTCGGGGACGTCATACGGCAGCAGAGGTATCCGGCACTCTTCGCCCTTCAACGATTTCATGAGCCACTCTTCGGCTCCGGTTTCCTTCAAAAACGGAAAAATATCCGACGCGCGACGCCCGATCACGTCCTTGCGCTTCATGCCGGTCAGAGCTTCCATGGAGGGGCTCCAAACCGTATATCTCAAATTCTTATCGTAGACGGCGATGCCATCAAGACTGGCGTTGATGAGGACGGTGGAAAAATCCTCTTTCTCCGCGACTTCATTGCTCTCTTTTGCCGATTGTTCGTCGAGACCTGTTTTATCATCAAACAATTGAGTCATATTGTGATACAATAACTCTATTATTCGAAGCTGAATAGCCCGAAATCAAAGTTATTTACTCGATAGACATTTGCTCGAGTTCTTGAACACGTAATTCAAGAATTCGATTCTTTTCGGCCAATTCCTCAAGATTCTTGTGAAATTCAGTGACATCGCGGATCACGCCCAAGACCCCCACGATCTCGCCTTGCTCGTTCCTGAGCGGAAAGTTTTGCTGTTCGGCAAAGCCCATTCGCCCGGTTTCGGGAACAGTGAATGGAAAAATAGGCGCCCGGCACTCCTCGCCGCGCATCGCTTTCAGGATCGCCTGATCCAGACCGATCGCTTTAATAAAAGGAAAAACTTCCAAAGCATTGCGCCCGAGCACGTCTTCACGCTTCATGCCGCACAACTTTTCAATGGATGGGCTGAAAACGGTATAACGCAAATCCCTATCGTAGACGACGATGCCATCGAGACTGGCATTGATGAGGGTGCTGGTGAAATCTTCCTCTCCGGTATCTGGGGTAACCGAAGAAGCTGATGTCTGGTCAAACAAGGGGATCATCTTGTTGCGACAATAGCTCTATTAAGCCTATGTGAAAAGTTCGAAGAAAATATTGCGTCGCGTCATCGTCCTTTTCACCCCCTAGACCGCCGCGACGGCATTCCAAATTCGCTCTTTAAGGCTCTGCAAATCGCTTTTTACCCGCGCGATAAAGGTTTGGGGCTGCTGATCGAGCCGAATCGAGCGCTTGATCTCCTGAATAGAGGCGCGCAAATCCGAAAAGTCCTGCTTCCGCGTCCCGTAACCTAGCTTTTCTGCCAACGCCAACTGCTGGTCTGCATCGCTCAGAAAAATCGACGCCTGTTCTTTATCGACCTTTTTAGCCAGAACCTGCCGATTGACCTCTTCGACGAGAGCTTGCGCTCGAACCACGGGCAGCGGGATGATCCGCTCGTTGATCACCAAACTATGAAGAGCACTGAGGAGCTGAGACTTGGCCTCGGCCACCTTTCCGCGATCGATCAAAGACGCCGCCGACCGAAGGGAGCTCGGATAAGTGGCAATTGGCAGATTGACCGTCGTGACATCGATTTCGCTGGCAAGATCGCGAAGCAAAGGTCTAGCCGCTTGGTATTGACCGGAGTCCACGAGTTTTTTCACTTCCTCGGTCACGCGCTTCAACGTCGCGTCGCTAGCAATGGTGTCGGTGACTTGCAAATTGAAGGAAACCGGAACCAAAGTCATCATCGGATGCATTGACGAAACGATATTCGATTTCACGATTGCCCGACTCAAGGCATCGCGGGCCTGATCCGGCCGATTCTGATCAAGATACTGGACCGCCGTACGCGTTTCAGTGACCGCCGCGACCGCCTCGGTCACCGGCTTCGCGGTTGGATCCTTGACGGCCTCCGCGCTCTCGCTTTCGATCCGTTCTTGCGAGAGTTGTTTGGAGCGATCGGTCATTGGAGCCTGACCTTGGGCAAGCACGAAAGCGGCCAATGAAGCGACGATCCATCTATTTTTTCTCATGCCATTCACCTCGTGGTAAGAGTTGCAACTTGTATGCACTTCGACGCTGATATTCTCCACCTACTCGGTGCATTTGCCGCGGCATTTTTTGCCGGGGCGATCAATTCGGTCGCGGGAGGAGGCACAATGATTTCCTTCCCCGTTCTGGTCGCGCTCGGACTTCCGCCCATCGTCGCTAACGCGACCAATACGCTTGGCATCTTTCCAGGCGCCATCGGGAGCCTCTGGGGCTTTCGCAAAGAGCTGGCGCGCATTCCCAAGCTCATGCGTTGGCTTCTGATTCCTGCGGTATGCGGCAGCGCGATGGGAGCAACCTTGTTGCGTCTCACCTCCGAAAGCACGTTCGAGAAAATCGTTCCGTGGCTGCTTCTTTTCGCAACCACGCTCTTTATCGTCCAGACACCCGTTCAAAAATGGCTGCGCTCCGCCGAAGCAGCGCAACGCCCCGGTGCCCGATGGATGACGATAGCAGTTATCCTTCAAATCGCCGTGGCGCTTTATGGCGGTTATTTTGGCGCGGGGATGAGCATCATGATGCTCTCGATTCTCGGGCTGATCGGGATGACCGATATCTTGGAAATGAGCGCCATGACCAGCCTGCTCTCGCTAGCCATTAACGGCGTCGCCGGTTTGCTCTTCATTTTTGCGGGCCTCATTGATTGGCCCTATGTTATAGTGATGGCGTTCGGCGCGGTGATCGGCGGCTACGGTGCCGCGGGCGTCGCACGAAAGATCGGCAGAACCAAAGTGCGTCGTTTCGTCATCACGGTGGGTTTGACAATCGCGATCGTCATGTTCGCACGAGTCGCGCACCACCGCTAGCGATCCGGCCGGGAGAAAGCAAAAATGGAATACCGACTGTTAGGCGCGTCCGGTTTGAAAGTCCCGGTGCTCAGTTTGGGTACCGCGACCTTCGGCGGGGGCGATGAGTTTTTCAAGGCCTGGGGCGATACCGACGTCAAACAAGCCACCCGCATGGTGGATCTCGCGCTCGAAGCCGGGATCAATCTTTTAGACACTGCCGATATTTACTCCCGCGGTCTTGCCGAAGAAATCGTCGGCGAGGCGATCAAGGGCCGGCGCAACCGCCTTTTGATCTCCACCAAGGCCACCTTTCGCTTCAGCGAGGAAATCAACGATGTGGGCTCTTCGCGCTTTCATCTCCTGAACGCTTGTGAAGCGAGCCTGAAACGGCTGAAAACCGACACCATCGATATCTATCACCTGCACGGCTTCGATGCACAGACGCCCGTCGAAGAAACGCTCCGCGCTTTGGAGCATCTGGTGCAATCAGGAAAAGTACGCTATATCGCGTGTTCGAATTTCTCGGGCTGGCATCTGATGAAATCGCTCTCCGTCTCCGAGAAATACGGCTGGTCCCGCTTTATCGCGCACCAGGTTTATTATTCTTTGGTGGGCCGTGATTACGAGTGGGAGCTCATGCCCCTCGGCATCGACCAAAACGTGGGCGCCATCGTCTGGAGCCCGCTCGGGTCGGGGCGCCTCACCGGAAAGATCCGCCGCGGACAGCCGCTGCCCCAGCAGAGCCGATTGCACAAGACCAAGGATATCGGCCCACCCGTGAACGACGAGCATGCCTTTCGCGTGGTCGACGCCCTTGATCAGATCTCGAAAGAAACCGGAAAAACCGTGCCGCAGATCGCGCTCAACTGGCTGCTGCAGCGGCCCACTGTCGCGAACGTGATCGTGGGCGCGAGAAACGAAGAACAGCTCAAGCAGAACCTCGGCGCGGTGGGCTGGAACCTCACCACCGACCAGGTCGCAAGACTCGACCACGCTAGCCACGTGACGCCGACGTACCCATACTGGCATCAACTGAACTTTGACGAAAGAAACCCGTTTCCGACGAATTTGAAGTGACCCCAAACCTCCCTAGAAGAAAGGAATCCCATGTACCAGACGAAGAACTCTCTGCCCGAAAAAGTCAGAATTCAAGTAGCGGCCTTCCTTCAAGACCACCTCGCGCGGTCCATCGACCTGATGCTCCAGGCCAAGGTCGCGCACTGGAACGTCAAAGGCCCTGATTTCATCGCGCTTCACGAGCTCTTTGACAAGATCTCGGAAGACTCCGAGGAATATGTCGACTTGATCGCCGAGCGGATCGTCCAGCTGGGCGGCACCGCCGAAGGAACGATTCGGATCGCGGCTCGCAAATCAACGCTCGAGGAATACCCGCTTAAAGCCTCTTCCGGTAAAGAACACGTGCAAGCGCTTTCTTACACTCTCGCTCAATACGGCGAAAGCGTGCGAAACGCGATCGACGAAGCCGGCAAGCTTCAAGACGCGGACACGGCGGATATCTTCACGGAAATCTCGCGGGGGGTCGACAAATACCTCTGGTTCGTCGAAGCCCACATTCAGTCGGAGCGCTAATCCGACTTCACCCATTTCGCGGAGTCATACCCCTTGGCCGACTCGCGCCAGGGGGTTCTCTGCACGAAGATGTGCTTCTCCGACGACTCCCCTCCTATCGCCACCAGCCAGGCCATCCCCACCAAGATCGGGTTTTGCGACCAATAAGTCACGGTCGCGAGGACCGCCACCAAAAGACGTGGAGCAAAAAGCCAGCTCAACCACCAAAGCACTCCTCCGGTAGGAACACTGGAGAACAATAGCGTCAACCGCGGAAAGAACGCGATGCAAATCAGGAAGAGGATGCCGTGGTAATCCCAATAATCAAAATTCGCGAAATGAACGCCGAAGAAGCCGCCGGCCAAGCCTACGGCAACAGCGATCACCAGCAAAATGATAAAAAGGCGAAAAAGGAATCTCATATTCCCCCTAAGTATCACAAAAAGTCATTGATGATCCGAAGATAAGGCTGAACGCACTCCTTCTGGGGCACGTGACCGCAATCGGGAATGATCTTCAAAATCGAGCCCGGAATGGCCTCCTGCAAATGATGTCCCTCCGGAAGCGGAACGATCCGATCGGAACCGCCCCAAAGCACGAGAGTGGGAACGCGAATCTCTTGCAGCCTGCCGTCCAAAAGGTCGTCCGGCACCTGCGCGCGCGCCACCTGCTCGAGATGATACCCCATCATTCTTTGCGTCAGCTTCTTCCAGATATATTCCGGCCACTCGTGGGGATGAGAGTACGCTCTCTTCTGGATTTCCTTGACTCTTTGCTCGTTCATATCCAAAAACAAGTCGGCTGCGGAATCAGGACCGGTGACCGAGCCGCGCAATCCGGCCGCGCCGGATAACACCAGCTTCTCGAGCGGCAACTCGTGATCGATCGCGACCCAGGCCGAAATCCATCCGCCCAAACTATTGCCGACCACGACAAAGCGCGGGCAGAGCGGCTTCAGTCCCTCAGCGATCTCGTGAGCCTGAGCGCGCACGCGATACGACTCGGGCGCGTCGCCGGGCGCGAACCGCGTCGCGCGCGGCACATCGAGCGCGTAGAGGCGAACGGGCCTTTTCCACTCGCTGGCAGGTGAAAGCAGAACTTTTTTCCAGGTCTCCGGCTCATCGCCCAGGCCGTGAATGAGCGCGACACAGGTGCAGCCCCGAGCTTCGGGATCCGACGGCTCGCAAAAATCTTTGACATAACCGCTCAGCCTGCCGGAGTGAAAGCGATGCACGCCGCCTCGCCAAAGAGCAACCGAAGTAAGCCGGTCATTCAGCTCGAGCGGAAAGACAAAGCGCGCAACAACCGCCAGGATAATCAACAACGCGCCAATAAAGCCGAGCCCGAGTAATTTCTTCTTTCTCACCGGAGGGTCTCCCTATACAACTCAAAGCTAGAGCCTACATCGATGGATACGAAATCAGCAATTCAATCTATTAACGAAAGCGGCGTTCTTCTGGTTTTCCCTATCGATAACCGAAAGGAAATCCCTTCCCTTTGGTCTCATTTCTACCCTCGATCGAAAATGCGCTGGGAATGGGACGACGACGGCGACGACCGGGTCGCCCGCCTCTGGCGCCTGCGTGAGGAGCTCTCGCGCTCGAACGAAGTGATTTACGGCAAGTGGTTCAGGGGACGCGCCACCTTTTTCTCGAAGCCCGTTTTTACCGCCATGCTGAGGCTCATGAACCCCGAGCCGCGCCCGGAGTTCGCGCTTGGCGCTGACGCCCGCAAAATTCTAGAAACGCTTCTCATGGACTCGCCTCTTTCGACCCGGCAGCTGAAACGCGCGGTCGAGCTCCAGGGGCGATTCAACGAGCCGACCTACAACCGCGCCCTCAAGGAGCTCTGGTCGCGACTCCTGGCGGTCGCCTACGGCGAGATCGACGAAGGCGCCTTTCCCTCCCTTGCCATCGGCGCGACCCAAATTCTTTTCGAAGACCTTTACCGGGAAGCGTTCGCGCTTGACATCCCGAAAGCGCAGGCAATACTTCAAAAACGATTGGCAGCCGGCTCCCCATTTTTGGCGTTTGCCGACAGACTCAGGAAAAAATGCGCCGATTAATCGTCTTTCTCGCCATCCTGCTCTCGGCTTATTTCTATCTTGGTTTTCGATGGCTGGGCGCGCTCGCGCTGAGCGGAGGCTACTTCTGGCTTGCCTGGCTCCTGCTTTCTTTGCCCCTGGCGAATATTTTTTGGCTGGTCTTTTTCTATTGGCAAAGACATGAGGATCGGGTCAAAAACTCCCGGTTCGAGATCCTGCTCCAGACTTTGGCGTTCTGCGCGATGGGAATGCTGAGCTTTCTTTTCGTTTTCACCGCGCTGGCCGATCTGATCTCAATCGCCATTCCTTTTCGAGGAGCGCTCTCTTTCGGAATCATTTCTCTCAGCTCCGTCGCTTGCTTTTGCGTCGGGGCCGCCGTCGCCCGGTACACGATGGAGATCACGCGCACCGACATCGCGATCGAGAACCTGCCCGAAAGCTTCGAGAACTTCACGATCGTGCAGATCAGCGATTTGCATATCGGCTCGACCGTGGGCCCGAGCTTCGTCGAGCGCGTGGTGAAAAAGGTCAACTCATTGAACGCGAACATCGTCGTCCTGACCGGCGACATCGTGGACGGATACTTCGAACCCGCCAAACCGTCGGCGGAGCTCCTGGCTCAACTTCGTGCCGCCGACGGCCGATTTTACGTGACCGGAAATCACGAATACTACTGGGACGCCCCGCCGGTGATCGATGGCTTCGCGAAGCTCGGATTCTCGGTTTTGATCAACCGTCATGAAATCATCCGAAAAGGAAGAGCCGCGCTGGTGATCGCCGGCGTTCCCGATTTCATGTCGCCCTACGAGGGCGGCCCCGCTCCAAGCCCGGAAAAAGCGCTCGAAGGCGCCCCGGCCGATTCGGTGAAAATTCTACTCGCTCATCAACCCTCCTTCGCGCAGGCCGCCGCCGATGCCGGTTATGACCTGCAGCTCTCCGGCCATACTCACGGCGGCCAGTTTTTTCCGTGGACCTGGATCATCGGCTGGTTCCACCAGTTCCCCCGCGGGCTGGGACGGATCGGAAAGACCCGGATCTACGTGAATCGCGGGACCGGCTATTGGGGCCCGCCGATCCGACTGGGTGCCGCCCCAGAAATCAGTTTGTTGAGGTTAAAACGATGCTGAAACCAACCGATTGGCTCTTGGAACCGCATTCGTGCCCGGGCTTTCTCCGCACGGAATTAAAGGCGCACGTCGAACGCACTCCGTATGTGCATCACACCGAGCACGTTCTCGTGCACCTTCCGAAGCGATACGCGCTCGTCAATATCAACGGGATCGTCGAAGAGGCACTCGAACGCTCGGAGGTCCGTGACGGTTTTTGCTTCGTCAGCGCGATGCACATCACCGCCGGCGTTTACATCAACGACGCGGAATCAGGCCTGCTTCAAGACATATCGGAATGGATCGAGCACCTCGCGCCGTTCGGAAAGAACTACCGCCATCACCAAACCGGCGAAGACAACGCCGACGCCCATCTCAAATCCTATCTGACAAACCACGCCCTCAGCGTCCCGGTGCGCGACGGCAAATTCGACTTCGGACCTTGGCAGCAGATTTTCTACGCGGAATTCGACGGCCGCCGCGATAAAAAAATTTTGGTGAAAGTGACGGGATTTAAATGAAAACTCCGATCGTGACTCTGTTTCTCGGCCTGTTCTCCGTGATGGGCTCGGCGTTCGCCGACGAAAGCGCAACTACCCCTACGGTCTTGACGCTCAAACACGCAAACGAAGCACGCCGCTTTTATCGCGTGAACGGCCTCTTGATGAACGAGACCTGCCGAAGCGATTTGAGCCGGTGCAAGGCTTATCTCACCTCGAAGACGCCACTGATTCAATCGAAAGATCCGCATCCCCGATGGCTGGGAAACCCTGCCGCGACCAACTGCAAAGCTGATGGAGGAACCTCCCTCATCTTTTCGGATAGCGGCGGCAACGAGCTCGGAATCTGCTCCTTCGACGATGGGTCGATGATCGATGACTGGGATCTGTATCGTCAGCAGGCTTCGAGGCGATAATCCGATCCCGCTCCCAATAGCCGACCTTCCGCCGCTCCTATGATCTTCCTGGCCGCCCCTCAGCGAAATCCGCCCAGATTCATTGCGATTAAAAGGCATTGCCCCACCAATAATGCGCTTAAATCTCAACAAAATAAAAGATATGTACTTGGCCGTGAAACAACTCGCCTTCACTGCAATCCCCAAAGCCCGCACCGAGCACGGCGGCGCTATCCGCCAAGGAAAGCGAAAGCTCGCGCGACCGCTCGATCCTAAGCGGCCGCTCCATCTGGTTTTAAGATCCGAGAAGGCGCACGGCCGGCTTTCACTCCTTTACGACCAAAATTGGCGAGAGATCGAACGCCTCACCGCAAAGCTCAGCCGCCGTTACGGCGTGCGCGTTTATCAGTTCGCCAATTCGGGGAATCACCTGCACCTGCTCATGCGCGGCAAGACGCGAAAGGGCCTTCAAGATTTTTTCCGCGTTCTCTCGGGCAAGGTCGCGCAGCTTGTTACAGGCGCTAAAAAGGGCCAAGCGTTCGGCAAGTTTTGGTCGGCGCTAGCCTATTCGCGCGTCGTGGAATGGGGCCGCTCCTTTAGTGAGGCCAAATATTACGTTCTCAGGAACGAGCTTGAGACGCATGGCTTCCTTGACTACAAACCCCGGCCCAAGAGAAGTCCGGCGCGCCCTTAGCCTGCGAGAGCCCGACCCAGCGCCGCGCGGGCCGGGCGCCGCGCAAATGCGAATTAAACGCCCTTCCAGCACACGAGGGGGCATTTTCAACCCGGTTGAAAATGCCCCCCTCGTGTGTTAGCTGATCCCAAATGTCAACCACCGGACAAACTCCCGCATCATGCGGCTTTTTTCAGCCTGCCGAATGGGCCCCTCATCGCGCTTGCTGGCTGGCATGGCCGAGCCACGGCGATCTTTGGCAGGATAATCTGATTCGGGCACAGAGGGAATTTACCGCCCTTTGCGTGGCCATTGCGGATATCGGTCCTGACGGGAACGCTCGGGGCGAGTCGCTCGAGATTCTGGTGCCCAACGCTACCGCGCGAATCGACGCCGAACGGGCGCTCGCCGGGCTGCCGGTTCGCTTCCATAACATCCCTTTCGGCGATATCTGGATGCGTGATATCGCCTGCATCTTTTTGACCGACTCCCACGGCGCGGTTGCGAACGTCCGCTTCAAATTTAACGGATGGGGTGGAAAATACATCCTTCCATTCGACGACGCGGTTTCCGCGAAAGTCGCGGCCGCGGCGGATATGCGTGGCTTTGAGTTTCCCTGGATCCTCGAAGGCGGCTCGATCGAAATCGACGGCGAAGGAACATGCCTCACCACGCGCCAATGCCTGCTGAACCGCAATCGCAACCCCGGCATGAACGAGGCTCAGATCGAAAGCGGCCTCAAGGACGCCTTGGGCATTCGTAAAGTGCTTTGGCTCGGTGATGGCCTCCTCAACGACCATACCGATGGGCATATCGACACGCTCGCGCGCTTTGTCGCACCCGGCGTCGTCGCGTGCATGAAAGCGTCGGATCCCGCAAATGACCCCAATCACGCGGTCTTCGAAGAAATCGCGCAAACGCTCGCGGGCTTTACCGACGCGCAGGGGCGCACGCTCCAGGTCGTACGCGTCCCCTCTCCGGGTAAAATCCTCGACGAAGAAGGCGAGATCATGCCTGCGAGCTATATGAATTTTTATATCGGCAACTCGACGGTCGTCGTTCCGACTTACGGCAGCCCGTTCGACGAGGAGGCCGTCCAAGCGATCGCTCGCCTTTTCCCGCGGCATCGCACGGTGGGATCTTCGGCATTCGCGATTCTTTCAGGCGGTGGCGCATTTCACTGCATCACTCAACAGCAACCCCTGGGTGCACAATGAAGGTCAAAGTCGCCGCGATTCAAAGCTCGTTCTCGGAAGATCTCGACAAAAACGTCGAGAAGACCGTCAGCTTCGTCCGCGAAGCCGCGAAAAAGGGCGCGCAGATCATTTTGCCGTCGGAACTCTTTGAAGGCCCGTACTTCTGCCGCGAGGAGCGCGACGAATTTTTTGCCTGGGCAAAGCCCTACGAAGGCCATCCGACCATCCAACGCTTCCAGGATCTGGCTCGCGAGCTGAAGGTCGTCATCCCGATTTCTTTCTTCGAACGGGACGCCCACGCCTATTACAACAGCCTCGCGATGATCGATGCCGACGGCACGCGCCTGGGGCTTTATCGCAAAAGCCATATTCCGGACGGGCCGGGCTATGAGGAAAAATTTTACTTTCGTCCAGGCAATACGGGCTTTCAGGCCTGGAAAACGCGCTACGGCAACATCGGCGTCGGCATTTGCTGGGACCAGTGGTTCCCGGAATGCGCTCGCGCCATGATGCTGAAAGGCGCCGATCTGCTCTTTTATCCGACCGCGATCGGGTCGGAGCCCGAGACCCCCGAGCTCGACACCAAGAATCTCTGGCAACGCGCGATGATCGGGCATGCCGTCTCGAACGTCACTCCCGTGATCGCGTCCAACCGCGTCGGCAACGAAGACGGACAGATTTTCTACGGATCGTCTTTTATCACCGACCACCGGGGCGACATGAAGGCCGAGATGGGACGCACCGAAGAAGGCGTGATCGTCGCGGAATTCGATATCGAGGAAATCCGGAAAAACCGGGCATCGTTCGGCTTTTTCCGGGACCGCCGCCCGGATCTCTACTCCCCGCTGACCTCGCCTTAATGGCTCGGACGATACTGCCGCTGATGGTCTTTCACGCCGTGAAACAGTACCTTGCGCGCGCCGGCGCCTGAAGCTTCTGGCGAGCCCAGCGCGAAAGACCCATTTTGATCCATCCGTGCCGCGGCTTCCATGAGCTTTTCGTATTCATCCACGCTCACCCGCGTGCGCGCATCGAGCTGCAACCGGTAAGGATGCCGTCTCAAGAGAGCGGCGGCGCCTTCGCAAACCCGCGCGGTCATGAATTCGGCCGCGCAGCCGCTTCCATATGAAAACAGGCTGATCGCCGGCGAACCCTGAAAAACGCCGTCCTCAAGCAGGCTACGCAGCGCCATGAAGAGCGAGCCGGTGTACGTGTTTCCGATACGGGACTGCAATTCGAGATAAGGCGCGACCCGACGGGAATAATCCTCGAGCGCAGCTGCATAGGCGGGTGTCTCCGGCAAAAGCTCTGTTCCGGCAACATGAGCCAGAAGCGCAAGATGCGCCTTTTGCGCCATTTTCGCGAAAGGCGCATGGTAAAGGCAGGCTTGAAAAGACTGGAAAAAGCCGGGCTCGCTCGCGCCTTCGGTCGCCCCAGGAGCGTACATATCATACGAAGCGAGAAGCGCCTTGATGTAGCAAGCCATCGAGTAATGACCGTCCACGAGCGCATCTTTGCTATAAGTCGGCCGCCAAAAATCCATGACCTGCTGGCTGAAAAAGCCCTGGCGGCCGGTCTCGAATTCGAGCAAGCGCGGCTCGGACGAAATAACCATCGCCACCGAGCCCGCCCCTTGCGTGGGCTCGCCCGCGGTTTTGATTCCGTAACGTGCGACATCGCTGGCGATCACTAGAGCCTTCCGCCCCGCCGCCCGGCCCGAAAGCACCCAGTCGGTTGCCGCCTGAAGGCCAGCCATCGCGCCGTAACAGGCGTGCTTGGTCTCGAATGAACGGCACTGCGGCGACAAGCCCAAGTGCTCGTGGACATAGGATGAAACCGGCTTGCTTTGGTCGACCGAGGTTTCCGTGCCGACAATCAAAAGCCCCACGGACTCACGATCGATCTGAAATTGCTCGAAAAGACGTCGTCCGGCTCCCACGGCGAGAGCCACCGTGTCGTCTCCCGAAGAAGCTACCGCCATCTGGCGCTGCCCCAAGCCGCGGGTGTACTTGGCCGGATCAACCCCCCTCGCTTGAGCAAGCTCGGCCAAATCCAAATAAAGATGAGGAACGTCAAACGCAATCGCTTCGATCCCGACTCTTATTTTCATAGATAGGACAATAAAGGGTGATAAGCCTCGAACTCAATGGGAAACAAAATTTCTCTTTTCATATTTTTAAGCGGCCTTTTCTGCTGCGGGGCCGCATACGCCGCGGAGGGCGAGCCCGACCTGCTTTCTCTCCATCAATATAAGCCGCTCTACTTTTTGATGGGGCATCCGTACACGAAAATCGAGATCAGCTTCAAAACCCAGATTGTCCGAGACGTACCCGTTTACTTCGCTTACACGCAGCTGATGATGTGGGATACATTCAATCCTTCGCCCTATTTCTACGACATCAATTACAACCCTCTTGCGTTTTACCGGTTTCATTTCAATACCGGAAACGAGCAGTGGCTTGACGTGATACCCTTCGAGCACGAATCCAACGGCCGAGGCGGCGCGCTCGAGCGCTCTTGGAACCGTACGGGGCTGGATTACCACATTCGCCAATCCCTAAACACGAAAACCGCGCTCTATTGGGATTTCAAAATCTGGGCCCCTTATTACTACAACCCGAATAATCCGGATCTCGCCCAATATCGGGGACTCTGGGAGCTCAATTTAAGCCTCTCGCAATTCATGGGCGATTTCTTTGAGTTCGACGATCTCATTTTCAGGCTTTACCCGGGAGGGGAATCGCTGACGAACCCGCTGCACGGAGGCCAAGAGCTGACGCTCAGGCTCAAGGCGAAATTCAGAAGGTTTTTACCGCTCGTGATCATGCAGGTTTTTCACGGTTACGCGGAAGACCTGCTCGATTATCAGGACGACCGCTGGGGCATCCGAGCGGGGCTTGGTTTTTAAGCTCTATATCATCTCCCGAGCTTGATCCTTCCCGATCGTGCGCGCTATTTTCAAGGCCGCCGGCTCGCCGCGCGCCAATGCGCGCCCGAATTTAAGCGCCTGCTCCGAAGTAACTCGCGCCGGCATCGGCGCTTCGAGCGGATCGACGACGGCTTCGATCAGCACGGGTCCCGGCGTGTTCAAAGCCTCCTCGAGAGTGCCTCCGCATTGCTTCGGGTCCTCGATCCGAAACCCCTTCCCTCCGCACGCCTGGGCGAAAAGCGTGAAGTCGATCGGAGAAAGATCGCAAGCATATTCGGGATTTCCTAAAAACACCATCTGCTCCCATTTGATTTGCCCGAGCGTGTTGTTCTTGACGACGACCACTTTGACGTCGAGATTGTACTGCACGCAGGTCGCGAATTCCGCCATAAGCATCTCGAACCCGCCGTCCCCGACGAACGCGACGCTTTGACGCCCCGGGTACGCCACCGCCGCGGCGATCGCATAAGGCAAACCCGGCGCCATCGTCGCTAAATTGCCCGAGAGCGAAAATCTCTGCCCGCGCCGGGCCGGAATCTGGCGCGCGAACCAGGTAGCAATGGTTCCGGAGTCGCAAGACACGATCGCGTCCTGGGAGAGGCGCTTGCCAAGCTCCCAAGCCACGACCTGCGGCTTCATCGGAATGTCCATGCGGGTCCCTCTCTCTTTCATGAGCTCCCACCACTTTTTCATCCCGTCCTGGGCGCGATGCAGGAACTCACGATGAGGATTTCTTTGAAGCAGCGGAAGCAGCGCTTGCAGCGTTCTCTGACTGTCGCCAACCAACCCGGCTACGATCGGGAATCGCAGGCCCAGTCGGGAGCCATCCGAATCGATCTGCACCCCGCGCGCCTGATCGGGCTTCGGCATGTATTCCATGTACGGAAACGAAGTGCCGATCATGAAAATCGTATCGCAAGCGTCGATCGCATCGGCCGAGGGTCGGGTTCCCAAAAGCCCGATCCCGCCGGTGGTGAAAATACTGTCATCGGGGACCGCCGCCTTTCCCAATAACGGCTTGACGATCGGGGCCCCCAATAACTCTGCCGCTTGTAGCAATTCATCGGTCGCATCGAGCGCGCCTTGGCCGGCGAGAATCACGATTTTTCGCCCCTCGTTCAAGACCGCGGCCGCCTTGCGGAGATCGTCCTCGCCCGCGGAAATGGCCGCCGTGCCGAGAGGGAGCGCATAAGAGACGTGATGCGGAACGTTCCGTTCGCTTCGGAACTTGCGCTCGACCTTCATCTCCTGAAAATCGATCGGAATCGTCACGTGCGAGACGCCTTTCTCGGACATGGCCGTGCGGCAGGCAAGCTCCATGACGTTCTCCACGTGATTGGGCCCCATCACGCGCGCGTTATAGACGCTGACATCCTGAAAAACTTTATCGAGCTCGACATCCTGCTGCGCGTGGGTCGAGATCAGATCGTGAAAGTGCATCCCCGTGATAGCCAGCACCGGCGCGCCGTCCGATTTAGCGTCGTAAAGGCCGTTCAAAAGATGAATGCCGCCGGGACCTGAGGTCGCGACACAGACGCCGAGCTTTCCGGTATATTTGGCGTAAGCACAAGCGGCGAACGCCGCCGCCTCCTCGTGCCGCACATGGATGAAGCGGATCTTATCCTTGTGCTTGCGAAATCCCTCGATGACGCCGTTGATGCCGTCGCCGGGAATACCGAAAACCGTATCCACCCCCCAATCCATCAGACATTCAACGACTAATTCACCGGCGGTGATCGACATGCTCAGGCGACCTCTTCGTGTTTCTGTTTTTCAACTTGCTCAGTAGACCTCGGAGCGCGCCGAGATCCGCCTCTCATTCCTCGGCTCCGGCTCCGGCGCAGCCCCAAAAAAACGCCACCCGCCACCGCTAGCGGCACCAGGAGCAAAGCGACGCGACGAATCCGGCGCCTGCCTTCCGAAACGCGATTTTCCTCTCCGCTTTCGCCGCGGGCGATTTTCGCTTGCTTCAAAAAGAAGGCGTAACGTTCCGTGACATCAAAAACAGGTGACTCAAATTGGCTTATATTCACGCTCTGGCCTCCGTCCTGAAGGGGTGTCTGCAAATCAAGAGCCGCCGATGGGTCCCGGCGAACGTGTTATGAGATGGCCTTTGCGTCTTGCAGGGACTGCGATACCGATTGGTCGAAATTGCCGACTCCCGACGGCAGATGCTTGGCATTCCGCTCGACATCCGCGAGACTCGCCATCAGATCGTGATAATGCGTGTTTTGCGCGATCGTTTTTTCGCTTTTTGCCCGCTTTTGAAGATCCGATTTCTCGAGAGTGGTTTCCTTCACCGCCGTATTGATTTGGCGCGTGATCCGTTCTTGCTCGATTTCATCGTTCGTCGACTTGAGTTCAGCGACCAAATCCTTCGCATGCTGCAGAGATGCTTTGAGCCGGCTGGTATCAACCCCTTGGGCGTGGGCTGTTTTGGCGTCCAGGCCGCGGGGTACCGAATTGACTTCGCTCGGGGCCGTTCTCTCGAACGCTTCGTTCGAGTTGTATGCCCAGACGCAAAAGGCCGTCGTAATTAAAACCGAAGCGCTCGCCGCGATGAGAGCGGGCGTAAAATTTCCTTTGCTCATGTTTTCTGTTGAGTGCAAAAAATAGGCACAAAAAAACCCGGAACTCCATCGGAGCCCCGGGTTCTGCAATGCCCTTAGGACGTTAGGGGTTTAGAACAAGAACCAGGCGCTGACCTGGTAGCGATTGTTGATCGCCGAGTAGCCTTGCAAGTAGTCGGTTTGAACCCGCGCGTACTCGACCGCGGCCCGCACATGCGGCGTGAAATCGTGGAAGATATTACCGAAAATGACCTGTTCACGGTTATATGCCAAGCTGCCGGAGCCCGGAATCTGACCCGAACTATTCGCGATGCTGGCCATGTTATTGGAAAACAACTGGCCGTAACCCGCATCCACCCAAGTCGCAAGGAAAGCGCTCGGCAAGTGATATTGCGCATGCACATTGAAAGTCTGGACGTGCATCAAATGGAAGCTGCCGTTCGGGTCATAATCGCCGATGCCGGCATCCATGTTCAATGCGCTCGACGGAGCATTCGCCGAAGCGTTCAAAGGGTTGGCCGAGCCGCCGGTCCAGCCGTTGAGCAATTCGCCATCGCCCGAGCCGATCGTGTACTCGCCCAGGAGAGAAAGCGTGTTTTCGACTTCTTTGCCGTCCGGGGAAGCGAGGACCGGAATCATCGCATCGGCTGCCAGTCCGTAGCCAGTCAGATGCTCGGTGCTAGCGGTCGTGGTGCCCGCGACCGGAATCGCGAACTCGCGAGCGGTGCCTGAAAGCGCGATGCTCATCGGCTGCGCTTGGCGGGAGCCGGAGCTGCTGCCCGTGAAACCGGAAGAGCGCTCGCCCATCGCGTAACGAACGCCGGCTTCGAGCGAGGGATAACGGGAATCGGCTTGCGGCGGGCGAACCAAGGCGGCCGCAACTTGCAGCACGTCCTGATCGCTGAATTTGACGGCTTTCATCGCGCGCAATTGGGGATTACGCGAATACAGCATGCCCGGCAGCGGCGCGACGTCAGCTGAAGACATGAAGTAATAAGGTTGCCATCCCAAGAGATTCCAGTACTGACCGGCAAGAACGGTCAAGCCGTCATTTTCGGCCTGCATGAAAGCGTGGCGAACGCGCAGGGTCGGGTTGGTGAAATAAGAGCTTTCCGATTGGTTAGCGCCGCTTGCGCCGACCGAGGACTTCGCGGCGGAAGTATTCTGCGGGTCAAAGCCCAGCAAGTCGAACTCAAGATAGCCTTTGCTCGTCCAACCGTCGACAACCGGAGCATCCAAGGTGAACGCCAACCGGGAGTTGCGAATCGAGAACTGAGTGCGACCGTCGCCACCGGTTGCGCCGCTGGTCGAAACCGGAGCGTTACCGATGACTTCGCGGAATGAACGGGTGCTATCCATGATTCCGTCCGTTTCGACGAAACCGCCCATGGAAACTTTCCAATCATCTTTGTCGAGCAAACTGATGGTTGCGTGAGCAGACGCGGCAGAAACAATACTGAGCGTCGAACCCAGCAAACAGGCGCTGGCGATTTTGCGTTTTTTTCCAATAAAAGACATCTCTAAAGCCCTTCCGGTAAAGATACTGCGTTAAAAATAAAGCGATGCCGAAAAGGTACGATGGCCCGGAAGTTCGGTCATGACAAGATGCCGTTAAGATATTAGAGTCGGGAACATGAAAATTTTAATCGGAATCATGGCCCTCCTTCTCTCCGCAACCTCCGCTTTCGCCCAGGCTGGACAGATTGCACGAACCGAAGTCCAGTTCCTGGGTCACGCGGCCTTCGAAATCACGACTCCGAAAGGGGCCGTTCTGATCATCGACCCATGGCTCAGCAATCCCATGAATCCGGCCGCGCAAAACGGCAAAGATCCGCTCGCCTCGATTGCCAAATGCGACTACATCCTGATCACTCACGGCCACTTCGACCACATGGCCGAAGCGGTAGCCTTGGCCAAAAAAACCGGCGCCAAGCTCGTCACCAACTTCGACTTGGCGGCGAATCTCGTGAATTTCTCGGGTTTTCCTGAAAAGCAGGCTGGAATGGAGACCAACGGCAACATCGGCGGAGCCATCATGCTGGCCAATGGTGAAGTCACGGTGCACTTCGTCCCGGCAGTTCACTCCAGCGGTTTGGATGTCAAAACGGCCAACGGAAAATCGGAGACCGTCTACGGCGGCAACCCCGTGGGGTTCGTTCTGGAGATCAAAGACGGCCCGAAAATCTATGATACCGGCGACACCGCTTACTTCGACGACATGAAGCTCATCGGCGATGCCTATGCCCCTGATCTCGCCCTGATCAATATCGGTGGGCACTTCGGAATGGAGCCGGAAATGGCGGCCAAGGCAGCGGTCGCGGTGAAAGCCAAGCTCGTCGTACCGCATCACTACAAAACGTTTCCGCTCTTAACGCAAAGCGCTGAGCAGTTTTTTCTCCTGCTCGATCGGCATCATATCGCTCATCGGGAGCTCTCACCGGGAGCGACGCTCGTGTTTGAAGGCAAAAAACCGCTGAAGTAGGGAAACCTTAGTTCAGGCGCTGATAGAAATTCGCGACCGCCGCATCCATCTTGATCGATGACCGGGTCCAGCCGGTAAGCGAAAGACCTGCGCCGGTCTTCACGCGACTCATGGCCACATACGCCTGGCCAGGCTCCCAGAGATTCCTGAGATCGACCAGGACGCGATCGAGGGTCATGCCCTGGGACTTATGAATCGTCGTCGCATAAGCCAGGTTGACCGGGAAATTAAAGGAGCTCGCCACTTCCTTGCCCTCGGCATCGAGAAGATTGAAAGTGCAGCGCTCGATCTCAACCGTGTACCCGGACTCCATCAGACTGACGCGGAGCTTTTTTCGGTCCGCGTCGATCGACTCGATCCGACCCAGCGTCCCGTTCACCCATCTCTGCATCGGGTCGTTTTGACGGAGCATGACCCAGGCGCCCTTTTTAAGGCGGAGCACTTCGGGAAGCGGACCGGATTTTTTGAGATCCTCGACAAACTTGGGCTCGCCGAAATATTCGGTGACAAATTCGTGGAGAGGCGATTGAACGGCCTCCAGGCGAGAGAGATTGAAACGTTCCACCGTTTCGCGATGCGGAAAGAGACGCGTTCCCTCAAACTCGTTCTGCGTCGCCTCGCTCGCCACGCGCGCATCGAGATAGGCTTTCACTTTTTCGTCCACATGACCGCGACGAACCGAATTCAGGATACTCAAGAATTCCTCGTCCTGCGTTCGCATCGAGGTTTTGAGCATGGCGTAAGACAGATGGCTTCGCTCCCACGCCGGGTCAAGAAACGCCCAGTCCCGGATGCCCGATTGCGATACCGGGGGTAGCTGCGCGAAATCACCCACCGCGATGACCTGCATTCCGCCCCAGGGAAGATCGGAGCCGCGCGCTTCGCGAGCGATCTCTTCCGCCGCCCGAAGCGTCAAGCCCGAGAGCATCGAAACTTCGTCGATCACGATCTTCTTCGTCTTTTCGAGCCGACGCACCACGCGCTTATTGGACGTGGCGCGCTCGATCGTGGCCTCAAGGCCACCTTGCATGATGCCGAGACCGAAAAAACTGTGAAACGTGCGCCCGCCCACCAAGACGGCGGCAGCGCCCGTGCTTGCCAGCACCGGACAATCATCTTGATCGAAATTTCGCAGGAAATGCCGAATGAGAAAACTCTTGCCGCTTCCCGCGATGCCGGTCACGAAAACGTTATCGTTTCGACTCAGGAGCTCGAGCGCCGCGAGTTGGCAGGAGTTTAAAGCGCTTTTTTCCATTCGTCCGCTTTGAACCCCACGAGATTCGCGTTCTTGGAGAGAAGGAATGGGCGCTTGACGAGCATGCCGTGCTTGGAGAGCAGCGCAAGCGCTTCGGGCTCGCTCATTTTAGCGAGCTTCTCGGACATCCCCATTTCCCGGTAAAGCTGGCCTGACGTATTGAAGAGCTTTTTGAACGTGCCGCCGCGCTCTTTGACCGATGCCAGCATGGTCTTCAGCTCCGCCACCGTCGGGGGCTGCTCCACGATCGGCAGCGCCTCGTACGGGATGCCTTTTTTGTCGAGAAAAGCCAGTGCGTCCCGGCAGGTCGAGCACTTCGCGTACTGGTAAACTTTGACTTTTGCCGTTGCCATTAAAGCTTCTCCGCGCGCGTCAGTTTGTAAAGATAAGCGATGCCGCCCGTGAGCGGGCGGTATTCGAGCTTCGAAAACGCGCCCGTGCTTCGCGCCAGATCCAGAAACGCTTCCCGGCAAGGAAACTGATTCGAGGAATTTTGCAGATACTCGTAAGCGTCGGGCTTGCCGCTGATGAGGCCGCCGATTTTCGGCAGCACCTGGGTCGAATAAAACCGGTAAAGCGCGCCGAAGGCGGCGGATTTGGGCTGGCCGAACTCAAGGACGATGACCGAGCCACCGGGACGGACGACCCGCCCGAGCTCAGCTAAACCCTTTTGCGGGTCTTGAACGTTCCGGATCCCAAAAGAGATGCTTGCCAAATCAAAGGTCTGATCGGCATAGGGAAGCTTCATGACATCGACCGTCTCGAAGCGCACGTGAGAGCCGGCGGTTTTGCCTTTTTCGATCGCTTTGGAAAGCATGGGCTCGCAGAAATCCGTGCCCAAAACCTCGCCTTTTCCTGCGAGAGCCTTTTCGAACTCGAAGGCGAGGTCGCCGGTGCCAGTCGCGCAGTCCAGCACTTTCATGCCGGGCCGCGCTCCGCTCCAACGAACGGCCGTCTTGCGCCAGAGATGATGAACGCCGAGCGATAAGACCGTATTCGCCAAATCGTAACGGCCGGAGATGGCGCCGAACATGGTTCGAATGGTTTCAGAACTTCGAGAAGGTGTGGCTGTCATTTTGACTTATGGGTTTACGAAATTCCGTCTATTCAAACAAGGTGAAACTCGGTACGTTCTGGTTTTCAATATCATGACTCAGCGCTGCATCCACTCAGCTCAATCCCCCTTCCTACCGGCGGAAGCCTTCTTAAACCGGGGCCTTTTGCCCTGGCTCCGCCGCGGGGCGCTGATTTCAGGCGCCCAGCCTCAGAAAGACCTAATCGTCGGCTGGGGCGAGCTCCAGCGCGCACCCCAGGCAGAGGGGCCTCATTTTTTCACTCCCGATTTTTTTCTCGAGGACTCAAAACCCGCCTGGGTATTCCAGCACTATTCCGTCATTCCTCAAACCGAGCTGAGCCGGGCATTGAAAGCGCAAGCTCCCGACTGGCCACCCCTCGAGTGGCCAACCCTCCAGTGGAAAGAAGCGCGGCGCTCAGGGTTTCAAAAAGATTTTGCGATTCTGGCGGATCGCTTTCGGCAAGGCACGCTTGCCAAAGCAGTCCCCATCATTTCGGATCATGCCCCCTGGCCTGAGAAACCGTCCTCCGAGCAGGTTAAGGCCAGCTGGGTTCTGCACGCCCTAGAATACTCCCAATCAGCTCCCGTTTTTCTTTACGGCGCCTGGAATGGCGAAGAAGGGATCTTGGGCGCTACACCTGAGCTTTTGATTCGGCAAGAGAGCGAAAATCGCTATTCGACCGTCGCGCTTGCCGGAACCCGGCGCGAGGCGGAGCGCGCAACCCGGCCCTCCTTGCTGGACGACCCGAAAGAGCGGAGGGAGCACCAGCTGGTCATTGATGGCATCGAAAAGGCGCTGGGACCTTTCGGGAAAATTCAAGTCGGCGAAACTCACGAATTGATGCTGCCCGGATTATCCCATCTCAAGACCGAGATCAGCCTGGAGACCCAAAGCAGAATCCCTCTTCCCTCCTTGGTTCGCGCCCTGCATCCGACCCCCGCGCTAGGCGCCTCACCTCGAGAGCAAGGAGCGGAAATTCTCAGGCTTTTGGACCGGCAACAGGCGATTCCGCGTCGGCGCTTCGGAGCGCCTTTCGGATTTTCGAGTCACGATTCGGGCCTTGCCGTCGTGGCCATTCGAAATCTCCAATGGACCTCGCGCGAAATCACCGCAAGCGCCGGGTGCGGCGTGATCGCCGAGAGCGAGGAGAGCCGCGAATGGCTTGAGCTTCGGGCCAAACTCGCATCGGTGCGGAGGATTTTCGGAGTATGAATTAAACTGGCCCCTTTCAATGTGCCAGAACACACGCGAAGTATCTGAATTTTATCAACAAATTTACTAATCGATCCATTATCTGATTGGATTTCCGAATTACTCATTGGTAATCAGTAACTTCAGTCGATCGCAGGCACATTGAAAGGGGCCAGTTTAAGTATGAATAACCAGAAACTCGCCTTGGAAATCGCTCAGGCACTCACCGAACGCGGGCTTCGGGAATTTTGTGTCTGCCCCGGCGCGCGAAACTCACCGCTAGTGGCCTTGCTTTTGAGATTGCCGGGAATCCGGCTCTTCCATCACTTCGAAGAAAGAGCGGCCGCCTTTTTCGCGCTGGGAAGAATCAAAGCAACCCACCAGCCGGTGGCCGTGGTCACCACTTCGGGCACCGCCGTGGGCGAGCTTTTACCGGCGACGATGGAAGCCTATTACGCGGGCCTTCCGCTGGTCTTGCTCACCGCCGACCGGCCACGGAGGTTTCGCGGCAGCGGCGCGCCTCAAACGGCGGAACAGCCCGGAATTTTCGGGATCTATGCGGAACGCTGCTTCGATCTTGCCGCCGATGAAGGCCATGGCCGCGGCATGGCTCTCTCCGAGTGGTCTGGCAAGGCGCCCCTGCATATCAATGCGTGTTTCGACGAACCGCTGCTCGATCGCTCGGCGGAAGCCGAAATCCCGAATTTTCGAGTTCTCCCGCAAAACGAAGACAGGTCGCCAAAACCGCATGAGTCGAATTTCGATAAAATCCGCGAGGACCTCAAAGAATTTCTGAATCGCTCGAAAAATCCCATTGCGGTGGTCAGCGCGCTTCCGGTGATCGATCGCAAGGCGGTTCGCTCGTTTCTGCTCGCGACGGGACTTCCGGCTTATTTCGAAGCCCCCTCAGGGCTGCGGGAAGACACCGAGCTTGCAGCGCAGAGAATTCACGTGAGCGACGGCCTGGGCGAGCGGGCTCGCGGGCAAAACTATCCGATCGATGGCGTGGTCCGGATCGGCGGCGTTCCGACCTTCCGCTACTGGCGCGATCTCGAAGCCTCGGAACTTCCGGTTTTCTCGCTCTCGCGCGAGCCATTTTCCGGCTTGAGCGGCCGGAAAATCCAAGCAGTCCCGATCGGCGACGTACTGAAGGGTTTTCAAGCAACGAAAAAAGGCTTGAATCCAGGCGCATTCCTGAATCGTGACCGGGATATTTTCACCGCGCTTGAGTCCGCGCTCCAAAAGTATCCGCGCTCGGAGCCCGCGCTTTTTCGCGCGCTTTCCGAAATCATGCAATCCAGCGCCCGGCTTTTTCTGGGCAATAGTCTCCCGATTCGCGAATGGGATCTCGCGGCTACCTTTGAGCGCGGGGTTTCAAGCGTGGGCGCCAGCCGCGGCCTGAACGGAATCGACGGCCAGATTTCGACTTTCCTGGGCTTTTGCGATCCGCTTCGCGAAAACTGGGCGGTGATCGGCGATCTCACGACGCTCTACGATCTTTCCGCGCCCTGGATCGTTTCCCAGCTGGCCCCGGAAACCCGCGCCACCCTGGTCGTCGTGAACAATCGCGGCGGAAAGATTTTCTCGCGCATGTTTCCGCAGCAGCCGGAGTTTCAAAACCCGCATGCGCTTGAGTTTTCCAAATGGGCGGCGCTCTGGAATCTGCCCTATGAAAGATGGGAAGCGATTCAGCCATCCGTTTCTCCGTCCTCTTCGCCGCTGCGAGTGGTGGAGCTCACTCCCGATGCGGAACAAACCGATCGCTTCTGGCAGGAGATGCAACCGCTTTGGAAAAACTGACGGTCTATTGCCTGCATGGGTTTTTAGGTCGGCCCTCGGACTGGGACCCGCTTGACCCGTGTCCCTATGATTTGCGCAAAATCGATCTTTTCGAAGTGCTCTCTCCGGCGAGCGGCGCATCGATGACGGATTGGGCGGAACGTTTCAATTCGGAAGTTCGCGCCGAAAAGCGCGCTACCCGAGTCTTGTTAGGCTATTCCATGGGCGGAAGACTTGCTCTTCACTCACTGGTCGCCGACCCCGCGCTTTGGGACGCGGCGGTGATCATATCGGCCAACCCGGGACTGCCCGAGATGGAGAAAAAAGCGCGGCTCGCTCAAGACGAAGCTTGGGCACGGCGTTTTGAGTCGGAGCCTTGGGATCAGCTCATCCATGATTGGAACGCCCTTCCCGTCTTTAACGGCAGCGCCCCGGTGGCACCTCGCTCAGAGGAATGCTTTCAACGAACGGATCTCGCCGCCGCACTCCGAGTTTGGTCGCCGGCCCGGACGCCCGACTTAACCGATCGGATTAATCCATTGCAAAAGCCGCTCGCGTGGATCGCCGGCGCGAACGACCGCCGCTACTGCGAAATCGCTGAAAAAATGGCCAAATCCACGGCGTCCCGGAGCTTTGAGGCCCATATTTTAGCCTCAGCCGGCCATCGCGCCCCCTGGGATCAACCTGCCGCGTGGGCTGAGTATTTTTGCGGTTTTCTGGATCGATCTTTGTTAAAAGTTGGGCACTAACGCACAAAGCTCGATTCAACTTTAGGGGATTAAAGATTCATGCCGACCTCTCTGTGGACTTCCATCAAAAAATATCAGGACATCAAATTCGAGAAGACTGCCGACGGCATTGCGAAGGTCACCATTAATCGTCCCGAGCGTCGCAACGCTTTTCGTCCCGAGACGGTGGAAGAGCTGAAAGACGCCTTTCATCTCTGCCGCGAAGACGGCTCCATCGGCGTCGTGATTCTCACCGGCGAAGGCAAAGAAGCCTTCTGCTCGGGCGGCGACCAAAAAGTGCGGGGACACGCGGGTTACGTCGGCGGTGACGGAATGCCTCGCCTCAACGTGCTCGATCTGCAAAAGCAAATCCGCCAGCTTCCGAAGCCGGTGGTCGCCATGGTCGCGGGTTACGCCGTCGGCGGCGGCCATGTCCTGCACATCGTCTGCGATCTGACCATCGCCGCCGACAATGCGCGCTTCGGACAAACCGGCCCGAAAGTCGGCTCTTTTGACGGCGGCTTGGGCAGCAGCTATCTCGCAAGAATCGTCGGCCAAAAGAAGGCACGCGAAATTTGGTACCTTTGCCGTCAATACGACGCCAAGCAAGCGCTCGAAATGGGGCTCGTCAACACCGTCGTGCCGATCGATGAGCTTGAAACCGAAACCCTGAAATGGTGCCGCGAGATGCTCGCGCATTCGCCGCTGGCGATCCGCTGCCTCAAAACCGCTTTGAACGCCGACTGCGACGGCCAGATGGGCCTTCTTGACCTCGCCGGCAACGCCACGCTGCTTTACTACATGTCGGAAGAAGCGAAGGAAGGCAAAAACGCATTCGTCGAGAAGCGTAAGCCCGATTTCTCGAAATTTCCCCGCCTACCCTAAGGGATTATGAAAAAATGGATCGAGGCCGCACGGCCAAAAACGCTCACCGCCGCTCTCGTTCCGATTCTCGCGGGAACGGCACTGGCTCGCGCGTCGGGATACGCGCCCAAACTCTCGCTCTCGCTTTTCGCGTTGCTCAGCGCGTTTTGCATCCAGATCGGCACCAACCTTTTCAACGACGCGATCGATTTCAAGAAAGGCACCGATAACGAAACGCGAATCGGTCCCCGGCGCGTCACGCAAAGCGGCCTTCTCTCCAGCCGTGCCGTCATGCTGGGAGGAGCCTTTTTCTTCCTGCTTGCGGCGGCCTTCGGAATTCCTCTTTTGATCGCCGGAGGCAGCGTGATCCTGTCGATCGGCATTCTTTCGCTAATCTGCGGATATGCTTACACGGGAGGCCCGTTTCCCCTCGCCTATCTCGGGCTGGGCGAGCTTTTCGTCATTCTCTTTTTCGGGCTTGCGGCGGTTGGCGGTGTTTTCTATCTGCACACCGGCCTTTTGCCGGACACGCGCTCGATGGTCGCGGGACTCCAGGTCGGTTTTCTTTCCACGGTCTTGATCGCGATCAACAATCTGCGAGACGCCGAGGGCGACAAAAAAACCGATAAGCGCACGCTGGCCGTCCGATTCGGAAA
Source organism: Oligoflexia bacterium (assembly GCA_031292385.1). GTDB lineage: Bacteria > Bdellovibrionota > UBA1018 > UBA1018 > UBA1018 > JARLHE01. Next base: position 28,399 of record JARLHE010000028.1, read on the forward strand.
GACTTTCGCCCGCCGCGAGATCGCCCTACTGGCCATCTTGCCCGCGTTCATGGGGATTTACTGGATCTGGGTGGGATTGCTATGGGCCGGCTTTCTCCCACTGCTCATCCTTCCACTCGCCTTTCACATCAGCAATAACGTGGCGCGAACCGAGCCGGGCCCGACCTACAATCGCTTTCTCGGGCAGGCCGCTCTTCTGCATCTTTTGTTCGGTTTACTGTTCAGCTTAGGCTGCTTGCTCTCATGGTACGCCCCTGGCGGGGGAAGCTGATATGCGCCTATGGGTCTCGCCTTACGAGCTTGTACCCCGGGGCAAAATCTCAGAGCTTGCGGCGGCGCGACCGCGGCGCGGCGTCCTGCTCAAAATCGAATTCGATCGCGACAAAATCGGGTATGCCGATCTCTTTCCATGGACCGAGCTGGGCGACGAGCCGCTCCTCGAACAAATCAATCGCCTGAAAACCGGAGAATACACGGCACTCGGACGAAGCTCGCTGGCCTTCGCCCGCCGCGACGCTGAAGCGCGCGCCCAAGGCATCAGTCTTTGGGATGGCCTTGAGATCCCGGCAAGCCATTTTCTCATCTTGAATTCCGAAACTCCCGATCACACCGAAATCGACCGCGCCCTGGAAGCCGGCTTCACGCATTTCAAAGCGAAGCTTCCGCCTGAGCCCGCGCGCGCCGCGAGGATCGTCCATCAATTGGTGGAATGGATCGGGCCGCGTCGGAAGCTGCGCCTTGATTTCAATTCGGGACTGAACGCTGGAGGATATGCGCAGTTTGCGAATGAAGTCGAGTTCCCTCGCCTCGACTTCATCGAAGACCCAACGCCTTGGAACCCGGAATCGGGCTTTCGCGTGCCCGCCGACACTTTTCCGCTCGCGGTGGACCGCGAATCCGCGCTTGCCATCGAAAGCCCCATCTGCCCCCGCGTGATCATCGTGAAACCCGCGGCCCAAGAATGGGAATATCTGGCGGCTCGGGCGAAAAAACATAAAATTCGGGCCGTTTTTACGAGCTATCTGGATCATCCGATGGGTCAAGCGTTTGCCGCGCTGGCGGCCGCCCTGGCAGCGCCCCCGCTTGAGATCGCGGGCCTGATCTCGCATCCGGCTTACGCCGCGAACGCCTTTTCCGAACTCCTGTCGTACCAAGGACCCAAGCTCATCGTGCCCCGAGAAGGCACCGGCATCGGCTTCGACGACTTGCTGGAAAAACGGAGGTGGAAACTTGTCTAGCCAGTTTAAAATTGCCGTGTCGGGGAACCTATGACTCAGAATACTCGAGTTGCAACCCGGCCATGGAACAAGAGCACACCATCGGTTTTACTGAACCCGAGATTGCCTGAAGCAGAAAAAAGCCGAATTCGCGCCGCGCTCGAGGGCATCGGCCCCCAGCGGCCGGGAATCTGGGTTTCGACCTCAGGTTCAACTTCGGCGCCGGGATTTTCGAAATGGGTCTCGCTCTCGCGAGAAGCCGTTCTCGCTTCCGCCCGCGCGGTCAACGCCTATTTGCGCGCGGGATCGAGCGATATTTGGATCCACCCGCTTCCCGCGTTTCATGTCGGCGGAATCGGGATTCTGGCGCGAGCCCAGCTGAGCGGTACGCTGGTCGTCGAAGGGCTGGGCGAAAAGGGCTGGGATCCCCACTTCTTTCACGCGCAATGCGCGACCCATCGGGCGACTTTGTCGGCCCTCGTTCCGACTCAAGTCCACGATCTCGTCTCGGCGGGTCTTTCTTCTCCGCCCGGTCTTCGGGCCATCGTCATCGGGGGCGGCGCGCTCAGTGAATCGCTCTATCAGCGCGCACGCGAGCTGGGCTGGCCGCTGCTTCCGAGCTACGGGCTCAGCGAATGCGCCTCGCAAGTCGCCACGTCAAATCCGGAGCGGCTGGGCGATCCCACGCTCGAGCTCTTGCCCCACGTCGACGTCCGCCTCAGCGCGGACGGCGCGCTTGAAATCAAAAGCGAGGCAATGCTCTCGGGCTATGGCCTGGTCAGTGACACGCGAGCCGAATGGCTAGACCCCAAGCACGACGGATGGTTCACGACCGAAGATCATGCCGAGCTGGGGCCGGAACGAACTTTGAAAATGCTGGGACGCACCGCGGATTTCGTGAAAATAGGCGGAGAAAGCGTAAACCTCGCACAGCTTGAAAAAGTTTTGGAGAGCATCCTCGGCGAGTTGACCTCGACGCGGGAAGCGGCGCTTGCCGCCGTGCCGGACGAACGCCTGGGACACGTGATCTACCTGGTCAGCGGCGAAAAGGCCGCACCGGAAATTTTCGAGCGCTTCAACCGGCGGGTCCTGCCGTTTGAGCGCGCGAGAAAGCTCGTTCGGATTTCAGAGCCCTTACCCCGATCCCCGCTTGGAAAAATTTTACGGGGACGATTAATCGATCTCGTCAAAAAAGAAAGCCCCTGACCGAGGACAGCGTCCTTCAAGCCAGGGGCGATGAAAACAAAGGCAAAGCCTTCCTTACTGAACCAGCGGCATCAGCGGAGTGACGTACAGGCTATCCAGCTGAATCGCGGCGCGCGGCAAGGTCTCAACCATGTCCGGGACCTGGGCACGAGCTGTAGCGATCGCATCGTCCATGGAACCACGGGCCACCATCAACTGGGCGGCAAGAACGGCACGCGCGGGATTCACGACACCCGCAGTGGCGACTTTGCCTTGGAGGAAGTCCTTGTGATCGACGGTGCCGAAAATAATTTCCTTCACCTGAGGAATCGTCAAGTTCGGCCCCACATCGCGAATGCGGCCCGCCACGTTGGTCACGAACGGAGTCGCTTGACTGGTTCCGCTCAACGTCAGGTGAGCGTCGCCCGGAATCGACGACAAGATGCCTACGCCGGGAGCGGCGACGTCAACCGTCAACTCACCGTAGTTGGAAAACGAAGCCAGGCTGCTCACGCCGGTCGTGGCCGCGACCGTCATGCTGTTATCGGCCTTCACGTTCGCCGGAACCGTCGGCATCAAATCGTTGTTCGTGCCGTCATTGCCGGCCGCGATCACGAAAAGAGTGTCCGTGGCGGCGCCGACGAAATGATCGCGCATGCTGTCGCTCGCTTTTTCAAGGAACAACCGCACGTAGTGATCGAGCTCGGAATCCGTCAAGGCATGACCCAAGAACTTCGAAATCAGCGGACCGATCAACGCCCTGATCGGGGCCGCGCTCGAGCCGAACGAGCAGTTGGCGACTTTCGCACCTTCGAAACTCGCATACTGAGCCATCGGCGCAAGTGCCGAACCCTGGGCCGCGGCAAGAACCCCTAGAGCGACTTCGACGATCTTCTCCTTCGTGCTGTCGCCGTCATCCATCAGGCGCGGAGCGTAGAGCGCGTTCTTGAACAAAACGGAGCTGGCCCCGCCGATCACTTTCAACGGCATGATCTGCGCGCCGGGAGAGTCCTTGGAAGCGATTCCCGCCACGTGCGTTCCGTGCACGAAATTGCCGAAAGCTTCGAGTTGGGCGATGAAATCCTTGTCGCCGCGATGAGCGGCGATCCAGGCCTTGTCGTCCGCGGTGGCCTTACCCTCGAGAACGCGGGTTTGGACGTCGAAAAACTTGTAGACGTCGGGCGAGAAAGTCCCTAGCAGCTTCTTATTATAAAGCTTGTTGCTGCCGTCGGCGAAATTCCACCCGTGCACATCATCGATGTAGCCGTTATCGTCATTATCGACGCCGTCTTCCCAATCGTAGATATTGGTCCACGAGTGATTGACCAGGTCCGGGTGCTCGAGCGCCGTTCCCGAATCGATAATCGCGATCGGCACCGCATGCGCCGCGCTGGGAAGAAGCATCGCCGAAGCGATCGCGAACAACCCGCTGAGCTTGAAATTCAAACTTTGCACTGAATTTTTCCTCACAGATGACCCCCATTGTCTTGTTTGATGGATTCCAAAATCTCGCTCGAGGACGGGAATGACGTCATCGTCCGCTGAGTCGGACGCGTCGGGCCCGAATCGTCAATCACGGTGTCCGGATTGGCGTCGGTAAAAACGTAGTCGGAGATGCGAGGCGCGAGGTAACGGCCCATATAGAACTCCAGCTTATTCGAAACCGTATCGCAGACCTTCTCAAGAATCTGCCATCCCGCTTGCTCAGCGGCGTATTTGCAGCCCTCTAATGCGCCCCAATAAGTAAGAACATTGGCGAACGGGATGAAATGCAAGCGGTACTCGATCCACGCCTTATCGCCATACGGCCCCGTCCAGTTTCCGGCCGGGTGAAAAACGATCGGGATCGCGTAATTCAGCGTCGTCAGGTCCGCGATCAGCTGCATCTTGCCGGCGATGCCGCGAGTTTTCTGATTCAAGACATCGATGAAGTTCGCAAGCCATTGAGACAGAGGAGGATGATCTCCCAAATCCAGGACGCCGACGGTATTCGCATCCGTCAAAGCGGTGCTGTAAACGGTTTTCCACTCATTCTGGAGCTGCTGGGAGAGATCGGCTTCGCCCGCGTCCTTGAGATTCTGCATCCCTTGCTGGACCATCCCGTCGAGAATTTCCATCGAGGCGCCGTGCCAGTCGCCGAACGCCATGCTCCAAACCAGATGAGACGGAGAAGAAAGAGCGTGAAAAATAGCAAAATCGTACATGTCGTCTTGGCTCGGGGGCTGGTTGCCACCCATCGCGAAAGCCGCCGGACCGGATGCCAAAGTGCCCCCACTCAGCATGAATAAAGCGAGAAAAGCAGTAGAAAATGAGTTCATTCTTCCCCCCAAAGAAATCAACTACGTTCAATACTTCAGGGATGAGGCTAGACTCGATCGAGCGGCTACACAAGCCCCCGCTAACAAATTTTTGACATATTCTTAATTCAAACCTGATGGCAATCGTGACGCCTGTGCTTCGATGTGCGCAGCGATGACTCAGTAAGCCCAGTATGGCCCACTCCCGAGCGTCGAGCTGGAATGCTCCAAACCGACGTAAATATTGCGTCCGAAAAAGAAGGGTAAACCGAAATCGAGCGCTTGGCCGCCGTCATTCATGGCCGCCCCGAGCTCCACGAAAACCGCGTTAGAACTGCTCGCCAACGCGATGAAATTTCCCACCGCAAAAGGAGTATTCGGACCCGCGGAACCTGACTCACCCGTGCTCGCGGCCGAGAAAACCTGAAGCGACGAGGGGCAATACCAGCCCGGCGAGAGGCTCGAATCGGACTGGCTGCAATCGGGAAAAAGCGAACTGACCGAGGACGGAGGATCGAAGAACAACGCATTGGAACCGCTGTCGACGAAGCTTTGCGGATAGGTACGGCCTTCGAATGTCGTCGAATACTCGCCGTAAACCGGGTCCACTGAATAAGCGGTGACGCCCGCGGGCATGTTGTCGGACTGAGTTCCGATTCCCAAAACGACGTACCCGGAGACCGACGGAACGCCGCCGAAATCCACGCTCGGCAGCTCGACGATCACCCCGTTATTATCAACCGGCAAAGCGGAGACCGGATTCGTCACCTGCTGGGAAAGAGGCGCCGCGAGCCCGGAGCAGCTCGCTCCTCCGGATGCGCTGTCGCAGGAAAAATACATCCCGTTCCCCGAATTCTTGGCGCAGCCGTCGCCGCAATCCTGGACAAACACTCCGACTCCGAGGATCCCGTTGAAGCCGGCCTGAACAGGAGTGGTATCCGCGTTCGGGCAATATCGGGACGCGTTGGCGAAGTTCGAGTTGATCACTTGAACGGGAACCCGCACCGAAGGCTCTCCGCCGAGACCGACGCTCGCCATCTCGACGGGGCCCCAATCCGCGGAGTTATCCTGGAACTTCACGCATTCCGCGACGGGCCGGCCTGCCGCCGTCGTGACCGGAGTCAGCGCATTGGCCAGACTCGGCGTCAATGCCGACTGGAAAACCCGGAGCCCGAAACTGCCGGTATCGAGCAGAATGTCGCTGATCGTTTGGCAATTTGCTCCGTTGGAATCGCAAATCGTCACGCTCACGCAAGGCTTGTTCGGGTACCCCGCGGAAGTCGCCGACGAACATAGGGCGCCGTTCACCGTCAACTCGAGCACGTTGTCTCCGCTCATCAGCGGCAGGGAAGAGCCGTTCGTCAAACCGCTCAGAGTCCCCGCGGGCGAAACATAATTCACCCCGGAGGAACCGCCGCAGCCCGCGAAAAGCGACCCCATCGAAAAAATCGCGGCTAACAAGGATACTTCGGCGAACTTGAACTTCATAGGTCTGCGGTCTCCAGCGCGCCAACAGGTAGAGCAATCGGCATGCCGCCCGCTCGTGCCACAAGATCTTGATATTTAAATGGTATTTAAAGACAGAAGCGACCAATCCCTTTACATGTGTCTAGGCCGACATCGCTTTCGCGCGATAGCCGCTTTCATTTATTTTACACGCAAACTCTTGATAAAAGTTTGCCCCCGCTCGCGGTTAGTGCGTACGATCGTTCCCCTAAACGATGAAAAGGAGTTCATTATGAGTAAGAGGAAAATGGTAGATCACGCCGTGTTCGCTTCGATCACCGCGGCACTTGCCCTCACCGCCTGCAGCGGCAGCGGATCCGGAAGCACCCCCGGCTCCGCCAGCTGCGCCGCGCGCCCCAAAAGCCTCGCCGCGCGCGGCCTGGCCAGCGCGAAAACCAGTCATATTCCCCGCGCAGTTCAAGCCATGGCCGATCAAGGCGCGATGGCGTCCAGTCAGGCGATCCCGGTCACTATCGCCTTGAATCTGTCGAACGCGGAGGACCTCAACCAGAAGCTCGTGGAGATGTATGAAGTCGGGAACCCGAACTACCATCGCTTCATGACCCCCCAGGAGTTTCATGATCGCTATGCGCCGAGCGCGGAGCAGCTGAAACAGGTCACGTCCTTCCTGCAGGCGCACGGACTGACGGTCAAATCAACCGAGCCGAACGGCTACCTGGTCCACGCGGAAGGATCGGCGCAAGCGCTCAACACCGCGTTCGATACCGAAATCCACAACTATAAAGACGCTAAAGGGAATGCCTATTTCGCGCCCTCGAAGGAACTCACCCTTCCATCCGAGCTGCCGATCCAGGCCGTTCACGGACTCCAAAACATCACGCGCTTCAAGTCCTATGCGGTGCCGAAGATCGCGAGCGCGAGCCCGATCGCTTCGAGCAACGCCTCGCAAAGCGGGCTCGCCCCGTCGGATATCCGAACCGCTTACCAAGTACCCAGCAACGTGAACGGCGCCGGCCAGACGCTGGCCGTGATGGAGCTGGACGGATACACCGCATCGGATGTCACGACGTACGAATCCAACTACGGGCTCCCGCAAGTCCCGCTCCAAAACATCCTCGTCGACAGCGCGACGGGATCGGCGGGCGGCGGCGCCGCGGAGGTCACCCTCGATATCGAGCTCATGACGGCAATTGCCCCGGGAGCGAGCGCGATCCTGGTTTACGAAGCGCCCAACAGCTCTCAATCCATCCTGGATAACTACGCCCGGATCGCGAGCGACAACAAGGCCACCGCGATCAGCAGCTCCTGGGGATCGAGCGAAGGCTCCAACACCACCTCGTTCGCGCAAAGCGAGAACACGATCTTCATGCAAATGGCGGCACAGGGGCAATCCATCTTCGCCGCCTCCGGAGACAGCGGCGCCGACGATAACGGATCTTCTTTGAGCGTGGACGATCCGGCCGGCCAGCCTTACGTCGTGGGCGTCGGCGGCACGACTCTCACCACCGGCACCGGCGGCACTTACGTCAGCGAGACCGCCTGGAATAACGCAAGCGGATCGATCAGCGCGGGCGGAGGCGGAATCAGCTCGATCTGGAGCCAACCCTCGTACCAAAGCGGGGTGGCTAATTCGTCCAACCTCGCTTCGGCGACCATGCGTAATGTTCCCGACGTGGCGCTGGAGGCCGATGCCAACTACGGTTACGCCATCTATGAAGGCGGGACCTGGGGCGTGTGGGGCGGCACCAGCTGCGCGGCACCGCTTTGGGCCGCGTTCACGGCCTTGGTCAATCAGCAGCGCGCGGCCAACGGCTTCACGCCGCTGGGCTTTCCGAACCCGGCCTTGTACTCGCTGGGGCAGAGTGGCAGCTACGCTTCCCTCTTCCACGACATCACCAGCGGCACGAACGGCTACTATCCGGCCAAAACGGGCTACGACGACGCGACGGGCTGGGGATCGTTCATCGGGCAATTCCTGTTTGAAAGCCTGACCAGCAATCAAGCGGGATCGAGCCCGGTCACCGGCTGTTAGGAGCCTGTCCAAGAAAAGGGTGCCGGGGGCCGGCCCATCCATGGGCCTTCTTGCGCCCGAGCCGATGCTCGGGCTTCGGCATCCTGCCGCAAGAACCCCCTCACCTTTTCCTGAACAGGCTTACCAAGACTTGCTAACAGCGCGTGGACTTAAAGGGACGGCCTCCCTAGCGGGCTCAGACTTTTTCGGTGGCCTTTAACAATTGAGCACTCAGTATTAAATCGATTTTTTCAGGTACTCGGTGATGGAGCTGAGCTCGAGCTCGGGCATGAAAATAAGCCCGAGAAGCGTCGCGAACAAAAGATGAATTTGATCGGTGCGCGCGCGCGGAAAGGTCTTTTCAAGGCGCTTCAGGTAGCGCCTCTCCAGATCGGTGATATCCCGCTGAAAAACCGCGCCGTCCTGCCGTTGGGTCAGGTAGAAAATGCCGACATACGGAGCCTTTTTGAACAGCTCACGCGTCAGCAGAATCGACTGCACGAAATCCTTGCGCTCCCAAAGGCTGTGGCGCGCGGGATCCAACCCGAAAAACTCGCCGCCGATCACTCGAATCGCCGCCTTGACGAGCTCGAGCTTAGACTTCCCGAAATAATAATAGATCAACGTCCGCGTCACGCCGCTCATCCGCGAAAGATCCGTCATTTTCCATTTCAAATGCCCGCGAGTGCATTCGAGCCGGATGACCGCATCGAGAACCTTCCAGAACAAGTCGTCTTTATTTGGGCCCGGAGCGGGACCGGAACCTGAAACGAGACCAGGGGTCGGCATTTTTCGGGTCATACTTCCTATAGTGCCAGCATTGATCTTATTGCGCTACTGCCGCCCGTAATGTTCTAATGGGAATCAACCAAGATGCGGTCGAAAATCGTACTTGCCTCTCTCATTACGATTTCATGGACGATTTCAAGCGGCGCAAGACCCGCGCACGCCGACGATGAGCTCCTCGGCGGCTACGTCAACCCTTTCATCGGAACCGCGAACAGCCCGACTTTCAACACCAAGACCAGCGACCACGGAGGCAGCGGAAACACTTATCCCGGAGCGACCGTCCCTTTCGGCATGGTTCAATTCGGTCCCGACACGGACCATCCCGGACGACTGGATTACCGCTATGACGACACTGGCATCAACGGCTTCAGCCTGACTCACGTCAGCGGCGTCGGCTGCGTGATCTCGAACGAACATCCGGGCCTGCCGATGATCCAGCCCTCCCTGAAAGCCGAGCCGCTCGCGTTCCAGCACTCCAACGAGAGGACCGCGCCGGGATATTACGCGGTCCGATTCGACAACGGAATCGACGCCGAGCTTACCGCGACCCCAAGAACCGGTTTCGCCAAATTTCACTTTCCCGAAACCGCCCAAGAGGGCCTCACGCTCATCGCCCCGTTCAACTCCTATCACTTCATCGACCCCCTGCGGATCAGCGGATCCGTCGAGGGCGGGAATTTCTGCAACGTCGGAAACTCGTACACCGTCTACTACGCGATTCAATTCGACTCCCCGGTCGAGTCCACGGGCGCCTCCGAGCATTCGATCGCGTTGCGCTTCGAAGAAGCCTCGGATAAAACCCTCCGAGTCAAGATCGCCATTTCCTTCGTCAGCGAAAAGAACGCGTGGACCAACCTCGCTACCGAGAACTCGAGCTGGGATTTCGGCGATATCAAGCAGTTCGCCGCGAACCATTGGGAGCAGGCGCTCGGAAAGATCAGAGTCTCCGGCACCGGCCCGGGCCAGAGCGGCTTGAAAAAGATGTTTTACTCCGCCCTCTATCACTCGCTGCTTCATCCCAACATCTACAGCGACGTCAACGGGGAATACGAAGGTTTCGACCGGCGCACCCATACGACCGCGAACGGGCATATTCAATACGCGAATTTTTCCAGCTGGGACGTCTATCGCACCCAGATCCAGCTTGTTTCGGTTCTCTTTCCCGATCGCGCGAGCGATATGATGGAATCGCTGGTGAATGACGCTGCCCAGTGCGGCGCGCTTCCCCGCTGGGCCTACAATAACGACGAAACCTCGATCATGGTGGGCGATCCGACCGCGATCGTCGTCGCCAACGCCTACGCGTTCGGCGCGAAAGATTTCGAGGCCTCGAAAGCGCTCGAGTTCATGGAAAAGAGCGGCACCGACCCCGCCGCCTCGTGTAACGGCCATCTCACCCGGCCAGGCCTCACCTATTATTTAAATTCAGGCTATATACCCCTTTCGACCGCGGGCGTCTGGGGCTCGGCGGCGACCACGCTCGAGTATTCGGCTTCGGATTATGCCATTTCCCGATACGCGCAAAGCCTCGGAGAACCCGCCGTCGCGCAGAGGTTTCTCGCCCAATCGGCGAACTGGAGAAATCTCTTCGACCCGGCATCGCAAACGATCCGCCCGCGGGACAAAAGCGGCGTGCCGCTCGCCAACTTCGGCCCCGCCTCGCAGACTGGTTTTGTCGAAGGCAACGCGATCCAGTATGCGTGGTCCGTTCCGCACGATCTAAACGGGCTGATCCGGCTGTCCGGAGGCCCCACCGCCGTCATCAAACGCCTGAACGCCTTTTTCGGGAAGCTGAATGTCGGAGAAAGATTCCCCTATCTCTGGATCGGCAACGAGCCCGGGTTCAACACGCCTTGGACCTATGATTGGACCCCGGCGCCTTACCGCACGCAAGAAGTCCTGCACCGCATCTTGACTCAAGAGTTCAATATCGGGCCGGGCGGATTGCCCGGCAACGACGATCTTGGCGCCCTGTCCGCTTGGTATGTTTGGGCATCCCTCGGGCTTTACCCGAGCATTCCCGGCGTCGCGGGCTTCGCGGTATCGACGCCCTCGTTCCCGAAGATCGATCTCCAACTCGAAAGCGGACGGATCATCCATCTGCGCTCGGACAAAAAGAGCGACGCTTCGTTCTACATCCAATCCGCGAGCCTGGGCGACACGACACTCGATAAACCCTGGATTTCATGGGCTGACCTCGTATCGGCGGGAGAGCTGGATTTCGAGCTCGGCGAACAGCCTAACTTTTCGAACTGGTCCGAAGGAAACTAGCCTCGAAAAGAAGATTAGGATATAGCTTTCGGCTCATGTCAAACTCGCCCTTCAAATCCTATATCACCACACCCTTGTATTATGTGAATGCCCGCCCGCATCTGGGCCACTCCTACACGACCATCATGGCCGACGTGGTGAAACGCCACCGGGAGCAGCGCGGCGTAAAGACTCTTTTTCTCACCGGCACTGACGAGCACGGCGAAAAAATCGAACAAATGGCGAAGGCCCAGAACCGCGACACGCGCAGCTTCGTCGACGAAGTCTCCCAAGACTTCCGCGCGACCTGGGAAAAGATGGGCATCGAGTTCGACATTTTCTACCGCACGACCGATCCCAAGCATGTGCGCGCGGTTCAACACGCGTTGCAGACGCTCAAGGACCGGGAAGAAATCGTATTTCGCGAATACGAGGGAAAATACTGCGTGGGTTGCGAGCGCTTTCTCACCGACTCGGAGCTGAACGCGGACGGCCTCTGCCCTGATCACCTGAAGAAGCCCGAGCCGCGCAAAGAGGCCAATTACTTCTTTTTGATGAGCCGCTATCAAAAGCCGCTGATCGAATACCTGGAAAAAAATCCAAACTCGGTGCGGCCCGATCACTTCCGCCAGGAAATGCTCTCCTTCCTCAAGCAGCCTTTGGGCGACCTTTGCATCTCCCGCCCCAAGCAGCGCCTCACCTGGGGCATCGAGCTTCCCTTTGATTCGAACTTCGTCACCTACGTCTGGTTCGACGCGCTCTTAAACTACCTGGTCGCCATGGGTTGGCCTGAGGCCGGCTGGAATCAAGAGCTCTGGCAAACGGTGAACCATCTCATCGCGAAAGACATCCTGAAGGCCCATGCCGTATATTGGCCGACGATGCTCATGGCCCTCGGAGTCAGCCCCGCGCGCGAACTTCAGGTCAGCGGATATTGGCTTGTCGACGGGACCAAGATGAGCAAGAGCCTGGGCAATGTCATCCGCCCTCTCGAAGTCGAAGCGCAATACGGCAAGGACACGCTTCGCTTTTATCTGCTGCGTGAAATGAGCTACGGCTTGGACGCAACCTTCACGCTGGAAGGCTACATCAACTGCATCAATTCGCAGCTCGCCAACGGCATCGGCAACTTGGTCTCCCGCGTCTACACGATCGCGAAGAAAAATCTCGGCACCGTCGCTTTCAGCAACGACGAGCTCCTTGAGGCCGACCACAAAGTTTTAGCGCTTCGCGCGCGTGCGCGCGAGGCCTGGGATGCGGGCTTCGCCGAGCTCAAATATCAAAACTCGCTCAAGGCCTGGTCGGAGCTCGTCACCGCCTGCGACCTATACGTGAACGAAATGAAGCCCTGGGCCTTGGCGAAAGACCCGAACGCGACCCAGCGGCTTCACGTCGTCATGGGCGTATGCCTGCGCATGATCCAAGCGCTTGCGGCCCTGATCGCTCCGGTCCTTCCGCACGCCGCGCAGGAAATCGGCAAAGCCTTGGGCCTGGGCGAGCGCGCCTTCGACCCAATCGAAGCGGGCTTCGAGGATCGCGTTCGCTTCGAGCTTCCGACCGAAACCCCGAAGCTTTTCATGCGCGTGCAGATGCCCGCGCCCGAAAGCCGAAGCGAAGCCTGAGACCCGGTTACTGCGGCCCCGTATAAACGTAGCAGTCCCCCGAAAGGCGCTGATCGTCGACTTCGAGCGAGGATTCCGAGTAATGCCGCAGCTCGGTCAGCGCGCCGACGGGCAGGACGATGGCCGGATACGGCCCCGGAATCCCCTGAATCCGACTGCCGAGCCGGTCCGTGTAGCGATGCGCCGGTCCGTCGTACAAAACCTGGCTATCGCACTGAACCTCGAAGGCCGGATTGCTCGAATCAGCCGAGTTGTCAAAAACCTCGTCGCCGTCATCGGCCACCAGATGAACAAAGGACGCGGCGGCCGTGCATCGATCATAGTGCTTTTTCGCCCCCTGCTGCTCATCGCCCTGATAAGTGCAGTAAACATTGAAACAAACGGGCCTGGGCGGCCTCTCCGGCGGAGGGCAATCCTTGCCTTTGCAGGAGTCCAAGGGCGCGCCTCCAGCCAAAGCGGTTTTCATCATCAAAGTGCATAAAGCGATCGTCACGGTTTTCCAGCGATTCATACGTTTTCCTTTCAGTATTGAAAATTCGGGTTTGCCCCGGCCGCCGGCCGGCACTGGTGGTCGATACAGGCCGGATGACCCGAAGAGGGCGTCCAGCTCCTGGATTTTTCGCAAGAGGGCTTTTTCTCGGTGCAACCGCTTTCGACCCACTCACGCTTCAGGATCAAGTCCCGCTGGAGCTCGACCGCCTTGAAAGTATTCGCGACCAGAAGCGGCGAGACAAAGGAGCAGTCATCGACGATCAATGGATCACTGCCAGCGGAGGCGGTATCGAGTGGGAGATAATTCCCACCCAGATAAGCGCAGTCGGCATCGCGAGAACAAGAAAGCGCCTGGTCGTAGAACTTCTCGAGCTCGGCGTTGGCGTCAACGCAGGGATTCGGAAAACTCTCCGGATAATAGCGCGACACAAGGCTCCTGACCTCCTCCAACAATTCTGGATTGCACGAAGATCGTGCAGAACCGGACTGTCTCAGCACGACGGTCTCGCCAAGCTCGGAGTCATTTTCACCCTGTGCGGAGCCGTGCTCGCCCTGCGCGGAGCCGTGCTCGCCCTGCGCGGAATCGTGCTCGTCTCGCTCGGAATCATGCCCTCCCGGCTTAGGAGGCTCGCATTGACCTCGGCCATGCGAGTCCTGCCTCAAAAGAAGCTCCTTCATTCTTTGCAAATCCGCGTCGCCCAACTGACCGGAAACACGCTGGCCTGCCGGACCGGGGCCAATCAGATAGAATCCGTCGTTTTGAACGCGAAAGCCGTAACCTCCCGGGCAATTGGTCAAGGAGGCGCCGGGCGTGCAGTGGGCGGTAAACTCGGCGGTCCAGAGCGCGGAACTCGGCGACGGAGACGGTGACGGCGATGGCGCGGCAGGCAGCCGTTGCGACGGCGCGATAGCTTGAGCTTCCTCGTTTTGCGTGTGACACGCGGAGAGGAAACCAAAAGCCGAACAAATCAAAGACAAAACCAAAAACCGGATCTTCACATTTTTCTCCTCAATAACTTTGCCGCAACAATCTGATTCCGTAAGCCGAACCAGAGCGTCGTCAAAGAAGCGGGCACCAGCCTGTGCAAACCGCGTACCTACGCGAGACGCACGGAGCGGGCCTGCGGTTTGCTAATCGGTCTTCTGCACCGTGATTTTTTTTCATTGCTACATTCCAACAACTATTTGTCTGTATAAGGAGATACATTGTGAAAAAATTTGTCCTATTAGGAATACTGGCTTTGAGCTTCGGATCGATCGCCGCAAAGGCCGATGACCATCCCTGTCCGGGCCCGGATTGCAGACCGCCGACAAAAGATGTCTGTTTCAATTTGATGTGTATTTATAATTCGGAAGACCATATTGCCGATCACGACGATAAATCGTGCACGGTCGCGTCCACCTTCGTGAAAGAGGTGACGCTTGACGGCGGAGAAGTCATAGATGACTCCGACCGGGACGACTCGGACCGCGACAACGTGACTACCCTGGAAGTCAGCTGCGGCGGCAAAGTGCTTTTCGACAACAGCGCATACCGCCACACGGATCTGCTGGGAACGCGCATTCAAGGCCAAGAAGGCCCGACTCCGGCCATCACCCTTCCCCGCGGCGAATTGCACACCGTGGAGAGCGGCCAAGGCGGCGGTCACTACAGCTGGTCCACGCTCGAGTTCCAGACCGAAGAGCGCTTCAAGCATCTGGACGGAAGCTGCTTCATCTGGGCCGGAAAACCCTGATTCCAGCATAAAAACGACGAAAACCTTGATAACGGCTGGACGCACACCGCGCCCAGCCGTTTTTTTTGATTTCCCTCTTCCCGCGATACGCAAAGCATCAGAAGATGGCGGCGCCTATGCAACTCCGGCCCATGCCTCTTTTGTTTCTGATGACCTCAGTCATTCTGGTCCCCGTCCTGACTTATGCCCAGGGCGGCCCGCCCATGGTCACCGATGACCCCGGCACAGTCGAAAACGGCCATTGGGAAATCAATATCGCCAGCCTCACGGCTTCAAACTACAACCAGAACCTGATTCAATTTCCTTATTTCGACATCAATTACGGATTGGGTTCTCGGCTGCAGCTTAAAGTGGAAACCGGCTGGGTGATCCGAAGAGATCACGTCGCACCCGCCCAAGGCGGCGCGGACACCGTGCTTGCTGGCACGAAGTTCCGATTTCTCGACGAAGAAACAGCTGGCGTCGCCGTGGCCACTTACCCGCAGTTTCAGTTTCATCATTTCTTCTCAAGCAAAGACCCGGAGCTCACCACCCCGGGCAACCAGCTGATCCTACCTTTGGAGTTCTGTAAAAACATCGGAAATTGGGCGATCAATCCCGAGATCGGCTATCTCTACTCGACCGCCGCGTCGGATGAATTCTTGTACGGAGTTGTTTTCGCCTTCGAAAAGGCCAAACCCTGGGAGCCTCTTTTCGAAGTTCATGCCAACACGTTGCTCGACGGAACCGGAACCACGACGCTGCTCAATTTCGGCTTCCGCTACACGATCAGCCCTTTGATGAATTTGCTGGTCGCCGCCGGGCATACCATCACTCATACCGAAGGCTCGTCCACCGAGCTTGATACCTATCTGGGCTTGCAACTCGAACTTTAACCGGCAAATCCGCACCCCAAGGGATGCGCGCTTATTTTCGCCCGACCGGAGCAACCGATAAGCACCTAAAATCGTAAACAATTACTGAATTAAAAGCCGGTCTTCGTACAGCCCAACCTCCGCGCAAGCCGATTCACATATCTAATTACACGTAAAACTGGTATTCTTCGTGCCGTTAGTCAGTCTGCTTCTATCGAGTCTGCGGGCATAGTGCCCATATCCTCCTTAGTGGCTCCCAGCCTTTAGGAGGTTTATATGGGTAAGAAACTATACGTGGGCAACCTGCCATTCTCAGCAACCGACCAGATTCTCAGCGACACTTTCGCTCAGTGTGGAACGGTTGAATCCGCCAAAATCATCACCGATCGCGACACGGGCCGCAGCAAGGGCTTCGGCTTCGTGGAAATGTCCACGGAGGCCGAAGCTGCCGACGCCATCAGCAAGTTCAACGGCGCTGATTACGACGGACGAGCCATGACCGTGAATGAAGCCAAGCCCATGGTCCCTCGCGAAAATCGCGGAGGAATGGGTGGCGACAGCCGTGGTGGCTTCGCCCGGGGCGGACGGTCCCGTTTCTAATTTTAGGTATTAATTCAGAGCGGCCGGATGATCACCCGTCGTCGGGGATCTCCGGCCGTTCATTTTTTGGGCTGGTCGCCAAATTCGGGAGGTTCTCATGACCTATTCCAAACCCTCATCTTCGGTAGGCAAAGGGCAGCTTCGATGCTTTCTATGCCGTCAGCCCTGTATGATGAAAGACGGGAACTGGCACGACCACGAAAATCAACAAGTCTTTTTATGTAAGACCTGCGAGAGAAACAGACGAACACCTCGTCAGTCCGCGGCGGAATAGCGAAGGCACAGGGCCTAACGGCCTAAATGCAGCGATCTACCCAACTGATGGGAAACAAGGATGCGCAAACATGGGTAGACCAGGTCCAACAACTCAAGCGAAGCGAAATCGGGAACGCTCCAGGCAGGAGCGCAACCAGGAAAAACAAGAGAAGAAGCTTCTTCGAAAAGAGCAGAGAAAAGAGCGCGACCGGCTCACAGCTGACGGGCATGACCCGGATCTGGCCGGCATTGTGCCCGGACCCCAACCGCTTCCGAATGACGGGGGATCATGACCACCTCGAAATCGGAATCAAACGACGATTTTGCCTCCGACATCCGATTTGGGGAATGGCTGCGGGCCCAGCGCAATCACGTCGGACTCGCGCTCGAAATGTCAGCGAAACTCGCCGAACTTTCGGTCCGACGCCTGAAGTGCCTGGAGCTAGGCCTGTCCGGCCGGGGAATCACGCAACCGGAAGCCGCACGGCTGGCGGGGGTGTACGGCATCACCGCAGCACAAGTGATGAATCACGCATTGAGGGATTGACGGTTACAGCGGTGCCCATCAAGATGTCACTAAGAAAAGAAGGGATGCTTGATGAGTTTCTTAGAACGGGTTCTAGATCCGCCCAGTTATGGATTTTCCAGAAATGGAATCCTTTACGTCCCTACGAAGGGTGAGATTTTGCGGGAATTCTTTTCCCGCCTGAACATCTTTTCCACCCGGAAGAACTGGCTTCCCCTCTTCGGATGGACCACTAGCCTGTTATTCGCCGTCCCGCTCTGCATATTTTTCACTCGATATGCGAACCCATGGCTCATGATCGCCGGATTCCTTTACGGCATGGTCGCCTTGGGAAGCCATGGGACCTTCTGGCTCCATCGCTATTGCACTCACCGGGCTTTCCTTTTCCGCAATCGCTGGATAGCGATGATTTGCCGAAACCTCGTGATCAAAGTGATCCCCGAAGAAATCTACGTTGTTTCTCACTACGTGCATCATCGGTTTTGCGAGCAACCGGGCGACCCCTACAACGTTTATGGCGGATGGCTCTATTGCTTCTTAGCGGACGTAAACCACCAGACGATCCGCAAGGATCTGTCGGAAAACGAATATGAGCAGGTCTGCAAACTCATGCAGCACACGGGCGTCAGGCTCAACAGTTATCAGCAATACCTCCGCTGGGGCTCGCTCTGCCATCCGGCCTGGACAACCCTCCACTACGCGCTCAATTGGACGTTCTGGTATGGCGCGTTTTACTTTCTCGGAGGACATGCCCTGGCCACCGCTCTCTTCGGGTGGGCCGGCGTTTGGGCGATCGGCGTAAGGACGTTCAATTTCGACGGCCACGGCAAAGGGAAAGATCTACGCAAAGAAGGATCTGACTTCAACCGAGCCGACCTTTCCGTGAATCAAATCTGGCCAGGGTATGTGGCCGGAGAATGGCACAACAACCATCACCTCTATCCGAATGGCGCGCGGAGCGGTTTTCTACCCTATCAACTCGACCTGCCATGGTTACTGACCCGGTTTCTCAGCCGCGTAGGAGCCGTTTCATCCTATCGCGATTACCGGCAGGAGTTCTTGCGAGATCACTATCAACCTTGGCTTGCGCTCACCGCGAACAACGCAACGAAAAGCGGCGAGCCCAAAGAGAAGATCGAATGCCCCGCTCAGGCCACACAACTCCCGGTTCGCGAGGAAGAAGCGGTCGAGATCTGACTTAGGTAGGCCGTACCTTTTGGTTGAGATCCGCGTCAAAGAATAGCAGAAAAAGAGCGGGAAGCTCGACTCCAAAATGAGCGGTCTCCGAAGCTTATTTTTTCCTGAGACAAGGAAGATTCGCAAAAAGGACCGGAGCGTACACAGAAGTACGTGAGGATCCTTTTTGCGAATCTGACGAAGTATTCAGGAAAAAAGAAGCAAGGAGGAATGGTGGCTCCGGAGAGAATCGAACTCTCACACCCGTAAGGATACACGATTTTGAGTCGTGCGCGTCTACCAATTCCGCCACAGAGCCATCTGATTACGCCGGTAGGTGCATTACAAAGATTGTAGACCCTTTCTTAGCGGGTCTGCCGTCGACTGTCTAGTGAAGAGACAATGGCACATTGCGTTATCTCGAATCGTTTCCAAATAAGACGAGAGCGTTTCGCAACTGCTTGAGTTTGGCCTTAATCACTTTCGCGTTCTCGGGCCCGATTCGCATCAACGCTTTTTGGCCCGACGAACAAGCTTCGAGTTTGGGGTCAGCGAACTGATAAAACACGCCTTGCTTCAATCGGATCGGCTCCGTCATTTCCGGCGCTTCCAGCAAGTGATCGATCGTGGCCACCAGCCGGTCGTTAAAATATCCGTGCGGATTCAAATCATGATAAGCCGCCTGAAATAGCGGATAAAAATGGATGTAAACGTCCACGAGCTTCTTTGTATTCACTTTTTCGATCAGCGAAACATAGGGCTTGTAACGATCATAGTTCTTTGGATTTAAAGCCAGGCGATTTTCCGTACCCTCGACCAAAAACTGCCCCGGCGCCGGGATGAAAACCGAAACATCGACCGCGGCAGCATGAGGTCCGGTGGCGTTATCGACGGTCACCACCACCCGTCGAATCAAGTCCGTGATATTCACGAGCGCATCCAAGGTCCCTTTTCCGAACAGCTCCGTGAGCCGCTCCTGCAGCGATTGATCGCTATCATCCAACGGGGGCAATGCCTTTTTGGGCTCACGTGACGTTGGCCCTTCCTTTTCCTCAGGGACCGGGTAGCGGATCTCGGGGGATGGAGACGGCAACGGCGACTCAGAAATTGACGGCACAGGGCCTGGACTCGAATGAAACTCCGGTTGGGCCGGCGTTTTGGCGCCGGTCTTCCAGAAGTAAAAACCAACCCCCGCGGCGATTGCCACCAGGAACAAAAAGACGGTGATGACGAGATTCTCGGACCTTGCCGTTTTAGACATAGAGAGCCGCTCCAATCATTTTAGCGACGTTGAGTGAATCTATGTTATACGCCTTTTAGATCGTTTTCAATTGACGCGATTTCGTCAATTCCCGATACCGAATAAAATAACCCGACTTAAACAGGAGAGATGACCCTTGAAGAAATTTTTCGTTTTGATTTTGGCGATCGCAATGGCCTCCACTTACGCTTGTTCCTCGGCGCCTAAGAAAGCCGAAACGCCCGCGACCCCCTCCCCTTCGGCCCCGGTAAACGCCGAACAGAAAGCGGCCAGCCCTTCGCTGAAATCGATGAGCTGCCAAAAGGATTCGGATAACCGGACGGTCGAAATCCAAGCCAAAGGCGCCGGATGCGACGTGATGTACACGAAATTCGGAAAGACCCACTCCGTCGCTTCGTCCAGCGCCGGCAACGGCCACTGCGAAAAGACCTTGGCCCATATGAAGAAAAAGCTCGAGGCGTCAGGCTTTCACTGCCAGTAATCGATCGACTCAAACTCAACAAAAAACGCCGCTCACGGGATCGCCCCTGAGCGGCGTTTTATTTTCAGCAAGAAACGCCCGCCTTAAAGATAGACCGAAAACACGGCCAGTAAGCCGTTGCTGTTGATCGCGCTTCCACTGTCGTTTCCGAATTGATGATCCCAGAAAATCGACGGACGGCTTGAAAGTCACTCGGAAAGACCTATCTCCAACTCCAAGAAAGAAGCTCAAGCTTCCCTTTGGGGCTTAGTGAGTATCGAGTGTCCTGCCCCAGCGGCAGCGCCGCGATTTCCGGACCGTGACCCACGGGCAAGCCAAAAGCGACGGGAATGCCGAGCTCGCGGCAAGGCTCGCCGAAAATCTCGTTCAAAGCGCGTTGGGTTTCGAGCTTGGGACGAAGAAGCTTGAGCTCTCGAGGGCGCGGGGTCGTGAGCATCCGGCGATAGTTCGCGGGTTTTGGAGCGTGAGCCAAGACTTGTCCCACGGAGTCCTGACAGGCCAGAAAATTTCCGAGAAGCAGGGCTTTGACTCCCTTGAGTCCGCCGGCTTGAATGAATTGCCGGAACATCCGGTCCAACCGATAGAGCGGCTCATCGACATCTTCGAGAAAGAGCATCTTGCCGCGAAAATCGGCCGCATCCGGAGTACCAAGCAGCGAGCTGACGAGCGAGAGATTCCCCCCCACGAGCGGAGCCCGAATCGCGGCACGCGGAGCTCTTCCATAAAACGCAAGCTGGGTTGCTTCCCAAGGTGGCTCCGAAGCGCTCCCCTTCCGCACGAACGAGACCAGCGAACGCCATTCGTCTTCCGTTTGGATCGAAAATTTTCTCATGCCGGGCATGGGCGCATGAAGCGTCGACCAGCCCCACTTCGTTCGGACGTAATCCATCAAGGCGGTGGTATCGGAGTAGCCGACGAGGAGCTTACGCGGAGGAGCTCCCCGCTCCGTCGTGAGTTTTTTCAAAAGCGGCAGGAGCCGCGCGGCGCCGTAACCGCCACGGCAGGACCAGAGCACCGCAAACCGCGAATCATGCGCGAAAGCGAAGAATGCGCGCGCACGCTCTTCGTCCGTACCGGCCCAGAAAAGATGATGTTTTCGAACCTGCGGATGAACGACGGGCTGGAAGCCCGCCTCACGCAAAGATTCGAGACCGATCTTGAGCTCGATTTGCGGCACGCGCGACGACGGCGCGACCATTCCAATTTTTTGACCGGTTTTCATAACCGATAGGTGCCTGAATTCAGCGCCAGAACGCAGCCCAAAACCACCGACCAGCAGAAGGTCAGGCAGAGCATGATCATTCCGGTCACGCGAAGAGTCGAGCGAGCGCCCGCGGAGCGGACCGGCAGAACGATGTTCGGCACATCAAGCAGCGCCAAAGTGACCAGGATCATCGCGACCTCGATGAGGCCGGCGAAAAAAATTTGTCGAGTAAGGCCCAGGTATTCGGCCAAGCTAAATCTCCTTCGTAAAATCGGCTAAAAAATCAGCGGGACAGAAAAGCCGCCAGCTTCTTCAACCCATCCCCGCTCCGGCTCGAGACCCAATGGGCTCCTTCCGGATCGAATCCCAAATCCCGAAGCGCTTGGGAGGCTTCCCGCTTCCTCTGCGCCCGCTCGGACTGGCTTTTCAACTGATCGAACTTCGTAAATACGAAAGTAACCGGGATGCCTTCGAAACTCAAGAAACGGATCGCCTGCTCATCCAGCCGGGTCGGGCCATGGCGGGCGTCCAATAGAACCAAGGCCGCCTCGAGATTCTCGTCCGCGCGCAGGTAAGCGTTGATGAATTCCGCCCAGCGATCGCGTTCCGTTTGGGCGGTACGCGCGTAACCGTAGCCCGGCAAATCCGCGATGACTTTTTTCGCCTCTTTCCAAAGGTAAAAATGAATGCAGCGGGTCTTTCCGGGCTGATTACTGACTTGCGCGACCTTGCTCTCCAAAAGGGAATTGATCAACGAGCTTTTGCCCACGTTCGAACGCCCAACCATCGCGATCCGCGGCTGCGGCTGCCCTTTGAGATTTTTTCCCGAAAAAAGGCGCTCAAGATTTTCGATAGCCCCTACGGTGACGACGAACTGCCCGGACATGAAAACTCCTCATCTTGCGAAACTCGAACTGAACCAGTTGGTTCAAATTTAAACCAACTCACGAACCCGCTCCAACCTCATCCTCGCATTTTCCCAAGAAAATCGCCCGATATTCGCACGGCATGGATGTTGCTTTCCGGCCCCGCATATGTGGCAATTAAAAATCGAAGATCCTTCCGGAGAAACCCGTTTTCTACCCCTTCGCGGCGAAATGACCGTCGGAAAAGGGGAAACCTGCGCGATCCCGCTTCGCGACCCGGTCGCCCCGCGCGAGGCTGCGCTTCTTTGGCCCAGCCCAAATACGGGAGATAACTCCCTCCGAAAATCTCTTTCGCCTTTCTGGATTCGAATTCCGGAAGGCTCGCCTTCCTGCCTTTTGGGCGATCTTTCGGTGCGCGAAGCCCAATTACCGGCCGGACTCCCCATCAAGATCGGGGAAACCCGCATCACCGTCCAAGCCGCCGACCACGAACTGAAACAGCCATCGCAGCCCTCCTCGGTCAGAAATTGGTCGACCCGCTCGGAAAGCGGCACGCGCTTGCTCTGGATGGCCAAAAAAGCGGCCGCAACCCCGCTTTCGCTCTATCTGGCGGGCGAAACCGGCACCGGCAAAGAAGTTCTGGCCCACTTGCTCCATGCCTGGAGCGAGCGCGCCTCCGGTCCCTTCGTGCCCCTCCATTGTGGAGCGCTCGCCCTTTCCTTGGCCGAAAGCGAGCTATTCGGGCACGTCAAAGGGGCGTTCACCGGCGCCATTCATCAGCGCCCCGGAGCGCTGATGCAAGCCCATAACGGCACCCTGTTTTTGGACGAAGTGGGCGATCTTCCGATGGACATCCAGGTCAAGCTTCTTCGTTTTCTCGAAAACGGCGAAATCCGTCCCGTCGGGGCCGATCACGTTTCGCGCGCGGACGTCCGGATTTTATGCGCCACTCACCATCCACTCGAACAGCTGGTGGCGGAAGGCAAATTCCGGCGCGACCTGTACTACCGCCTGGCATCGGTGACCCTGGCGATCCCTCCGCTTCGAACCCGTCCCGAAGACATCGAAATGCTCGCGCTGAAATTCGCGTCCGAGCTCGGGCGAGGGCTATCGCCTCGCGCGATGCTGCGCTTGAAAGCCCATGCCTGGCCAGGCAATGTCCGCGAGCTGCGGCACGCGGTCGAAAGAGCGAGCGGGTTAGCCAGCCCGTTCGAGCCGATCTTGTCCGAGGAAGCTTTCGATTTCCTGCTCACCCCGAACAACGTCGCCGCGACTCCTTCCTTGGAACTGGGAGCGCCGATCCTGAGTCTTCACGAGATGGAGCGCGTATTGATTTTGAAAGCGTTGCGCCTCTCGCACGGCAACCGCGGCGCGGCCGCGAAAATCCTGGGCGTGGCGCGAAGCACGCTCTTTGAAATGATCAAGCGGCACAAGATCGTCGGACCCAAGAACATGGAACCGTATTTGGACAGCTAAGCTATCGGATCGTCAGATCGGAGATGAAGACTTCCTCGAGCCGGCCCTTCGGATATTCGCCGTAAATCCAACGATTCAACCGATCGTGGATCTTCTTCTTCAGGCGATACTTGCCCAGAGGCGTGAGCAGCTCCTCGCGCTGCAAGCCGACGAGCAGGCTTGATATCTCGCTTCTCACCTGCGCCTGCCGCGCATCGAGGAACTCCCGGGTTTCCCGGTCGTTGCATCGCGCTCCGAAACCGATATCCACGCGGTTCTTTATGTTCGAGTCCGGACTCGAGGGCGCGGGATAGACCTCCACCGTGTAAAAACCCAAATCAACCCAGCGCAACCTGTCTTTGGCGTATTCGGCATCCCTCGAAAGCATTTGTTCGCGATAGAGAAGAGCACGGGCGCGACGGTGAGACTCCTCGCGCGCCACCCGCAAGCGCACGGATATCCGATGCACGGCCGTCGCCGAAACGACCACCGCGCCGATGGCGCTGCAAAAAAACAGGATCGCCATTCGGCGGCTTCCGGAATTCCGGGAAACCAAGGCCGCCAAAAGCTCGCGCAGGGTGCGCTCGAAAAAAGAACATTGAGCCGGATCTTTTTTAGCGGCGATTTTAGACGAAACCTTTGAGAACACGGCTCCAAGGGGACCTGCGATTTTACTGACCAGACTAGCTTGATGGACGGATTCGGGCGCCGCTTCGGAGTGATGGCTGTCCGCGGCAGGATCCTTGCCTATGGACGAAGCTGAGGGTGGGGTTTCGGTTTCAGACACTGAGTTTGATTTTATGCATCGCGCTTCAAAACCTCAACTTTTTGGCAAAAGGGCCGATCTGAGGGATGATGAAAAAGATTTTCAGCTCCTCGATCGGCTTAATTTTGACGGCCTCCGCCCTGAACGGTTGTGCATTGCTCCTACCCAAGCATGAAGAGGTGGACCCGGTCGCCCAGGCAGCGCTGGGATTACGCCCCGTGGCCGCAGGCCGTGCCCCTGCAAGCGAAGGTACGGACTCCCCAGAAGGCCCAGAAGGTACGGCCTCCCTTCAAAGGGAACGGCCGGCACCAAGTTTTAATCGTCTGACCCTCGGAATGACCATGCCTCGCGTCCTGGAGCTTTGGGGCAAGCCGACCGACGTGAAAGCCGCCGGTGATTCGAATGACGGCAACGAGCGCTGGGTCTATTCAGAAGGGGTTGCCGGGCTTTACGGCCTGGGAAGTAACCGAGTCGTCTACTTCGAACAAGGCCGGGTCGCCGGCTGGGAATCCCACTAGGGAATTTGAAGGGCATGCTTATCCGTGGTAGCGTCACTCGCTCAGGATAAGGATAACTATGGACGCCTTTTACGATTTCGAAAAACCGATCGCTAACCTTGAAAAAAAGCTCCAGGATCTTCATGAGCTAGCCAAGCAAGAAGGCGTTGACTTTGGCAAGGAAATCACTGTTTTAGAAAAGAAACTGGCGAAAATGCTCGAAGAAACTTACGAGAAGCTGACCCCTTGGCAAAAAGTCCAATTATCACGTCATCCGAGCCGGCCGCATTCGCGCGACTATATTGATCTCCTCTTTCCGGATTTCATGGAATTACATGGCGACCGGGCCTTTAGCGATGACCAAGCGCTTTTAGGCGGGATCGCAAGCTGGCCGCCGGCGATGCCCGGCGCACCGAGTGGGGAGATGCCTCAATCGACGTCCTCCGTCCTGATTTTGGGCCATCAAAAGGGACGTAATACGAAGCAAAAGATGGAGCGAAACTTCGGTATGGCCCGCCCGGAAGGCTACCGCAAAGGCATGCGCCTGATGGAGTTGGCCGAACGCTCGAAAATGCCGGTGATCACGCTGATCGACACGCCGGGCGCCTATCCTGGGATCGATGCCGAAGAGCGCGGCCAATCGGCCGCGATCGCCGAAAGCATCGAGTTGATGTTCAAGCTGAACGTTCCCGTCGCATCCATCGTCATCGGCGAAGGAGGATCGGGCGGCGCGCTCGCGATCGGCATCGCCAATCTCGTGCTCATGCAGGAGTATAGCTATTACTCGGTGATCGCTCCGGAAAGCTGCGCGGCGATTCTATGGAGCGATTCGAGCCTCGCGGAGCGAGCGAGCGAAAAACTGAAAATGAGCCCGAGCGACCTGCTTCGGCTGGGCGTAATCGACGCGATCGTCAAGGAACCCAAAGGCGGCGCGCACCGCGACCTGAACCAGGCCGCGCTTCTGATGAGAGAAGCCTTGATGAAGCATTTCTCCCCTCTCGTTGCCGCCCATACAGGAGCGATGACGGAAACCGGCGGCAAGGGCAAAGCGAAAGCGCCGAAATCGTTCTCCGCCGATCGCATCGCCAAATTCCGCGTGATGGGCGAACACGCATTAGCCCATGCGCCGATTTCAAACTCCGGATCGGGAGCCTAAAAGACGCGTGAAAAAGCCGAAACTCATCGTCATCTCCGCCCCTTCCGGCACCGGCAAAACGACCCTCTGCGCTCGCCTGCTCAAGGATCTGTCTTCCATGCTCACGCTGTCGATCTCCTCGACCACTCGCCCGCCGCGAGGAAAAGAGCAACACGGCATCGAGTATTTCTTCCTGTCGACCCAGGACTTCGAGGTCGCCATCCAGCGAGGGCACTTCGCCGAGCACGCCCGGGTGCACGATAATTATTACGGGACCTCGAGGGACGCGATCGAATCCAACTGGAAACAGGGCAAATCGGTCCTGCTCGACATCGACGTTCAAGGCGCGGCCAGTTTGAAAAAGGCCTACCCCGACGAGACCGTCCGAATTTTCATCGCGCCCCCGAGCCTGGAAGCTTTGGAGCAAAGACTGCGCAAGCGCGGAACCGACCCGGAAGAGACGATTCAAAAGCGGCTCAAAAACGCGGAAAAAGAGATGAGCCACATGAAGCGCTTCGACTACGTCATCGTGAACGACGACCTGGAGCGCGCCTACCGGCAGCTGCGGGACATCGTCGCACAGGAAATCTGAACCGAATGGCCAAACCCCAGCACGCGACGCTTGAAAGCATCTGCAACACGATCGCAAGCTATTACCCGGAAGCGAAGCTCGACCTCGTCAAAAAAGCTTACGCGTTCGCGGACGAGGCTCACCGCGGCCAGCTGCGCTCGAGCGGCGAGCCGTACATGATCCATCCGGCGGATGTCGCGCAGACCTTGGCGGATCTGCGCCTGGACCTTTCGAGCATCGTCACCGGGCTTCTGCACGACACGGTCGAAGACACGCACGCCACGCTGGAGCAAATCGAAAAGGAGTTCGGCAAGGACATCGCCGAGCTGGTTGACGGCGTAACCAAGCTTTCGCAGATCGCCTTCAAGACGTCGGAGGAGAAGCAGGCGGAGAATTTCCGCAAGATGATCCTCGCGATGGCGAAAGACATCCGCGTCATCCTCGTCAAGCTCTCGGACCGGCTCAACAATATGCGCACGCTCGAGCATCTTGCGCCGGCCAAGCAGCAGGCGATCGCGCAGGAGACGCTCGATATTTACGCCCCGATCGCGAACCGGCTCGGGATCGGCTGGCTGAAGATGGAGCTCGAGGACTTGTGCCTGCGCTACCTCCATCCGGACATCTATTACAAGCTCCGCACCCAGGTCGCAAAGACCAAGAAAGAGCGCGAAAAATACATCGACGACGTTTCCCAGATCCTGCTCGAAGAGCTCGAAAAATACGACGTCCGCGCCCAGGTCGTGGGACGCGCCAAGCACTTCTATTCCATCTACAAAAAGATGGACCGGCGCAGCTCCGATTTCGACCAGATCTTCGATCTGATCGCCTTCCGGATCATCGTCGACAACATCACCGAGTGCTACAAGGCGCTGGGCGTGATCCACGCGGTTTACAAGCCCGTTCCCGGACGCTTCAAGGATTACATCGCGATTCCCAAGGCCAACGGCTACCAATCCCTGCATACGACGGTGATCGGGCCGAACGGCGAACGGATCGAAATCCAGATCCGCACGCAGGAAATGAATCAGGTCGCCCAGGGCGGCATCGCCGCGCACTGGAAATACAAAGAGGGACGCTTCGATTCACGCGCGAACGAGAACGTGGCGTGGGTCAATCGCCTGCTGGAATGGCACAAGGACCTCTCGGATCCCAACGAGTTCCTGGAAACGGTGAAGATCGATCTCTTTGCCGAGGACGTTTTCGTGTTCACTCCGACCGGCGAGGTGAAGCAGCTTTCGCACGGGGCGACGCCCCTTGATTTCGCGTACGCCGTGCATACGGACGTCGGCAATAAATGCGTAGGCGCAAAGCTCAACGGCAAGATCGTCCCGCTGAAGCATCGGCTCAAATCAGGCGACACGGTCGAGATCATCACCTCGCCGACCCAGACCCCGTCGAAAGACTGGCTTAAGATCGTCAAAAGCTCGCGCGCGAAGGCGAAAATCCGCGCCTATATCAAGACTCAGGAACGGGAGCGCGCGGATACGCTGGGCCGCGAGATCCTCGACAAAGCCCTTAGGCCCTATAGCCTGACCCTGGCGAAAATGGAGAAAGGCTCCGAGCTTCTGAAAGCCGCCAACACTCTTCGCGTCAAAGGCCTCGAGGAGCTTTTTATTCTGGTCGGCTACGGCCGCATCACGATGGACACGCTCATTCCGCTGCTGATCCCGAAAGAAGCGCTCGAACGCAAGATCGAATCCGCGAAAGCCGAGGACGAAAGCTTTCTCAAGCGCGTTTTCAAGGCCGCCGCCAAGAGGAGCGAATCCAAGAACGCGATCAAAGTGGCGGAGCTCGAGGATGTGCTGATCCGTTTCGGCCGCTGCTGCAATCCCCTTCCCGGCGACAGCATCATCGGCTTCATCACGCGCGGACGCGGGGTGACGGTCCACACCGCGACCTGCACCAAAGCGCTCGACAACGACCCGGAACGCCGCGTGGACGTGCGCTGGAACGTGGCCGACAAGGGCTCGATCAAACGCCACGTCAAGATCAAGGTTCTGTCGCTGGATCAGCCCGGGCTTCTGGCCTTGATGTCGCAAACGATCAGCAGCTGCGGGGTCAATATCGCGTCGGCCAATATCCGCACGACGAAGGATAAAAAGGCGATCGCGCAATTCGACGTGGAAGTGGGCGATTTAACCCAACTCCAAAAGATCGTCAGCGCGCTTGAAAGCAAAAAAGGAGTGATTACGGTCGAACGTATCCGGTCTTAGGAACTCGGCCAGAGATATACCGGCGGGCGATCGCCATGGGATAGGATTTCCTTGAACTCCTTGAGATGCGACTGCTGGTCGCTTTTGACGGAATCAATGCGGGCGTTTTGCGCCGCCGATCGGCGCTGACGCTCTTCGCTGCCCATCTGAAGAAAAATTTTTTCGCGGTCTTTATAATCGGCGATATAGGCGCGTTTTTCTTCGCGCTTGAGGTCGGAATGATCGCGGAAGTATTTATGGCGAGCGTCCTTTTCCTTGGTAACCCACGCGCGGTAGCGCGAATTAAATGAGACGTCGTAGGCCTTCATTTCCGCCTGATTGGCCCGCTTCAACTTTTGCAGCTCAGCGGCCTGCGCCTTCTGAAAATCGGCCAGAAGCCGATTGCATTCGGCGGCGGATAACCCGTGCTCCTTAACGGAAGAAGCGGGCGCGGGCGAAGCTCCGACTTTCGGCGAAAAAACAGGAACCGCGTCGTCCGCACTCCCGTGCAGGCTAAGCAAAAGAAAAATAAAGCAAAGGACGTGTCTCGGTTTCATTGATCAAGCTGCCGGGATAGTTCGGCCACGCGGCGGTCACGCACGCGAAAAGTGGGAGTGATTTTTCCGCGAAAGCGGTTCAACTCGGGTACGCCCGCCCACTCGGCGACACGCTTGAGCTCGTCTTCCTCAAGGAGCTCAGCGCGCTCGGCGGCGTTGAACCAGATCGCTTCGATCTCAGCCCCGGAGGCATTGCTCAAATTCAGTTTTAAATGACGCTCTTTAAGCACCCGGAAATTCTTGACGCTCGCAGAGAGAGTGAAGACGGGCTCCGCGTTACCCGGCCCGAACGGCCCCATGCGCTCGAGCTCAATCAAAGTTTCGATATCGAGATCGTCGACGGAGCACTCCCCTTCCGTGAAAAGCGGCTTGGCCTCCGCGTCTTCCGCGATCTCGGAAAGCGCCCGATCGAAGCTTTCCGCCAGCTCGTCAACGCGATCGAGCGGGACCGAAAGTCCCGCGGCGAACTTATGGCCGCCGAAGCCCAGAAGCGTTTCCGACGACGCACGAAGCGCCGCGAGCACGTCCTTGCCGCCGTAGGAGCGAACGCTGCCTTTGCCGAAATCCTCCCGCAGCGCGATCACCGCCGCCGGTCTTCTGAAGGTTTCAGTCACGCGCGAGGCGACAATGCCGACGACTCCTTCGTGCCAGCTGGCGTCAGCCACCACGATGCCGTGGCGAAAGCGGCCCTCTTTCATGCCCTTCTCGATTCGCTCGCGCACTTCGTCCCAGATCTTGTTTTGAACCGTCATGCGCTCTTGGTTGAGCTGCTCAATCTCCCGCGCTAGCGAGGCCGCGCGAAGCTCGTCGGTCGTGGTGAGAAGCTCTAGGGCGATATCCGCCGATTGCATTCTTCCCGAGGCGTTGATGCGCGGGCCGATCACAAAGCCCAGGTGGCCCGGGCTCAGTTCGCGCGACGCCACGCCGGCCGCCTGAAGCAACGCGTTCACTCCCGGTTTTTTGGAATGCCTGAGAACTTCCAGGCCATGCCGCACGAGAATATGATTATCCCCCGTCAGCGGCACCATGTCGGCCGCGGTCGCCATGACGACCAGATCGAGGTGCTGCCTGAGATTCGGCTCGGCACCCGTCGCGAACCAACCGTCCGCCCGACCCCGAATTCTCAGAGCCAGCGCCAAATAAAACGCGAGCCCACAGCCGCAAAGCTGCTTAAGACCGCTCTCGCAGTCACTGCGCTGGGGATTGACCACCGCCCATGCGGCAGGCAGTCCGCGCTTGGGATCGAGCTGGTGGTGATCGACCACGATCAGGTCGATTCCGAGCTCTTTAGCTTTTTCCGCCGCGTCAAAACTGGTGATGCCGCAATCCACCGTCAGCAGCACGCGCGCGCCAGCCTCCACCGCCTCTTCAACAGCGCGGACATTCAGCCCGTAACCGTCTTTGAACCGATCCGGCTGACGGGCATCGAATACCAAGCCGAAATCACGAAAAACCCAGGACAGCAGAGCCGCCCCCGTGGTGCCGTCGACGTCGTAATCGCCGAAAATCCGAACTTTCTCGCCTTGAGCGCGAGCTTGAGCCAAGCGGGCCACCGCCCGATCCATATCCCTGATCGATAGAGGATGCGTCAGGGACTCGAATTTCGGGTTCAGAAATTCCTGAATTTCGCGCGAGGTCTTCAGCCCGCGCATACGGCAAACCCGGAGCGTCAGCGCGGAAAGGCCCGTCTCCGCTTGCAGGCGATCGATATCCGCGGGATCCGAATCAACGACCTGCCGGGGCTTCCATTCCCGAGCTTCTACTCGAGTGGGTTCAAACATCGTGCGGCTTCGGCTCGGGACGGATCATGATCGGCTTTCTCTTCCCGGCGCCTGAGCCATTGGTCTTCATATTGACCGCGCGCTTCTTTTGATGCTCGGTGATGTAAATCACGATCGAACTCGCGATAAAAATGGAGGAATAAGTACCGACGACGATGCCGATCATCAGCGTGAAGGCGAAATCCTCGATCACCTTTCCGCCCAGGAGCCAGAGAGCGAACACGGTCAGGAAAGTACAAGTCGAGGTCAAGAGCGTTCGCGCCAGGGTTTCATTCACGGAACGATTGACCACCTCGACGATCGGCATCTCCGGATGAAGCTTGGTTTCCTCGCGAACGCGATCGTAGACGATGATCGTGTCGTTATTGGAATAACCGATCAACGCCAGGAGCGCGGCCAGGATCTGCAGATCGAATTGCTTTTGGGTGATAATGAAAATACCGACCGTGATGACGCTGTCATGAAACAACGCGAGAACCGCGCCGGGCGCGTACCGATAGTCGAAACGGATGGCGACGTAAACCAGGATGCACAAGAGCGCATAGAACATCGACAAATAACCGCTCATGCGCAGCGAGCTGCCGGCGGCCGGTCCGACGACCGAGACGCTCTGGATTTCATATTCGCCCGGCTTGGCGTCTTTGGCGAGCACGGCCGCGACTTGCTGCGATACTTTATTCAACGAGCTTTCATCCGCCCGCGCCTTGATCAAATAATGCGAAGCCGCCGGATCTCCGACCTGCTGAATCTTAAGGCCGTTGATCCCGGCCGATTCGAATTCGCTGCGAACTTTTCCGATATCCCAGCTGGAAGGCGCCTTGATTTCGACTTCGGCACCGCCGGTGAAATCGACGCCGTAATTCAGCCCCTTGGTGAAAAAAAGCACCACGGTGGCGAGAATGCAGACCACGGAGATCCCCATCCACACATGACGTTTGCCGACGAAATCAATATTGGTTCCAGGACGAATCAGTTGAAACATGGCCATCTCTCTTTAGATACTCAGTTGCTTGCCGCCGCGCGACTCAACCCAATGCAGGTAAGCGTCGAAAACCACCTTGCAGACGAAAACCGCCGTAAACAGGGTGGTCACGATACCGATGAGCAGCGAAACCGCGAAGCCTTTGATCGGCCCGGTGCCGTACATCAGGAGCACCACCGCGGCGATAGCGTTGGTGACGTTCGCGTCAAGGATCGTACGGAAGGCCTTTTGGAAGCCTGCCTCGACCGCGCCGTGAATGTTCTTGCCGGCGTGAAGCTCTTCACGAATACGTTCGTAAATGACGACGTTCGAGTCGACGGCGATGCCGACGGTCAGCGCGATACCCGCGATGCCCGGCAAGGTTAACGTCGCCTCAAGACCCACGAGCGACGCCAGCACGAAAAGAACATTCAAAATCAGCGAGAAAGTCGCGATCAAACCGCTCACCCGGTAGTACACGCTCACGAAAATGAAAACGGCGATGCTGCCGATGAGCGCGGCCATCGCGCCTTTATGGATTGAGTCGGCGCCCAGCGAAGGCCCGATCACCCGTTGCTCGAGAAAATCCAGCTGCGCAGGCAGCGCGCCGGCGCGAAGAACGATCGCAAGATCCTTGGCTTCGCGCATAACTTCGTCGCCGCCGCTCCGGCCCATCGTGATCTGCCCGCGAGCGCCGATCTTGCTCTGAATGACCGGCGCCGATTGCACCAAGCCGTCGAGCACGATCGCGAGCCGCCTGCCGATGTTCTCGCCGGTCACCTTCTCGAAAAGGGCCCCGCCGCGAGGATTCATCGTAAAGCTGACGTTCGGCCGCTGGTCCTGAGGGTCGATCTGAACGTTGGCGTCTTGGAGGTCTTCGCCGGTCACTTCCGCTTTCGAATGAAGCAGATAAGGAACGAACTGCGCGCCGACCTTGTTAGGGCCCGTGCCGCCGACCCGCTCGAAGTCGATTTCGTCATCCGCCGGGATCTTGCCCTTCAGCATTTCATTGATCTTAGCGACGTTCTCGGAGAACTTGCCCGTCGACAAAGAAACCTTGGTATCGGCGACGAGCGCCGCGACTTGCGCGCCGGTCAGCGACTTATCGTCCGCGATTTTGAACTCAAGCTTCGCCGTCCGGCCGATGAGATCCTTGGCGCGCTCGACTTCTTTCACGCCCGGCAACTCCACGACGATTCGGTCCGAGCCTTGACTCGTAATCGAGGGCTCGGAGACGCCGAACTCGTCGATTCGGTTCCGGATGACCTCGATGCTCTGATTGATGGTCTTATCGCGAATGTCCTGACGATAGGAGCTAGGGATCCCCAGCTCGAATTCGTTCGGCTTGTCGCCCGCAAAGCGCAAAGTGTACGCAAACTCCTTTTTCAGAAGCGCATAGATATCGCCGTGCTGGGCCGGGTCGAAGTCCACGACGATACGAGGATCTTCAGCCGGAAAGCCCTGCTGGATGAGCCGAACGGAAGTAAAAGGAATGTTCTTTTCCTTGAGGCGGGAGTCCAGGGACGATACTTGGCGATCAAGGACGTCCTTATAGACTTTATTGAAGTCGACTCCCAAAACCAGGTACAAGCCGCCTTGAAGATCGAGACCTAAATTGATTTTCTGCTTGAACGGAAACTTGGTCTTTTCGAGATCCAAACGGGCGACCGTCGGGTAAACATAGACCAACGAAAGCACGGTCACGAAAATCAAAAGAAGGCACTTCGCCCACCAGCTGCGAGACATTTCAGATCCTTTGCGACAATTAATTTCTTAGGCGAGGTCCTTGATTTGACCTTTGATGACCTGAGAAATCTGACTTTTGATCATCTTCACACGAACGCCATCTGCGATTTCCAGAGTGACAACTTTATCCGTGATTCCAGTGATCTTGCCCAAGATTCCGGAGGCTGTCAAAACTTCATCTCCTTGCTTCAGAGATTCCATCATTCCCTGCGCTTCCTTGGCCTTTTTTTGCTGAGGACGGATCATCAAAAAGTAGACCACGGCGAACATGGCCGCGAAAGGCAGAACCATGCCGGCGATCCCGGGCTGCGCCGGCGCTGCCGGAACGGACGGAACAGACGGAACAGTTCCCGCTGGAAGCGTGGGAGAATCCGCATGCGCGAAGGAGCCCAGGAAGAGCGATGCGTTCAACGCGAAAAGCGATACGACCGAAAATAGAGATTTCATAATTTTTCCTCAATTTGAACCAACTTAGTCCGAGTCTTATAAAAATTAGCTACCCACTCGTCAAATTCATTCTCCAAGATGGCTCGGCGCATCGCCTCCATGAGCCGGATATAATACGTCAGGTTATGGATGGTGTTCAATCGAGCGGATAGCAGCTCTCCCGCCACAAAGAGATGCCGTAAGTAGGCGCGGGAGTACTGGGTACAAGCCTCGCAAGGACATTCCGGATCGAGTGGACCCGGGTCATCGGCGTAACGGGCATTTTTAATGTTCACTTTGCCTTCGCTCGTGAAAAGCTGCCCGTTTCGCGCATTTCGGGTAGGCATCACGCAATCGAACATGTCGATGCCCGCGCGGACGCCCTCGACCAGATCCTCCGGTCGCCCCACCCCCATGAGGTAGCGTGGCTTATCCCGCGGCAGAAGGGGCGCGGTGAAACGAGCCATCTTCTGCATGAGCTCGGGAGTTTCGCCGATCGAGAGCCCGCCGATCGCGAATCCGTCGAAAGGCAGCTGAGTTAATTCATGAGCTGACTCTCTGCGTAAGTTCTCATAAAGCCCCCCTTGAATAATTCCGAATCGGGCCTGGTGGGCTTTCAAAGGATATTGCAAGCCCCGCTCGGCCCAAGCCAGGGTTCGCTTCATGGCGGCTTTCACTTGCTCCGGAGTCGCCGGATAGGGCGGGCATTCATCAAAGGCCATGACGATATCGCTGCCGAGCGCGCATTGAATTTCCATCGATAACTCAGGCGTGAAGCGATGCGAGCTTCCATCGATATGCGACTGAAAGGTCACGCCTTGGTCATCGATCTTATTGAGCTCCGAAAGCGAAAAGACCTGAAATCCACCGCTATCGGTGAGAATCGGACCGTCCCAATTCATGAATTTCTGCAGCTCGCCCAAGCGCTCCACGCGCTTGTGACCAGGACGCAGGTAGAGATGATAGGTGTTACCCAAAATAATTTGCGCTCTCATCGCTCGAAGTTCGGAGGTGGTCACGCCTTTGACGGAGCCCACGGTCCCTACGGGCATGAAAACGGGGGTCAGAATTTCATGCGAATGACCGCGCGAACCCGCGAGGGTGATTTTCCCCACGCGCGCGCGCTCTACTCCTTCCGAATCACGAAGGGCCTTTTCTAGCTGAAATTGCAGCGGACGTTCAGTCATCGGGAATCTCTACTGTAAAAATGGATTACTGCGCTTTTCGATGCCGATGCGCGTTTCGGGCCCATGGCCGGGGCAAACCCGGGTATCGTCATCGAGAGTTAAAATGCGCTCACGGATGCTTCGAAACATCTGATCGCCGTCCGCTCCCCATAAGTCGGTTCGACCCACGCTGCCTTGAAAAAGCGTGTCTCCCGAAAAAAGGGATTCGGCGATTCCTAGCTTGCTGTCCTCATGGAGCCTGAAGCAAACGCTCCCCGGACTATGCCCGGGCGTATGGATGACGGAAAAGCGCAAATCTCCCACGCGGAGATCCTCGCCGTCTTCCAGATAATGATCGATCGGAAAAGGCTCTTCGTATTCCATTCCGAACAATGCGCCTTGCTGCTTCAGGGCCAAATACAGAGGCTCGTCCGCCCGGTGAAGCGCGATCTGAGGGGCGTTTGCCTTAAGCGCATGCTTGACGGGGCGGGCCGCTCCCACATGATCCAGGTGCCCATGGGTTTGCAAAAGATAACGGACCCGAACCGGCTTATTCGTGGCGGTTTTCGCATGATCGAGCATTTGCAGGATTCTTTCGGCGTCATCGCCCGGATCGACCAAAAGAGCCTCCCCAGTGCGCGGACAAATTAATAGCCTGCAATTGCACTGGAAGGGACCGACCACCAAATTTTGCTCAAAATACTTGCCGCTCATGACTCTCTGTTCCTTAGCATACGCGCCTTCACTTCTCTTGAATCTTTCGAAGGGGGTATTCTCGAAAAGAGGGCCGTCTGCTAGAACCTTCCCTCTATGAAGAAAATGACGCACTGTCTATTGCGATTGGTCCTGTTTTTAGCCTTGCTCATTGCTACAAGCTGTACGCGCTCTGGCGCCGCTTTACACACTGCGATACCCAGTCGGATGCAGTCCAGCCAACCCTTCATCTCGAGTGTCACTGACCACGGCGGAACGTCTCCCTGCAAGCCGTCCGCGACTTCCGACCGTGATTGCATTCAGGCCAAGCAGCTTACCGTGACTTTTCCCAAAGCGTCGATTTTAGGCCGAGAGTTCACGTACACGCTCGATCTCCAATACTCGACGGTCTATGATCCGCACGCGGATTTCTACAACCAAACCTCGGTGGCCGCGAGCGTCCCGGCCCATTTTCAAATTGTCGGTAACGAACTCCAGCTTTTGTCGATCGGAAGCATTAAATACCCCAGCGATGTCAATCATCCGGACGAGCTGATCAGCCGCTTCACGATCGTTTCCGAGGACGACACGAACCTCGAGGTTTCGACAGCCAATTCGGGCGCTTATTTGGCTGAACAGCTGGGACCGGCCGACGACAGCAGCAAAAAGCTGGGCTATTTGGACCTTTGGGTTCGTTCGGCCGAAACTGCGGAGAACGGCACTCTGTTCATGCAACAGACCAGCATTCAAGGCGAAGACGGATCAATCAGCGAGTTCATGGAGTCGATTTTTCCTCGTGATGTTCTCACTCCCGGAGACCAATTCCAAAAAATCAAAATGAATCCCGATGACCCTACAGGCGGCACGACCGGAATCGCGGCCCGCTTCCGATTTCTGAGCGGCGATACGGTTTTCACGGGTGAAGACAAACATTCTTTCGCCAACCATTTCGACTTGTCGAACCAACCGACGATCGACTGGTACGTTACGGCAAACGCGCCGGATTCGGTCCTCCCCCTTCTCAAAGAAGGCGTTGAAGCGTGGAATCGCTATTTCACGAAGATGCAGGGATTCCATCGCGACGTCCTATCTTTCAAAGGCAAACTACCGAGCGGAATACATATCGGCGATCCCCGCTACAATGTAATCGGCTGGGATGATCGCCAGGTCGCTGGCGCTGCCTACGAGAGCCAGGCCTCCGATCCCGAAAGCGGCGTGCAAAGCCATAGCTTGATCTACATGCCGGCCGCGTGGCTCGCGATCGGCACTCATTACTGGAATACCGGAAAATACACGGATGGATCCATGGGTGACCCAGGGACCTCGCCTACTCCCATCCCGCCAGCGCGGCTTTCGCTCAATCGCGCGTGCTCGCGCGATATCGGTGAAGGTCTGGCAACCTTGACTTCGGGCACCCTGAGCGCCGACGAAATTTCGGTATTTAGCAAACAACTCCTGAAGCAGGTTCTTTTCCATGAAGTCGGCCATGCGCTTGGCTTGGCTCATAATTTCAAAGCCTCGACGGAGTTTGACCCGACGCATGGTCAGACGATTTTTTCGAGTTCGATCATGGACTACAACGACTACGCGCTCGAGCGAGGAGCGTTTGACAACGTGGACTCATCTGATGGGCCGACCTTGGAGTATGATCGCCAAATTTTAAGCGTGCTTTACGATAATGGACACGACATCGCGGCCACCGACCGAGTGATGCCCGCATGCAATGACGCAGAAGCAGATAACGAAATTGGCGGAGTCGATCCGATTTGCATCCGCTACGATATTGGTCACGATCCAACCCTCGAAATCCAGCGCGCGATATCCCGGATTCATTCCGCAAAAATCGATGGCGATGTCACGTTACACGATGCAATCGAACGGATTTCCGGTCTTTATTTCACAAACGATGTCATTGCTTCGTTAACGAGTGATGAAGCAATTCAAGAAGCAGTCAAGGGCTTCGGGAATGCACTAACCAACAGCGAAGCCTATTTCGTAGGAACTTCAGGGCAATCCTTAGCGGGCAATTTGCGACTGAATTTGAAATCACTTCGTGAGTTCGGAGGTGCGCCTCTTCCGAGTGATTACGATGCGGCAGCGATGCGCGAACGCGTGTTCTCGGGCGTTAACGCTCTCCTCAATCTCAAGAGCATGCCGACTTCGGTAAAAGACTCGCTTAATGCCGCGCGCGACGCTTGTATCGCACTGGTTAGCAATAGCCCGTATATGATTCGGATGCCCGTATCCGCCAAGCAACACCTCCTAAAGAGCTTGGCCGACCAGGTCACCGAGGCCCTGACATATTGGGAAACTGCGCCCACCGGCCTACCGGCGCTCCGTCTGAAGGCAATTGCCGCTCTCACGCGACACCCGGCGGATCCATTTTTTCTTGGCATGAGTGAAACCAAGACAACGGTCGATTATGAATCCGCAATGGTGGGGGTTCTCGGCGATATCGTAACCGGTCACGGCAAGCACACTTCGTCTGAACGAATCGCCGCTGCAAAGGCCCTGGCGACCTATTCCGGTCGCCGCGCGTTTGAAACCTCCGCGGAAGGACTGGAGAGTTCCCTGAAACAAGAGCGCGCAACCGCCTCGACAAACGATGATATGGAAACCGTACAAGCAATGCTTACGGCGCTTGGCTGGAACTAAATCGCTGCGAGTTGGCTGACTTTCTCAAGTTGTAATGGACTAGCCTATGATGGCTCGCGCACAACGTCGTGAGATTTTCTAACGTCGTTCGTCCACCTAGCGCTATCGGCTTGATATGATGTGCATCAAGCCATCGACGCTCAGGACAACGCTTCCCGTCCACGCCCCTTGCGGTACATTGCCCGCGATCCCTGCGCATGACTTTATGCTTTAGCTCCGCCGGAATAAAACGCACATTTTTTCCCGGGACAGGTGATTGTTTAGGAATATTCTTTTTTGCCGGATTTTCGGCTCTCTTATTCGCTCGCGCAGCGGCTCTGACCGGATCTGCCTTCTCAAGATAGACCTCAAGAAGAACATTAAGCGTATCTTCCAGGCTTGCCGCCCTCTTTTGACTCGTTGAAACGATCTCTTGGGCTCGCATCAATTTTTCCCACAACTCCTTTGAAACGCCCATTTTAAGCTCCAAGCGATCTTCGGAAACATACCTGGACTTCTCCGCGACTTCGAGCTCTGGAAATTCCTTCGCAATTTCGTGCTCCAATTCGCGCTTGGAAAGACTGGCTGCGGCACTTAACCATTTCTCCTGATTTTCTTGAGTTAACACCGGAGCAATTTTTCGCGCGTTCGATAAGGTAATCTCACGGTCCCGAACCCTATCCTGCAGCTGCGGAAACTCGGCGGCCTTGCGCGCGACAACGATAAGATTATAAGCGACTCCCTCCGAGAGCTTGAGCGCATTGACCGTATAATCAAACAGGCTCCGGAATCCGAGTTCAAGATAACCTCGGCATTGATCCATCGACTGAATGATTTTAATCAGCTCGCTCTCTGCGCGAAGATAATTATCTGCGGCCTTTATGGCCTTTTGATGAAGTTCTGTTATTTTATCCGACATTAAATTTTTCATCACAGCTCAATACCGCGATAAAAAATTTATTCAACAATAAATAAATTTTAAACTGTCCGAAATCACGACGCATCAAATCCGAAGACCGGACTCTAAATAATCAACATCGCATCGCCATAACTGAAAAAACGGTACTGCTCGCGCAAGGCCTCATGATACGCGGCCATGATCAATTCGTGATCGGCGAATGCGCAAACAAGCATCAGCAGCGTGGAACGCGGCAAGTGAAAGTTCGTTAACAAGCGATCCACCAAACGTACCTGGCTTCCGCCCGGGCGAATGAAAATCGAAGTTTTTCCCGGA
This sequence comes from Oligoflexia bacterium, assembly GCA_031292385.1. Taxonomy (GTDB): domain Bacteria; phylum Bdellovibrionota; class UBA1018; order UBA1018; family UBA1018; genus JARLHE01. The sequence continues at coordinate 68,502 of JARLHE010000028.1, forward strand.
CCGCTCTTCAAGCTCGCGCCATCCCAAGCTGACTCCAGCGCGCGCACGGACGTAGTACCGATCGCCAAAATCCGGCGCCCCGCGTGCTTAGCCTCCGTGATTCTCCGGGCAGCCTCGGATGAAATCGAGTACCTTTCTTCATGCATGGAATGCTGTGAAACATCCTCCGTTTTCACCGGACGAAACGTTCCCAGCCCCACGTTCAAAGTCAGCTCTTCCCATTCCACGCCCTTTTGCCGCAAACGGGAAAGGACTCTTTCCGTAAAATGCAGCCCCGCCGTGGGTGCGGCCGCGGATCCCGGGTTGCTAGCGTAAACGGTCTGATAGTCGGCATCGTCCCCGGCTTTAACCGGCCGGTGAATATAATGCGGCAATGGCAGCTGGCCTGCTCCGCTCTCTACCGGGTCCCGATCAAAACGCGCGACGACCGTGCCCTGGGGCATGTCTTTCGACCCAATCACCAGCTCACCGCGTAAATTCCCTCCGTCGGGAGTCGGTACTTCGAACTTAACTCCCGGAACATACTTGGCGGATGCGTGAAAAAGCCCCTCCCAAACCAAAGGCTCCCGCTCCTCGAGAAGCACGAATTCCACACGTCCGCCATGCACCTCGCGGCCTCGCTCCTCGCGCAGGCGATAGCCAAGCAAACGAGCGGGGATCACTTTGGTGTTATTGGCGACCGCAAGATCGCGCGAATCGAGATAATCGGGAAGGTCCGTGAAAATGCGATGCTCGAAAGAGCGCTTGGCCCGATCGACCACGAGAAGCCGGCAAGAATCGCGGGGCTCGACCGGTTGCTGGGCGATCAGGCGTTCAGGAAGGTCGTAGGCATACGCCTCAAGAAAATTGAGATCTACCACAGCTTACGAATCACTCCATCCGGATAATAATGCTGCAAAATCGCCACCGCGGAAAAGCCCCGCTCCCCCATGGTCTTTGCGCCCCATTGGCACATCCCTACACCATGGCCGTTTCCTCGGCCAGTAAAACGCCAGCCCAAAATCCCGCCACTGAGGGATTCCGGCTGCACGTTGAACACCGTGCTCTTAAAACGTCCCGCGCCGACCCACTCACGAAATTTAGCGGCCGAAACCTTGAGCTGCACGGGGTTCCCGAAACGATCCGTCCAAAAACTGAAAATCTCGCCGCGTCTTAAGCTCGGCGTCCATGAGCCCGGCTGGAGATTGATCAGACGTCCCTCGGTCAGCACCGATCGCCAGCCTTTCGGCCAACCGCTCGGCGCGCCAGCCCCGGACACCCCTCGGAGCATGAGCTGGGCGATTTCGGAATTTGTAAGCGCCAGATTCCACGAAATCGCCGGGCTCCGACCGCAGTAGGGACAATTCACTTCGCGCTTGAATCCGATGAAGGAAGCCCCCCAGACATTTTCCGGGAGCTCCGTGCGGCCCGCGCAAGTCGAATGATAAAAGGCCTTGATCGGAAGCCAATTGCCCCCCTGCCCCATCGCCAGCAACGCCATGCCGCGTGTTTTTTCCACCGCGATCGATCCCCGGTAATCCTCGCGCCCATAGCCATCGTAAACCTGATCACGCACCGTTGAATCGACGTCATAATGGGCATCCCGCTGTGACTGCGCGCGAATTTGGTAAAGCGCGTAAGTGCGCGCGGCGATGACCTGAGCCTCGATCGATGATTCGTTCCACTTTGAATTGAATTCAGCGTTCACGATTCCGGCCAGATACTTTTCAACTCCAAGCTCGTTCACGACCTCGCAAAACGATCCTGCGGCGTAAATGCGGATCTGGTCCCGATAAGGGCGATTGCCGAGGCGAATCAACCCGGCCGGAGTTGAAATCGTAACCGGGCCCGCGAAATCCAAAGTCTTGTTGCCCCGCAGGGAAATCGCCCGCACCCGGCTTCCCGCGCAGCGGAACTCCCATTCACTCGACTTTTCCGCGGCGTAAGCCAGGGCCGGGGCGCTGCGAACGGTTTGATAAATTTTTAAATCATAACCACGAATGGGGACCGACGTCGCAGCCTCCGCCAGCCGCACCCGAACGCGCGCCTCACCGTCCGAGCCCTGCCCCGACGTCCCCGCCCCCGGAATCAGTGACGCATGGGATTCAACACCCGAGGCCAAAAAAAGAACCAGGATCGCGACCATTCTCCCGCCCATCAAATCAGTATGACCGGGCCCAACCGCTTGCGCTAATGTCAATTTTTTGATCCTTTTAAAGAGTGAAAAATGTATTGATCGCAGCCTTAATTTGCCTTGCCCCTGCCTCGTCCCTGGCCGGCCCGGACTGGTCGGCCAATTGGTCGGCCAATTGGTCGGAAGGCGTTCCGATTCCGCCCGGAGGGCGTCCCAATCCGTACGGCACTCCCGATAGCGGCGAAAACTCGCAATACGCCCACGACGTCTTGCGAGGGAAAATCCACGCGCAAGTCTACCCCGTCAGCGTGACCGGAGCCCTTCCTCCCTATCGTCCTCTCGCCAAAGTCATGGCGGCGATTTCGCAGATCCGCAGTTTGGACGACCTTTTCGGCTGGATCGGAATGCACCCCTACCCCGAGAACGATGCGACGGGCATTTACTTCGCGCCTCGCCCCGATCCCGCTCAAGCGGGCCCGCGAATGGGGGTCGGCCTGATCGAAACCCCGGACGGCACCGCCTTCACGCTCAGCTGCGCCGAATGCCACTCGGCCAATCTCTTCGGAAAAACCGTCTTGGGCATGACCAATCGATTTCCGCGGGCGAATGAAACTTTCGTCGCCGCGAAAATCGGGTCCGAGCTCATCACCGATTCCATGTTGAGAAATTTCGGCGACGCCACCGACGGCGAAATCCGCATGTTTCATCGCCTTCGCGAACACCTGAAATCAGTCGGCGCGAAAATTCCCGCCACGATCGGCCTCGACACCTCGCTCGCGCAGGTCGCGCTCTCGCTGGCAAGAAGAAACGACGATCCCTACGCGACCCCGTCGGCCGATGCCGCGAAAAACCCGCGCCCCGAACCGCTCGAAAACCAAGTCGCCGACAGCAAACCCGCGGTTTGGTGGAACGTAAAATACAAAGACCGCTGGCTCTCCGACGGGTCAGTGGTCGCTGGCAGCCCGATTTTCACTAATCTTTTATGGAATGAAATCGGACGAGGAGGCGATCTGGTTCAGCTCGAAAACTGGTTCGCTGAAAACGAAGGCGTCATCCGGGAGCTCACGTCCGCGGTCTTTTCGGCCGAAGCCCCGCGCTTCACGGACTTTTTCCCGCCCGAGCGCCTCTCACTCGACCGCGCCAAACACGGAGAATCGATTTTCAACCAGCACTGCGCCGGATGCCACGGCACCTACGAGAAGGCCTGGAGCAGGTCCGACGCGGCCTCGCTCTCACCCACGCAGCTCCTGGAAACGACGCTCGTGAACTACCTCCAAAAAACTTTCGTCGTCGACGTGGGCACCGACCCGGGCCGCTACCTCGGAATGACCTCGCTCGAGCGTGACTTGAACCCGCTGGAAATTTCGCAAAAAAACGGCATCGTCATCCGCGCTCAAAAAGGCTACGTGCCTCCGCCGTTGGTCGGCATTTGGGCGCGCTGGCCTTATTTTCACAACAACTCGGCCCCCACACTCTGCGCGGTCCTCACCCGCCACGAAGATCGTCCGTCGGGCTACTACGCCGGCGAAGCCAACGACCCGGGAACGGATTTCGATCTGCCGTGCAACGGTTATCCCGAAAATCGTTTCGGCTGGAGCGCCTATTACGACACCGCTCGCGAAGGCATGTCGAACTCAGGCCATGACGAAGGGATCTTTCTCAAAAACGGCGAAGAACTCCTGACCTCCGACGAAAAATCGGATCTGATCGTTTTCTTGCAGACTCTTTGATGGATTTTAAGCCGCCTGCCCCTGGGCGACACGCATCCGGATCGCATCCTGCTGGATGCCCAGCATTCCTTGCTGAATGGATCTCACGTAGTGGCGGACCTTGCCCGGCGCATCCCCGCTCGCGACGAACTTGAGCTGAAGCCGGCGATATTTCGCAGGCCCCATATTATAGGCGGCAAGATAACTGTCCGAGCTCGCGAACTGATCCCGCAGGTACGCCAGATAATGCACGCCGACAATTAAATTGATCTTCGGATTCTTCAATTCAACGTCGCTTCGATAATATATGCCGTTGCGGCGTGCAATATAACGCGCCGTCTCGGGCATCAACTGCATGAGGCCGATCGCGCCTGCGGCCGAGACCACGTTCGCGTCAAAACCGCTCTCCGCCGAAACTAACGAAAGCACGGTAGCCGGGCTGAAACCGTTTTCATGACAAAGCAAAGCCAGAAGATTCGCGAGGGATCGTAATTCAGCGGATGAGCGGCTCGGCATCCGATTCTGCAAATAAGCATGAATATCGCCGACCGACATACGGATGTCGAAATAAGACTGTGAGCTGGCCGTACCCGTCAGCAGCGGCGTGGCAAGCAAGACCAAAGCGAATGAGACCTGTTTGAAGTACGACATAAAACATCGGCTCCCAGCCCATAAGTAAGCAGGCATCGTACCAACTCAGGTTTTTGTAACTATTTGAATATATACTTGTTTTTTTACCCAATCGGGATGGACACATGACCAAGAAATAGTGACCGTCACCTCGCTGTAAGGTCCCTCCGGACCTGTGTCCAACCCTGCAAATCTTTCCTATTTAGCGCTTCGAGTCCGTCACCGAGAAGAGTTTTGTCAGCAGGGACCCGCAACCACACACAGGCCCCTATGAGCAATGAACAAGCGCGTGGCTGAGATAGCTCGCCACGCGCGCCAATTTACGGATGACGGAGAAAAGATCATGGAAAAGATCAAAAACACCGAAGCCAGCACGACCGAAACGGCCTCCCCTTTTTACAATACGGTCGAAAGTCTCCTCGAATCCTACAACCACTGCGGATTCTGCGGCTCGAACCTCCACTTTACGCATGTCACCGATTTCACCCGCAACCTCACCCAAGAGACCGCTCGCTGCCCGGAATGCGGCGTAAAAGCCCGCCAGCTGCAACACAAGCTCCAATAAAAGCCCTCGAAGCCGTCTCTTTACTTTAAGGCCTCCATGATGGAAAACGGAGGCCTCATGTCCCGAAGCTTACGATCATTTTTGCCTCCCCGCGCCATCGTCATGACCCGCGCGAACCCGATCGTGCCTCGACAAGCCTCGTCCAAATTGGTATTTGTGAGCGAACCCCTGGGAGAGGCCGAACCCCTCTTCGATCGAATGATTCAGGCCATGGGACTCAGCCGCGAAGAGGTTCATATTTTTTACGTGACGGCGGATCAACCCTTTCATCCTGAACCGCTCGAAGCCATGCGCCCCCCTCTCGTCGTCACGCTCGGCGAATTAGCCACGCAAAGCCTGCTCGGCGGCGCCATCCCGTTTTCAACGCTGCGAGGCCGCTTTCACGATTATCGCGCCACTCAAAACGCCATCCCGGTGATGCCCACTTTTCACCCGACCTATCTTCTGAGCAACCCGGCTTCCAAGCGGGAAACCTGGGCGGATCTACTGGCCGTTGCGGCGAAACTCGGAATTCAAATTCCGAAAAAGGAGTCATAATGGATTTTTTACCTGCCTTTTTTGTCCTAATCTTTCTAACGGTCGTCTTCATCGCCGCCTTCGTCAAAATCCTGAATGAGTACGAAAGAGGCGTGATCTTTCGCCTAGGCCGCGTGATCGGCGCCAAAGGGCCGGGCATGATCGTGCTGATCCCGATGATCGATCGCATGGTGCGCATCGATTTGCGGACCATCACCCTCGACATCCCCCCTCAAGACGTCATCACGCGCGACAACGTCACCATCAAAGTCAACGCGGTGGTTTACTTCAAAGTGATCGACCCCAATCGCGCCGTGATCGAAGTGGAAAACTATCTCATGGCCACCTCGAAACTCGCGCAAACCACATTGCGATCGGTTTTGGGCCAAGTCGAGCTCGACGAGCTTCTCGCCGCGCGCGACGCCATTAATCACCGGCTGCGGGAAATCATCGACGCGCAAACCGAGCCCTGGGGCGTGAAAGTCGCCAACGTCGAGGTCAAGCAAATCGACCTGCCGGTCGAAATGCAAAGAGCGATGGCGCGCCAGGCGGAAGCCGAGCGCGAGCGCCGGGCGAAAGTGATCGCGGCTGAAGGCGAACTTCAAGCCTCGCAAAAACTTTCGGAAGCCGCGAAGGTCATGGAAGCAAGCCCCTACACCCTGCAGCTGCGCTATTTGCAGACCATCGCCGAAATCGCGTCCGAGAAATCGACGCACACGATCGTTCCGCTCCCGATCGATATTTTCCGCCCCTTCTTCGAAAATGCGGCGGCCCTGCTGCAAAAAAAGGAGCATTAAGTTTCATGCCGAGCGCGCGCTGGATCTTTTTGCTGATCGCCGTGCCGTTTTGGGCCCACGCCGAAACCTGCGATTACGCCGGCACGACCGATTACCGGGGAAAAATCACGATCGAAACCCGATACGAAATCCCCTCCCGCTTTCAATCGACTTTGCGGACGCTCCTCCGGTTTTCCGCGAGCGTGCTGGGCATGCGGATTCAATACGACTTGGATGAAATCGACTCTCTTGAGAACGAAAAACTCCAGTCGGTCGCGCTGAACACCCGCTACTTCGTCAACGGGGCCGCGAGTCGCCAGCAATGGGATCGCTACGATTTTCACTGGCGCCCGAACCAAACCCACGCCTTGCGCATCAGCGCCAAGTATCAAAAAGACCTCGAAACCCAGTTTCCCGCCTTCGCTAAGTACTGGGACGAATCGACCTTCGGCGGTGACTGGCTTGCCGATTACGACAGCGCATCGCCCGTGCGCCGGCCTGACCTCGACCTAATCGGCTTCAGCGACGGCATTCAAAGCATGCTTTACCTCGCCTTTATCCGCGATCGCTTTGAAACCGTCCCAAACGGAAGCATCCGCCCCATCCCGTTCGAGCCCTTCATTCCTGGCTCAAAAACCGGAAAGCCGGCGCCGCTCACGACCTCCGCTCCCCTCTCTGCGGAAGGTTTCGTCGTCTGGAGCACTCCGCTTGAGTTTTCCGGCCTGGAAACGCCCGATAACCGGCCCGCGCAAGTCACGATCGATCCGGCAACCCATTTGCTCGAAGAGCTCCGTCTCACGATCCAGAAGGGCTTTATCAGCGCCGACGGCGATCTCAAGCTCGTCGGCTGCCGCTAGCGGTCCGAGGCAAGACTGCGCTTCGAGCGCAGATTGCGATGGTACGTGATCGCGAAACGATGAGCCTCGTCCCGAATATGCGTCAGCAGCTTATAAGCACCGGTATGCGGAAGCAGCGGTACCGGATTTTTGCGATTCGGGATGAAAATGCGCTCGAGGGACGATTTGACGTCGCTGGACCGAAAATCGCTTTCGGTTCGGGCCTTCGCAAGCCCCACCACCTGGACATCGCTCACGCCCAGCTCCTCTAAAATGGCGACAGCCTGGGAGAGCTGGCCTTTGCCGCCATCCACCACCACCAGATCGGGCGCCCCGTCGGCCTCGCCCTCGACCATGCGCCGAAATCGCCGCCCCAGGACCTCTTTCATCGAAGCGAAATCATTGGCGCCTTCGACCGTCCGGATTTTGTAGCGGCGATAGAGATTTTTATCGGGAGCCCCGTCGATGAAAACCACGCGAGACGCGACCGAATCCTGCCCCTGAATATTGGAAATATCGAAACATTCGATCCGCCGCGGAAGTCTTGCCAAATGCAACTTCTCCCGAATTTCCTCGAGAGCCTCGGCCCCATGCCCGCCTTCTTTGCGGCGGTTCTGCTCGAGCGCATACTCGGCATTGGTCCGGGCCACGCTCACAAGCCTCTCTTCGGTCGGGCTTTCCGGCACCCGCACGCGAAGCCCCAGCGTGCGCTCCAAAAGATCCGAATCCTCCGGGGCGATCGGCAACAAGACCTCCGGAGGGCGCCCTCCCTCGATTCGCTCGTCTTCTTTTTTTTCCAGGTAATGCTGGGAGAGAAACTCGAAGAGAATCTCGGAATCTTTGAGCGCCGTATCGCTGTTTTGAACATGGAAATGCAGAACCGCGATCATCCGGCCGTTCCGAATCCGCAGAATCGTGCCGTGGGCATCCGAGTCGCGCCGGGCAATACCCACCACGTCGCGATCGCGCTGGGATCCTGCTTCAGCCGCGACCTGGGTTTGGGTCACGAGCTCGAGATTTCCGATCTGATCGCGGTATTCGGCCGCAAGCTCAAACTCCTCGCGCGAGGCCGCATCCTCCATCCCGCGCATCAGCTCGCCAATAATCCGGGATGTCTTGCCTTCGAGTACGGCGATCACTTCGTTGATATGCTCGCGATACTCATCCGGATTCACCAACCCCACGCACCCGCCCGAGCACTTGCCGATCTGATACAAAATGCAGGGTCGGCTTCGATGACGAAACGTGTTATCCGAACAATCTCGAAGCTTGAATGCCTGATTCAAGAGATCCATGACTTGGCGCGCCGACCAAGCCGAAGGAAAAGGCCCAAAGTATCGAGAACCATCCTGGGGCGTCCTTCGCGTGTACTCGATGCGGGGATAAGGTTCGTTCACCCGGATTTTCAGGTAGGGATAGGTTTTATCGTCCTTGAGACGGACGTTAAAGCGCGGTTTATGCTTTTTGATCAGCGTGCACTCGAGAATGAGGGCCTCGGCCTCGGTTTCGGTCAAAATGACGTCAAAGCGGGCCACCCGGGCGACCATCATCTCGGTTCGGGGGTTTTCATGGGGAGCGGCCTGGAAATACTGTGAGAGCCGGCTGCGGAGGCTTTTCGCTTTTCCGACGTAAATCGTCTCCCCGGCCTCATTTTTCATCAGATAGACGCCCGGCGAGCTGGAAGCGGCATGCGCCTGATCAAGAAGAGCGGGTTTGTTTCCTTGATTTTCCATTCCAACCCACTATAACTCTGAAAGACTTCGCACTTGTACAGGAGAAAAACATGGCCGCCGCCGCTACCCAGACCGTTGGTTCCGAAACTATCGCCTATTGCACCAGCTGCAAAATGGACCTCAATCACGTGATCGTCGCCTTGAAAGGTGACCGAATCGCTAAGGTCCAGTGCCTGACTTGCAAAAAAGAACACGCCTTCAAGGCCGCTAAAGGCCAAACCACCCCAAAAGCGAAGAAAAAGAAAAAGGCCGACGCCGAAGCCGAAGCGGAAATCCATTCCATTGAAGCGGAATGGGAAAAGCTCATGGCCGCTCACCGCGAACTGCCGATCAAGCAATACAGCATGAAAGGCCAATTCATTCTGGGCGACAAAATCAACCACCCGACCTTTGGCGAAGGCATTGTCGGAAAGCTGATTTATCCCAATAAATTGGAAGTGATCTTCCGCCATGACGTCAAGGTACTGATCCACGGCGGCGCCCAGAGCTGAGCCAGAGCTAAGAATGACACTCAAGCGGCTGGCGTTTCTTGCCGCGGCAGGAGCTGTCACGTTCGGCGGGCTGGTATTTTCGGGATGCGCGGGCAAACATGCCCGCCCCGATAACGGCCCACAGCCGGTTCACCTCTCTGAATTCGAGGGAAAGAAAGTCGCGCTCGTTGGCGTGGAGGGGCCGGACACGGCCCGCTCCGTCGTTGAAGTCGCGCTCGTCAATCAGCTCACTCAGCACGGCAGCTTTATTTTGATCTCGAAACCCGAGGTCGAAGCGGCTCGCCGCTCCCCCGATCAAGACCCGACCGATACCACCGGGTTGGCGGCGAGAGCCGGCGCCGATTTCGCCCTTCAAGCGCGAGTCCTCCGCTTCGATGCGGACGAAAAAAGCGGCTACTCGGAACAGACCGTCGAAGACAGCCAACTTGAAGCGGAAACCGGCAACGGCAAAACCGAGCAAGTCTACAAAGTGAAGCGCCTGGACGGGGCAGTCGCCGTCGAGCTCATCTTCACGGATACTCATACGAAGAAAGTCTTCTCCGACATCGCCCGCGCGACGGAATCTACCCAGGAAGACTCGCGCCACGGAGCCATTCATCTACCGCCACGGCTCCGCTTCTTGGAGAAAATCGCGAACGCCGCTTTCGCTAAATTCTTCGAAGATCATCGATAACGTGCGCTTGAAAGGTCTGGGCTGATACAACTTCCTGTTTAGGGACCCTAAAATCGCGCCATCCTGGCGCTTCCCTAATCAGCCAGACTTTTAAACGCCCTCCTCAAAGCAACCGAATCGATGCCGGAACCATACGCGAAATGGACAGACCCCCTAGTCAGGAAGACATGCATATGCGTCTTTTTTTAGGATCAGCCCGCGCGCTTCTGCCCACGAAGCCGGACGCGCTCATACGCGTGGAGCCCGGCCCGCAAAGCTCGCATCACTTCCTCGATCGAATGGTACTGCCGCGAGGGGATGTAATCGGTCACGATATTCACGGCGACTTTACCCCCGGATAGATCATCAACTTCGATATCGCCGACGCTGTAATCAATATCGCTCTTGGCCATCGGAAAGTCCTCGAGCTCGAGCGCCGCCTGAACCGCGCCGAATCCCTGCATCGCTTCAGAGTCGGGGGCGTCGGGTCGAAGCGGGACGGTATCGATGCGATCCACGTCTTCCGCGGTCAAATGACCGATGTCCCGAGCGGGCGGCAAATCTGAATTCGGGTGATCGGACGCATGCTTCTTGCGCGGCATAGAGGGGGCTCCTCTTTCGAGAAGCCTGCAAAAAACCCTCCAGATTATCGCCTCATCCGGAACCGAAAGCAGCCCGGGCTATGATCGTTGACCATACCAACCGCTTGCATGAAGGCGTAACAAATGGTGGCGCCCACGAACTTAAAGCCGCGCTTTTTTAACGCCTTGCTCATTGTCTTGCTTGCCAGAACGGCATCCTGCCCTTTGGCGCGGCCCAACGGCTTGCCTCCGACAAACTGCCAAATATAGCGATCGAAGCTTCCGAACTCGCGCTGCACTTCGAGAAACGCCTTGGCATTTTCGATCACCGCGTCCACCTTCAGGCGGTTACGCACGATCCCTTCGTTTTTCAATAAAGACGCCTTCTTCGCGGCATCGTATTTCGCGATTTTCTTCGCATTGAATCGGTCGAAGGCCTTGCGATAACTTTCGCGCTTCCTCAAAACGATGAGCCAGCTCAAACCCGCCTGCGCGCCCTCGAGATTCATCATCTCAAAAAGCAGACGATCGTCGTGAACCGGTACGCCCCACTCCTCGTCATGGTAAACCGTCAGCAGCTCGTCTGACTCGGACCAAGAACATCGCTTCTTTTTCATACGACCAGCAAATCAGATCAACCGGTGACAAGTCATGGAATTTCATTAAAATTGGTGAAATGAGCCAAGAATTTTGGGAGCAAAACGCCGAGACCTGGACGGAGCTGATCCGCGCCCAGGCGATCTCCAGCCGGGCGATTACCGGTCCGGCGATCGTCGAACAAATCCTCCGTCGGAATCTCCGCTCGGTTTTGGATATCGGATGCGGAGAAGGATGGCTCGCCTCGCAGCTTCTTCCGCGGCAAATCGATTATCTCGGAGTCGATGGATCGGTAGGCCTGATCGAAAACGCGGAACGCGAGCACCCCGGCTACTTCCAGCCCGCGAGCTACGAGCAGATCACCCGAGGCGAATGGAAATCCGAGAAATCCTTTGACGGCATCGTGTTCAATTTCTCGCTTTTGGACGAAAAAATAGAGGACCTTCTCAAAGCCGCCGCCGGATTCCTGAACCCCGCCAGATTCCTGAACCCCGAAAGAGTGCTGCTCATTCAAACGCTGCATCCGTTCTTCGCGCTTCCTCACTATCAAGACGGCGAGCAGATCGAGGATTTCAAATCGATGCCCCTTCCGTTTGCCGGCACGATGCCTTGGTACGGAAGAACAATGGGTTCGTGGAGCAAGGTTTTCAAAAATTCCGGACTCCTGATCGAAGAAATCATCGAGCCGAGGGACCCTAAAAAGCCGGAGAAACCGCTCTCGATGATTTTCGCGCTCAAGAAGAGATAGCGAGCAGCCCGGCGATCGCCGCGCTCACATCCTGCTCCGAGCGCAGCGGCAAACTGCAAGTGCCGCGACAGCAGACTAGGGTCTCTCCCGGCTTTGCGGGAGCACCGCTCTTAAAGACACGCGAATCGCCCACGGCTGCCTCGCCGGTCACCACGATCGGCCCCCGCTCATAAAGCAAAGCGGCATTCAAAAGCTCGCCCTGACCATAGGCGCGCCTTGCCGCCGCGGGAAACAGACCTTGCAGCTGCCGGATGGCTTCGTTTACGAACTCCCGGCCCTTCTCGGAATCAATTTCACTCAAGGCGATCAAGACGCCGATCATCACCGCGGTGCCCGACGGGATGGCTTGATCGTGAGTCGATTTGGGGCGGTGAATGAGCTGCTCGTGATCGTCGCTGGTGAAGAAGTAGCCGGGGGACGCGGAGTCCGAGAAATTTTTCAGAACAGTCCGTGCCCAGCTTTCCGCGTTGGCTAAATACTCCGCGCTTTTTTCCGACCGGGACTCGAAACGTGCCAGATCGATCGCGGCTTGCGCCATAAATGCGTAATCGTCGAGATATGCGTTCAGTTTCGCGGCTCCTCCGGAATACACGCTGAAAAGCCTCCCCTCCTCGCCCCCGAGCGCCGTGCGAATGAACTCAAATGCACGAGCGGCGGCTTGAAAAGCGCGCATCGAGGCCTCGTTTTCGCCGGCCGCATCGAACGCGCGCGACGCCCAGGCCAAACCGCTGATCGCAAGTCCGTTCCAGCTTGCGAGAATTTTCGTATCCGTCCCCGGCGCCAGACGACGCGAGCGGGCATCGATCATTTTTTTCCGTGCAGAGGCAAGAGCCCCTAAGGCTTCGGATGAGGAAATTCCCGCAAGCGCCGCCGCCTCATCGAGCGAACGTGCCCGATAAAGCACCGTTTTGCCGTGCTCGAAATTTCCCTCAAGGGTGACGCCGTAAAACGCGGCGGCGAGCATTGCCTCCGGCTCGGTCAGCGCGAGCTTCAAGGACGCGGGATCCCAAACGAAATACTCGCCCTCGCCTTCCTCGGTATCCGCGTCCTGCGCGGCGTAAAAAGCGCCTTCGGGCGCGCGCATTTCACGAAGCAGATATTCCACCGTTTCGCGCACGACGTCGGTGAAAAGCGCGCGTGTCGGCGGATCCAACTCTCCTCTCAGCAAAACCTGCGAGTACGATCGCAAAAGAAGGGCATTGTCATAAAGCATCTTTTCGAAATGCGGAACGCTCCACTTCTCGTCCACGGAATAGCGATGAAAACCGCCGCCGAGCTGATCGTAGATCCCGCCGCGGGCCATCTTGCGAAGCGTGAGCAATGCGCCTTCCCGCGCGTTCTCCAAACCCGCGACCAAGCCCTCGCGCCAAAGAAAATCGAGGGACATCGAGTTGGGAAACTTCGGAGCGCCCCCGAAGCCGCCATCCGCCCAATCCACCGTGCTCGCCAAGTCCTCCGCGACGGCAACCAGAGCCTTTTGAGTCGGGAGCTCGGCGGAAGCGTTCTCGGAAGCATCCATCCCGCGAATGAACTCGGTCAGCTTGCCCGCGTTTTCCGAAATGCCGGCATAATCATTGTGAAACGCGTCCGAGAGCGCCTGAAGCACTCGGGGGAACCCCGGCCTTCCCCACCGATCTTCCGGCGGATAATAGGTCCCGCCGAAAAACGGCCGAAGATCCGGAGTCAGAAAAACCGTCAGTGGCCAGCCGCCGCCGCGCGTGATGGCCTGCGCGACGTTCTGATAGATCTGATCGAGATCGGGCCGCTCCTCGCGATCCACTTTGATGTTGATGAACCGCTCGTTCATGAGGCGCGCGATCTCTTCGTTTTCAAAGCTCTCATGCGCCATGACATGGCACCAATGGCAGGAAGAGTATCCCACGCTCAGCAAAATGGGCTTGTTCTCGCGGCGGGCGCGCGAAAGCGCCTCCTCCCCCCACGGATACCAATCCACCGGATTATTCTGATGCTGAAGCAGATAGGGACTGCTTTCGCGCGACAGGCGGTTCAAGCTCATATACCCAGATTCAGGATTTTTAGCCGCTTGATGCGATCCCGAAGCTCGGCGGCGCGCTCGAACTGCATGGCTTTGGCGGCAAGCTTCATCTCGTCTTCCATCTTCGCGATCGTCGCGGCAAGTTTCTCGAGCGACGTGAAATACTCACCCGCCGTCTGGCGGATCTGCTCGACCCTTTCGCTCTCATCCAATAAATCGAGATTAGCTACTGCAAGGGCGTTGCCGCGTCCGCCGGCCGAGTCCGCCGCGCTCCAAACGCTTCGGCCATGGCCCGAGCCCGCGCCCGTGCGCAACGCGCGTTTGGCGAGCGCCGCCTTGTCGTTGATGCGAACGACCTTTCCATCCGCCGTCTCCTGCTCCCCCGTGATGCGGTCCGGAATCGCCTTCACGATCGTCTGCGGGGTGATGCCGTTCGCCAGGTTGTACTCGTGCTGAATCGCGCGACGCCGGGCGGTTTCCTCGAGCGCGCGCTTCATGCTGTCGGTCATCCGGTCGGCGTAAAGAATGACATGCCCCTCGACGTTTCGGGCGGCGCGGCCGATCGTCTGAATGAGCGCGCGATACCCGCGCAAGAAGCCTTCTTTATCGGCATCCAAAATACCCACGAGCGAGACTTCGGGCAAATCCAGCCCTTCGCGCAAAAGATTGATGCCGATCAAGACGTCAAATACCCCTAGACGCAAGTCACGCAGGATCTCAATCCGCTCCAGGGTATCGATGTCCGAATGAAGGTATTTCACCCGTACGCCCTGCTCGAGATAGAATTTGGTCAGATCCTCGGCGAGCTTTTTCGTGAGCGTGGTCACCAGAACGCGCTCGCCTTTTTGCGCGCGGATCCGGATCTCATCGAGCAGATCGTCCACCTGCTTGGCGGCCGGGCGGACCTCCACGACCGGATCCAGCAACCCGGTCGGACGGATCACCTGCTCGACGACCTCCCCGCCGCTCGCCTTCAGCTCGTAATCGCCGGGCGTGGCCGAAACATAAAGCGACGTATTGAGGCTTTTTTCCCACTCCTCAAAGCTCATGGGGCGGTTATCCAGCGCGGACGGCAGGCGAAAGCCGTGCTCCACCAGCGTGCTTTTGCGGGCGCGGTCGCCGCGGTACATGCCGCCGATCTGCGGGATCGTGACATGGCTTTCATCGACGATGAGCAGAAAATCCTTCGGAAAATATTCGAGCAAAGTGGGCGGCGGCGCGCCCGGAGGACGTCCCGTCAGATGGCGGGAATAATTTTCGATGCCTTGGCAGAACCCGAGCTCTTCCATCATCTCGAGATCGAACATCGTGCGCTGCTCGAGGCGCTGGGCTTCGACGAGCTTCCCGAGGGAATTGAGCTCGGTGAGCCGTTCGCGCAGCTCTTCGCGAATGGTATGGATCGCGCGCTTGCGGTTTTCGGCCGTCGTCACGTAATGGGAGCCGGGATAAATCGTCACGCGCGAGAGCTTTTGGATACGTATGCCCCGGAGCGGATCGATTTCGGAGATCGACTCGATTTCGTCGCCGAAAAACTCGACCCGAATCGCGCGCTCCTCCTCGTAGGCGGGAAAAATCTCGACGACGTCGCCGCGGACCCGAAAAGTGCCGCGATGGAAATCGACGTCATTCCGCTTGTATTGGATTTCAACGAGCTTTTTCAGCACGTCTTGGCGCTTCGCCTCGCGCCCCGTTTCGAGATAAAGCAGAAGCCCTTCATACGCTTCGGGGGAACCCAAGCCGTAGATGCACGACACGGAGGAAACGATGATCACGTCATTACGCTCAAGAAGGGAGCGTGTCGCCGAATGGCGAAGCTTGTCGATCTCGTCGTTGATCTGCGAATCTTTTTCGATATAGGTGTCGGTCGACGGAACGTAGGCTTCGGGCTGGTAATAATCGTAATAGCTGACGAAGTATTCGACCGCGTTATTGGGAAAGAATTCCCGGAACTCGCTGAACAGTTGCGCGGCCAGCGTCTTATTGTGGCTCAGGATCAGGGTCGGCTTATTCGTCCGGGCGATCAGATTCGCCATCGTGAAGGTTTTTCCGGAGCCGGTCACGCCGAGCAGGGTTTGGGATTTTTTTCCGTCTCCAATTCCGCGCACAAGCGCTTCGATGGCTTGCGGCTGATCGCCCGTCGGTTGAAACTTGGTGACGAGCTCGAATTTCCGATCCTTGTACTTCATTTGTAATCCCAGGTCGTGCCCGCCGCTCCATCCTTGATCGTCACGCCGCGAGCGTCGAGCTCTTTCCGGATCTCGTCGCTTCGCGCGAAATTTTTAGCCTTGCGTGCTTCCGCTCTTTCGGCGATCAGCGCCAGGATCTCGGTTTCCGTCGGCCGCGCGGTGCCGGTCGCCGAAGAACGCTCGGCGCGGATGCGCGAAATATCTTCCAAAGCTTTGCGAGGGTCAAGCCGCCCCACCCCGATCACTCCACCGATGTCGTCATCGATGATTTTCAGCAGCTCCGTCGCGCCAAGCACGGCCGACGGGGTCGCGCGAGCCAGCGGCTCCGCCGCCGCCCGATTGAAAGCGCGGATCAACGTGAAAAGGGAGCCCAAGGCACCGGCCGTATTGAAATCGTTCGCGTAAGCGTCGTCGATTTCCTTGCGCGCGGCCTCGCTGCTCGCGGCGAACTCGCCCCAAACGCTTTCCGCCCGGAGATCCGCGCGCGCGCGCGCCTGCTTGCTGATCTCGAGCGCCAAGGCCTTCGCTTCGTAGATGCGATGCAGGCCCTGCAGCGTATGTTCGATCGTTTCGTTCCCGAAATCGATGAGCGAGCGATAATGCACCGAAAGCAGCATGTAGCGCGCGACTTCCCCGCCGTAGCGCTTCAAGAACTCCTGGGCGGTGAAGATATTACCGAGGCTTTTCGACATTTTCTCTTTTGAAAGAGTCAAAAACGCATGATGCAGCCAGTAGCGCGAAAAAGGCGTCTTGTGGCTTGCCGCCTCGCTCTGGGCGATCTCGTTTTCGTGATGGGGAAAAATCAGATCCTCGCCGCCGTGATGAACATCGATCGTATCGCCCAGCCATTTGGAAGCCATCGCCGAGCATTCGATATGCCAACCCGGACGCCCTTTTCCCCAGGGACTGTCCCAGGCGGGCTCTCCCGGCTTCGCCGGCTTCCAAAGCGTGAAATCCATCGGATTACGTTTTTTGGCGTTCACTTCCACGCGGATGCCGGCCTGGAGCTCCTCGATATTTTTATGCGAGAGCTTGCCGTAGTGATCCGCTTTTTCGATCGAGAAAAGCACTTCGCCCGTATCGATCACATAGGCCCTGCCCGATTCGATGATCTTCTCGATCATCTCGATGATCTCGGCGATATGATCCCGTACCGTGGTCTTGTGCGTGGGTTCGAGCATTCCCGAAACCGCGTAATCGCGCTCGACCTCGACGATGTACTTGCGGGCGATCTCATCCGCGGTGGTCTTTTCCTCCGCTGCGCGCTTGATGATCTTGTCGTCGACGTCGGTGTAATTGCGCACATAAGTCACGTCGTAACCGACGCGCTTGAAGTAGCGGAAAAACAGATCCGCGACGAGCCCGCCGCGAAGATTGCCGATGTGAATCAGCCCGTAAACCGTGGGGCCGCACGAATACATCTTCAGTTTGCCCGGCTCGAGGGTCTCAAGGACCTCCTTCTTGCCGGAGAGAGTATTCGTGAGCTTGATTTCACGGATCGCGCGCATAGACGCCAGTCTAGCGCACTTTTCACCAGATTATGAAGAGATTATGAGGCGAAAATCGCTTGGATTTCCTGCTCAATGATTTCCTCTTTGGCCTGCTTGGCGAGAGAGATCTCCTTGACCAGCAAGTGCTTGGCCTGATCGAGCATCTTGCGCTCGCCGAAAGAGAGATCCTTGCTGTGGCGCAAAAGAATCAAATTGCGAAGAACTTCCGCGATTTCGAAAATGGAGCCGGTTTTGATCTTCTCCATGTACTCGCGATAACGGCGATTCCAGGTCGTTTGATCAATCTTGACGTTGCGCTCACGCAGAATGTCATAAACCGCTTTGACGTCCTTGGTCGAAATGATCTCACGGAGACCCACCGAGTCAACATTGTCCGTCGGCACCATGATCGTCATCTGGTTATCGACCACTTGAAGCACATAGAAGCACTTCTTCTTGCCACCAACGTCCTTTTCTTCGATTCTTTTGATGACAGCGACACCATGAGCCGGATAAACGGCGTTGTCTCCCACTTTAAACATGCCGGAAACCTCCAAACGACAACCTAAAAAGGCCAAACGGTACGAACATCTTCCCCCGTGAAGCTGGGGGACCTTACCACACCCGCTGTCTAAAAGTCAAACACTAAGTCGACTCAGACGGGCTGCAACCTATTGAAATAATTAACTAATAATATAATTCCAATAATCCCGGATTGTTGTCTGAATACTTTGCATAAAGATGTCCATAGTTTTACGTCCTACCTTTGCTGCACTGCGTTCGCAGGCAGACCGCACATGAGCAAGCGCAATGCCGAAGTGCATCAACACAGACATCAAGGTTAAGGTATGGATGTTCCTGGGGCCAAAAAGCCCGGGATCGCGTTTAAATCAGATCCGCATATTCATGACTGTCATTTTTTTAGACAGTCGACCAAAAGCTGGCGAACCGCAAATCGCGTTTATTCAGCCTACTTATCGAGCGGGCTGTCGAAAGGATAGCCGCCCCTCTCGTATGCCTGAGCGGCGATAAACTTCATCGCTTCATCATCGTTGCGATCCATGGCCTTGAAGTTCCCGCGGATGCTTCGGTTTGCACGATTGAAAAACGCTTCGGCCATCGCGAGCTCGAGCTGCGTTTTTTCAGGCCCCCCGTTCCTTGCAATGGCGTCCGTCACGCGGGCGAGCACGCAAGCCATCCCGTAGAGATCGATGGCGATATCCGCGATCCGCTTTTGCGCGAATTGCTTCTCCGCGATCTGCTTGCCGTGGCGGCGCAGGAGCACTTCCACCTGGGTCGCGAATTCGACCGAGTATTCCTCGAGCATTCCCGCCATCTTTTTGAGCGCGGGATGAGGCTTGGTCATGCTTTCGCCGAGGACATTCTGCTTCACCTTGCGAATCGCGAAGTCGCTCACCAGGCCGATGCCCTTCAGCGGATACTTGATCGCCTCGGCAAGGCCGGCCAGCTCCTGCCCCGGTCCCTGCATCCCGGTCAAAGCGATGAAGGCGCGCAGAATCTCGTTGGTTCCTTCGAAAATACGGTTGATTCGCGCGTCACGCAGCCAACGCTCATACGGGTACTCCTTCATGTAGCCCAGGCCCGCCCAGATCTGGATGTTTTCATCCATCACTTCCCAGAGCATTTCCGAGGCGTAAACTTTCGCAATCGCGCTCTCGACCGAGTAGTCCATATCCTTGCGATCGATGAAAGACGTGGTCATGTAAACCATGCTCTCGGCGACATAGGTTTTGGTCATCATGCGCGCGATCTTTTCCTGGATCTGTCCGAAATCGCCGATGCGCTTTTTGAACTGCACCCGTTCGGTGGCATGCTGAACCGACGCTTCGATGGCCTTTTTCGCGCCGCCGATGCAACCGGCCGCAAGACCCAAACGTCCGTGATTGAGAACGCCCATCGCCACCTTGAATCCTTGGCCGATTCCGCCCACGACGTTCTCGACCGGGATCTTGAGGTTTTCGATGGTGATCGCGTTCGTCCAAGACGCGCGGATCCCGAGCTTGTGCTCGGGAGGACCCGGAATGAAACCTTCGGCCGGCAGCTCGACCACGAAGCAAGTCAGCTTGTCTTTCTTCACGCCCTTTTCTTCGACTTCGGTTTTGGCGAAAATCGTCGCGAAGGTCGCCACGCCGCCGTTGGTGATCCAAAGCTTGCTGCCGTTGAGGATCCAGTGCTTGCCGTCAGCGGATAATTTGGCGGAAGTCTTGATGGATGCCGCATCCGAGCCCGAGCCCGCTTCGGTCAGACAGTAGCAGGCGATCAATTCGCCCGCCGCGAGACGCGGCAGATATTTTTTCTTCTGCTCCTCGGCGCCGAAAAGCAAAAGCGCCTTGTAGCCGATGCTTTGATGAGCGCCCATGGTCACGGCGGATGCCCCGTCGATGGCCGCCATGGAGGCGAGAATGCGGACGTAGCCCGATTGCGGAAGCCCGAGCCCGCCGAATTCCTCCGGAACCGCGATGCCGAGAATCCCGAGCTCGGCCATTTGAGCGAGCATCTCTTTCGGCATCGCGCCTTTTTCGTCCCATTCGGCCGCTTTGATCTGCTCTTTGCTGAAGCGCTCGATCGAATCGAGCACCATTTTCACGGACTCGGCCGTTTCCGCCGGCAGATGAGGATAAGGAAAGATGAATTCTTCGCGAATCTGACCGAAAAAAAGCGACTTCATAAAGCTGTTCTGATTTATGCTCGTCATTTGAATCCCCTGTGACAATTTGTCATTTGAAAGTAACAAAATCATTCAGTTCTGACAAACTGTCCTACGCTTTGCGCTATTTCAGAATTCGCTGGGCGGCCGTCAAAAAACCGGCTTAAGATGAATCAGAAGAACCTGAATGATTTTAAGGCCGTTCCGGAACAACTGAGGGAGTTTTCATCTTGGCGCATTTTGACTATATCTGGCACTGGGCTTGCTCTTGCGTCATATGCCGCTTGGGCGTTTCATGAAAAAAATTTTCGATCGATTCAGAAAAAAATCTTCTCACGGCGAGCAGATCGAGCTCCCTGAAGAAGAGTCCGGACCTCAGATGGAGGTGCTCGAAGGCAAAATCGTCGAGCGCACGTCGGAGCATACGGTTGACCGAACGGTATTGAACGTCGGTCAAACCGGCGGCACGCCTACCCCCGAACCGGAAACTCCCTCCGCGCCTCCGCTGGAAGAACCGACGCAAGCGTTCGAACCGCCTCCGGAAGAACAACAGCCTGAAGCGGCGCCCGAGCCTACAAACGAAGGCACCCGCACCCGCCTGACGCGCATTCTGAAGGGCAAACACGTCCAACAGATCCCGGCCGTGATCGCCAATCTCGATTACCGCGAGTTTGCCGAACGCATGACCCGCATCGCCCAAGGGCGCGGCTATGCCTTTTACGGCAAGATATTGACGATCATGCTTTGCGCGTTTTTCCTCGCCGACGTGATCGCGCTTCTCGTGGGAAGCCGCATCCCCGAGCCTCCGACCCCGAGGCCGTCTTTCGCGCTGAAAAAGCCTCGGTCGCTCGAGGACTTCAACATCGTCATGACTCGCAATCTCTTCAACCATAAAGGACTGATCCCGGGCGAAGAGACGCAGGCCCCCGGCTTCGATCCAGGCGGGGCCCCGGTCAAATCGACGCTGCCCCTGAATCTCCTGGGCACCGTGATCCTGCGCGACGAGCGGCGCTCCATCGCCACCATCGAGGACAAAAGCGCGAGCATGGTTTACCCGATTCGCGTCGACGAGGAGATCCCGGGCAAGGCCCGAATCGTCAAGATCGAGCCGACGCGGGTGATCTTCGTCAATATCCAGGCCAATCATCGGGAATACATCGAGCTGCCGGAAGACCTGATCATGCGCAAGAGCGTCGGCGTGGCGAACGGGCCCGCGACACCCGGCATCGAGCAAGTGGCCTCCAATCAATTCAACATCGACCGCAAGGAGGTCGATAAGGCCCTCTCCGACCTCAACAATATTCTCACGCAAGCCCGCGCCGTGCCGAACTTCGAAAACGGGGTGGCCTCCGGCTACAAGCTTTTTCAAATTGTCCCGCATAGCATTTACGACCAGCTCGGTCTCAAGAACGGCGACGTGATCGCCGGTCTCGACGGGCAGCCGGTCAACGACCCTGGCAAAGCATTTGAGCTTCTCAACAGCCTTAAGACGCGCTCGAGCCTGGAACTCCAGATCAAGCGCGACGGAAAGTCGCAGACGTTCTCATATGAAATCCACTAAAACCGAAACCGCGTTCAATTTTGGCGATTCCGTCAGCGAGCACGAGCTCAAATGGGTCCGAATCACGGCCGGCACGGCGGGGCTGATCGGGCTCATCGGCTTGTTCGCCTTGATGACGAGCAACGCCCACGCGCAAACAGCCGGCTTCGCGCCGGGCGCGCGGCCCTTTCCGAGCCCGTTCGCTAATCACGCCGGCGCGCCCGCAAACGCCGCCCCTGCGGCCCAAGCGGCGCCGGGCGCCCCGTCGCAATCGCAGAACAAAAATTTCTTCGACGACGAAGACGAAGAAAACGCGCAAGGCGCGGCGGCCGCGCCGGGCGCGCGAGGTACGGGATTCGCCCCTCCCGGCGGCGCCCCTCAGGGCAACGCGGTCTCGGGCGGAGGCAGCCCGAATCCTTCCGGCGTGATCTCGCGCAATAACAGCGCGGCCATTCCGGTTGACGCCGAAACCGGCGAAGGCGGCCGCGAAGTCGTCAATGACTTCAATTTTCCCGACGCCGACATCATGGATATCGCCAAGACCCTGGGCAAGCTCACGGGCAAGAATTTCATTTTCGACAAGGACGTGAAAGGCCGCATCAGCATCATTTCCAACTCGCCGATCACGGTGAGCGACGCTTGGAAAGCCTTTCTGACCGCGCTCGACATGAACCAGTTCGCGCTCATTCCTTCGGGCAAATACATTCGCATCGCCCGCCAGCGCGACGCCCGCGACAAACAGCTCAGAACTTACACCGGCGACTACTCGCCCGACACGGACGCGCTGATCACGCGCGTGTTCCCGCTGAAGTACATCGACGCCGAAGAAGTCGCGCGCACTTTCCGCGGCTTCATGCCGGCGAACTCCCGCATCGTCCCTTACGAGCAGACCAACACGATCATCGTGACCGATACCGGCGCCAACATTTCGAAGCTGGGCAAGATGCTCGAGATCCTCGACGTCGAAGGCTATGACGTCGGGCTCGACGTCATCAGCGTGCGCTACGCGTCGGCCGCGGAGCTCTCGAAATTGATCGATACGCTGATTCCCGGAACCGGCGGATCCCCCGCGGGCGGCGGCGCGGCTCCCCGCTTTGGCGCGGCCGCGGGCGGCGCCGGGCGCTTCAGCGCGCGACGGACCAAAGAAGGCGGCGTGATCAACACGATCATCGCCGACGAGCGCACCAACACCCTGATCGTGAACGCCAACAGCAAAGGCGCCGAGCAGGTTCGCGCGCTGGTCGCGCGCCTGGACCAAAAGCAACCGGCAATCACGGGCGGCGGGAAAGTCCACGTCGTCTACTTGCAGTTCGCCGACGCCGAGCAGATCGCGAACACCCTGAACAGCATTTCCCAAAACGCGGTCGCGGGCGCGGCTCACCCCCCCGGGGCCACCGGCGCCGCCGGCGGGACGGGCGTCAACCCGACCACTCAAACCTTGTTCGAATCGAACGTGAAAGTTTCCCCCGACAAGGCGACCAATGCGCTCGTGATCAACGCCTCGCCGGCCGACTTCGTGACCGTGCAACGAGTGATCACCCGGCTCGATATCCCGCGCGATGAAGTCTACGTCGAAATCATCGTCATGGAAGTCGCTTTGAACAAATCGTTTGATTATTCCAGCAACGTCGTCAGCCCGACGAACGGCGTGGGACTGACGACCAATAACGACTTGTCGTCTTTCATCATGAACCCGATCGGCCTGACCGGCGCCTTGATCGGCATCCCGTTCGGCAAGCAAACCACGGTGACGGTTGGTAGTACGTCCTACCCCGTGTACAGTGTGCAGGGCCTGATCAAGCTGATCCAAAGCAACACGAAATCGAACGTGCTCGCGACCCCGCAAATCATCGCGCTCGATAACTCGGAAGCGAATTTCGAGTCGGCGGAAAAAATTCCGTACCTGACGACGACCGCGGTCCAAGGCGCGGGAACTTCGCAATCGGTCAGCAAAGAATCGGTCGCGCTTTCGATCAAGATCAAGCCGCAGATCAACAAGAGCTCGAATTTCGTGAAGCTCGATGTGGAAACCAAGATCGGCGCAATCGAGCAGCGCAACCTTCCCTCGGCGGTCCAGAACCAAGCGTACGCGACGCTCGAGCGCACCGCCAAGACTACGGTCGTGGTGGGCGATTCGGATACCATTGTCCTGGGCGGCTTAATGCGTGACGACGTCGTGGACACGGTGTCGAAAATCCCGATCCTGGGCGACATCCCGATTCTGGGCTGGTTGTTCAGCGCGAAAGACTCGACGGTCACCAAGACCAATCTCCTCATGTTCATGACCCCGCACATCGTGCGGCAATACGAGAAAGTCCGTGAAATTCTCGATCGCAAGCTCAAAGAACGTGATAACTACATCGAGAAGAACTTCGGCGGCGAGGATCCTTATCGCGATAATCGTGACGAGATGATCCGGCGTCTCCCCGACATCAAGGAGCTGATGAACCGAAAGGTCGAAACCTCGGTCAGCCTTGATGAAAACCAGGAAACTTATAACAAAGATGTGCTGAAAGAGGCGGCACACGCCCCTGGCGCCACGCCTCCGGCGGTGGAAACGCCGGCTCAACTCGCGCCCGGAGCGGCGGCGGCTCCGGCAGCTCCGATCGAACGACCGGCTCCGATCAGCCCTCCGGCCCAGCCGGACGCGCTGCCGGCGCCGCAAGCGGCGCCGACTCCTGAAGGGAACGTTATTCAATGAGTGGATCCGCAAAACAAGCCACGTTCGCCGAACCGAAAATCGGCGAGATTCTCCTCAAGCACACGTCCCTGACGGCGGAGCAGCTCGCGGAGGCGATCCAGACCCAAGCCCGCGAAGGCGGTCTGCTCGGCGATATTCTGGTTCGGAAAAACCTGATCCTTCCGCACGAGCTGATGCGCGCGCTTTGCATTCAGATCGGGATCCCTTTCATTGAAGACCTGAAGGCCAATGAAATCGATCCCGCGCTGCTGAGCACGATCCCGATCAACTACGCGAAAACCAAGGAATGCCTGCCGATCGGGATCCAGCCGGGCCCGCACGGCGATATTCTCATCGTCTGCGTATCGGATCCATTCGCCCCAGCCATCGCGGATGACCTGCGGGTCCTGACCGGCAAGCACATCCGGATCGTGGTCAGCACGAGCATGCGAATTCAAGATGCGATCAACCGCGTCTACGAGCGCAGCACGGCCAACTTGGTGGAGAAAATCGAAGGCGACTTCGACGAGGCTTACGATCTCGAAGGCCCGATCGATATTCTCGAAGCGACGGAAGACGACGCCCCGGTGATCCGTTTCGTCAATTCGTTGATCTTCCGCGCGGTCAAAGAGAAGGCTTCCGATATCCACATCGAGCCTTTCGAAAAGGAATTCGTCGTGCGCTTCCGGGTGGACGGCGTTCTTTACGACGTCATCCGGCAGCCCAAAAAAGCGCACGCCGCGATCTCATCCCGCATCAAGGTCATGGGCGTGCTCGATATCGCCGAAAAACGCCTGCCCCAGGACGGCCGCATCAAGATCAAGATCGCCGGCAAAGACGTCGACATCCGACTCTCGACGTTGCCGACTTTGTACGGCGAGCGCCTGGTCATGCGTATTCTCGAGCAATCCGGCACCCCGCTGCAGCTCAAGCAGCTGGGCTTTTCCGAGAAAAGCTCGGACGCGATCGACCGGCTGATTTTCAGCAAATACGGAATCATTCTCGTGACCGGGCCGACGGGTTCCGGTAAATCGACCACCCTTTCGTCTTGTCTCGTGAAGCTCAACAGCTCCGAGCGCAACATCATGACCGTCGAAGACCCGGTCGAATATCAGATTCCCGGCATCAATCAGGTGCAGGCGAACACCAAAATCGGACTGACCTTCGCCGCGGCCTTGCGCTCCTTTCTGCGCCAAAACCCGGACATCATCATGGTCGGCGAAATTCGCGACCGGGAGACCGCCGAAATCGCGATCAATGCGTCGCTCACCGGCCACTTGGTCCTCTCCACGCTGCATACGAACGACTCGGCGGGCGCGCCGACCCGCTTGATCGACATGGGGGTCGAGCCATTCCTGGTCGCAAGCTCGCTGCTGGGCGTGATCGCCCAGCGCCTGATCCGCCGGGTCTGCTCCAAGTGCAAAGTTCCGCATACGCCGTCCGAATTCGAAATGCATGAGCTGGGTATGAAAGCGCTTCCGCCGGATGCCACGATTTACCGCGCGGTCGGCTGCGCGTCCTGCTCGCAAACGGGGTATTCGGGCCGAACGGTGATTCACGAGCTGCTGACCATCGACGATAAGATCCGCAGCTTGATCATCCGGAATACCGATGCGAACGAGGTCAAGAAGGTCGCCGTCGAGGCCGGCATGATCCCGCTTCGCGCGGACGGAATCGGCAAAGTCCTCGCGGGCATCACGACGGTCGACGAGCTCATGCGCGCGACCCACGCGGACGTCGAGACGGGATAAAAAATGCCACCACTCTACGACTACAAAGCGCTTTCAGCCGATGGCAAGCCCGCCAAGGGCATCGTTGAAGCCGAAAGCCAAAAGGCCGCCCGGACCAAGCTGAAAAAGCAAGGCTTGATGGTGACGGGCATCACCGAAAAGAATTCGACCCAGCGATCGAGCACCTCGTCGGTGCCGTTCTTCGGCGGAAGGGTCAGCGGCGCGGAAATCGCCGCCATGACCCGGCAGCTCGCCTCGCTCATCAAAGCCAATATCCCACTCGTGGAAGCCCTCACCGCCATGGTGGATCAAACCGAGAACGAGCGGCTCAAAGTGATTCTTTCGCAAGTGCGCCAGGACGTGAACGAGGGTTCGAGTTTCGCGAAAGCCCTGGCAACGCATCCGAAAGTCTTCGATTCGATTTTCGTCAACATGATCGAAGCGGGCGAAAGCTCGGGCACCTTGGGTTTGGTATTGCTCCGGCTCGCGGACCTGAAAGAGGCGCAGATGCGCCTGCGCAGCAAAGTCATCGGCGGCATGACCTACCCCGCTTTGATGATGGGGGTCGCCTTCGTTTTGATGCTGGGCATATTTACATTCGTCATCCCTCAGATGCAGAAGATCTTCACCTCGATGAACAAGAAGATGCCTCCCATCACCGCCCTCTTAATGAGCCTCTCCGAGTTCATCGTGAGCTACTGGTATCTGATCGCGCTGAGCGTCGGCCTTTTCCTGTTCTTCTTTCTTAAGTTCATCCGCTCGGCGGGCGGCAAGCCGAAATGGGACGCCTTCAAGCTGACGCTGCCCATCATGGGCCCGCTGATCCGGCTGATCGCCGTCACCCGCTTCGCGAACACGCTCGGTACCCTGCTGAGCAGCAACGTGCCGATCCTGGCGGCGATGAACATCGCGAAGAACCTGGTCGGCAACGTTCCGATCGAACGGGCCATCACCGACGCGCGAGAAAACATCACCGAAGGCCAATCGATCGCCGATCCATTGCGAAAAAGCGGCCAGTTCCCGCCCATGATGATCCATATGATCGCGATCGGGGAAAAAACCGGCGAGCTTCCGGCCATGCTCAAAAACATCGCCGATACGTATGAAGAACAGGTAAACACGAAAATCGACGCCATGACCTCGCTGCTCGAACCCCTCATGATCATCATGATGGGCGGCGCCGTCGCGGTGATCGTGCTCGCCGTATTCGTTCCGCTTTTGGATATTTCAAACATCAATCAACGTTGAGATAAGGAGAGAAACTGAAATGAAACTGAAATCTGACTTAAAATCGGCGGTCCGGTCCGCCATCCTGAAATCCCAAAAGGGTTTCACGCTCATCGAGCTTTTGATCGTCATCGCGGTCATCGGCTTGATCGGCACCCTGGTCGCCACGAACGTGATGAGCCGCTTCGAAGAGGCGAAAGTCAAGTCCGCGCGCATCCAGATCCAGCAGCTGGGCGTCGTGCTCGATGACTTCCGCCGGGTCTGCGGCTTTTATCCCACCTCGGAGCAAGGCCTCGACGCGCTCGTGAAAGCTCCGGTCGGCCGTGAGTGCAAGAACTACGATCCTGAAGGGTTCGTCAAGGGCGGAAAGGTCCCGAAGGATCCGTGGGGCAACGACTACATTTACGAAAACAGCGGAAACAAATACATCCTCAAGTCCTGGGGGCCCAATGGCCAAGGCAGCCCGGATCAGAAAGGCATCATTTCTTCCGCGGATGATCAAAGCTGAGATGGATCGGCGCGATGCACGGGACGGCTTCACCCTGATCGAAGTCATCGTCGTCATCGCGCTGATCGCGGTTATCGCCGTGATCGCGCTTCCGAGCGTCAGCAGTTATTTCCAGGTCTCGATCGAGAGCGCGACGCGGAAAATAGCCTCGACCTTCAAAGACGCCTATAATTCGGCGGCCATCACCGGAAATGTCTACCGGCTCGTTTACGACATGAAAAGCGAAGAATACTGGGTGGAAAGCGGTCCGCCCACGACCCTTCTCGATACGGCCGAATCCAAAGAAAAGGCCGCGGGCCGGCGCCGCTTCGGGCAAAGCGCCAGCTCGCAGCCGGCATCGCCCTTTGAGATCGACAAGAGCGTGACGAGCAAGAAAATGGCGCTGCCCCGAGGGGTTAAGTTCGAGGATGTCATCACGCAGCAAAGCAAGGAACCCCTTGCGCCTCCCGTGACGACGGTCGCCTACACTCACATCTTTCCGAACGGCATGACGGAGCCGACCATCCTTCATCTGAAGGACGAATCCGACCACCATGTATCGCTGGTCTTCACCATCGTCGCCGGACATACCGACCTTTACTCGCGTTACATCAAGGAAGACGAGGCTTTCGGCAAAAAATGAAAGGCTTCACGCTTCTTGAAACCATCATCGCCCTCGCGATCATGACGATGGCCTTCGCGGCGATCCTGGGCACGATCTCCGGCAGCATCAACGCTTCGGCGCGCACCCATGAGATGACCGTCATCGAAATGCTGGCCAAGCGGCAGATGGTCGAAACCGAGTACAAGTTCGAGGGCAAAACTTTCGACGAGGTCAAAAAGGAGGACGGCGGAACCTTCCCCGAACCCTATTCCACTTACCGCTGGAAATCAGTCATCAAGGAAATCGAATTTCCCAATCTCGGCAATATGACCAAAAACGCGGCCGGCGCGGCGGCGGGCGGCGACAACGCCAATTCACAAATCGCGGACATGATGTCGAAGCTCGTCTATCAGTTTCTATCCAAGGCGATACGGCAAGTGACCGTCACCATCACCTGGATGAACGGCTCCAAGGAGCAGAGCTTCGAAATCTCGACCTATTGGGTGGACCTGAACCATGAATTCCAGCTCTCTCAATAGAACAATCCCGCGCCCGACCGATGACCGGGGGTTCACCCTCCTGGAAGTCCTGATCGTCATGGCGATCCTCGTATTTATCAGCCTGGGCATCTACCAGGCCACGAGCCAGACCTTCAAGCTGCGCGACGACCTTCAGACCGAAGGCGAATTTTACAACACGATCCGGACCGTGATGGGAATCGTCGACCGCGATGTCGCCCAGATGTACTCGCCCCTGATCATGATTCAAAACGGACCGCAGCCGGCCCCGAGCGTCACGCCCCCAGTCGGCAACCTTCCGAATGCCGGCGCCTCTACCGCCAGCAGCGGCCAGCCCACGGTCAACAGCGCGATCGGCGCCGAGCTGGAAACCGGCGGCACTTTTTGGAGTCCGGCCATCGATACTTCGGGACTGCGTCCGAGCCATTTCCTCGGAACGGACAAAAAAATCTCTTTCATCTCGGCGTCCCACGTCCGGATGTACAAGGACAAGCCGGAAAGCGAATTCGTCAAAATCACTTATGAGTTCAAGCGGGACGAACAACCCCAACCTGACATCAACGCCGACGACTCCTCGGTACTGGCCAAAACCGAGAATGTCGACGCTTTCGATAATGACGACTACAAAGACCGCGAAAACGCCGTCATCTACCCGCTTCTTCACGGCGTGACCAAATTCAAGTTTGACTACTACAACAAGCGCAAGGACAAGTGGGAAACGAGCTGGGACAGCGAGAAATCGAACAACACCTATCCGGATATCATTCGGGTGGAAATCGAAGTTCACGGCCGCTCGCGACTCACTTTCCAGGGAACCTATTACTTCAGACCGGAGATGCCCCTCAGTGGACTCAACCCCAGCACCTAAACAGCCTGAGCGGCGGAATCAATCCGGCATCGCACTCTTCATGGTGCTGGCGTCGATCAGCGTGCTCGCGCTTCTGGTCACGGAACTGACCTTTACCGCCCAGATGAATCGAAAGCTCGCCTATGACGGGCTGGACCGGACGAAAGCCCTGTATCTCGCCAAAAGCGGATTCAAGCTTTCGCTTCTTCGGCTCAAAGCCTATCAAATCGTCAAAGAGCAGATTAAAAATATGGCGGGCAGCAGCAGCGACGGCAAATCGGTCGTGCCGCAATCGATGATGGATCAGATCTGGAGCTTCCCGATCATGTTTCCGATCCCGACCAATATTCCGGGACTCACCACCTCGGATAAAGATCAGATCGATAAATTTCAAAAAACCTCCGGGCTCGACGGCTCCTTCACCTCGCTCATTGAATCCGTTTCGTCCCGTTATAACCTGAACAGCATTCTCGCGGGCTACGGGCCGATGCCCACGCCGAGCGCGAGCCCCAGCGCCAATCCTTCGACCACCCCGAGCGCCACGCCCAGCATCGGGCCCTATAACGCCGACACCGCGCGCGAGAGTTTGTCCGACTATTTCACCGCCATCATGAACCAGAAAATCCAGGCGGACCCGGACGTCGCTTCTGATTATCGCGACTTCCGGATGGAGGACTTCATGGACACCCTGGTGGCTTGGGCCGATCCCTCCTACGAGCAGAAAAACAGCGGCCTGAGAAACATCTATCCGCCTAAGCGGGGCCCGTTCTATTCGGTCACGGAGCTGCGCATGCTCCCGATGATGGACGACCAGCTCTATGACTTTTTCTCACCGAACCTGACCGTCGCCAGAACGTCGGGTATCGACGTCAACACGCTGCAGGAAGGCGGTCTGCGCGCGCTCGTCCCGAATATGACCGATCCGGAGGTCGCCGACTTCTTCAAATACCGGGACGACCCTGATCAGGATAATTCCTTTCAAAGCCCGGACGATTTCTTCACCTACCTGAAAAACAGCGTGCAGGCCTACAAGAACGATACCGCGATTTCATCGTTGAAGGCGTCGCTTGCCAAACGGAACATCCAGCTCATCGTCGAAGAAAAGGAATTCAAAATCACGGTCGTGGCCACCGTCAATCAAAGCAGCCGTAAGATCGAGGCCTGGGTGACGCTCATGGGCAAATCCGGCAATCAGCCCAGCAACCCGACCGGCGGCACGAGTACCAATCCTCAGGCAACTCCCAGCACGACCCCCGTCAACACGGGCGGGGATGAGGATCATCAGTCGGTGCCAGATCCTGGCATTCGGATCACATTCATGAGAGTTTCATAATATGAGAATCCTGGGAATCGACGTCGGAACCGCCAGTATCAAAGCCGTGGAATTCGACAGCGCCTTTGGCCGCTACGAGATCCATGACTATTACGAACAGCCGGTCGCGCCGGATGCGGATCTGATCATGGCACTGAGCCATCTGATGGCGACCCTGCCCAAGCAGCCGGATCGCGTGGCGATCGCGCTCAAAACCGGGCAGGTCACCTTCCGTAACATGAAGCTTCCCACGCGGGATAGAAAGTCCATCCAAGCCGGCGTGGGTTTCGAGCTGGATGACGATCTGCCCTTCGCGCTCGAGAACGCGGCCTACGATTATTCGATTCTTTCCCAATCCAAACAGGGCACCGAGCTCCACGTCGCGGCCACGCTCCGCAGCCATCTCGAGGGAACGATCAACGCCTGGAAAACCGCCGGCATCGACCCCGACCTCATCACCACCGAATCCTGGGCCTACCGCACGCTCATGAACCGCGTTTTAAGCCGCGCGCAGCAGGAAAACCCCGTCATTCTGGTGCATATCGGCCACGAGCACACGATCATGTACGTTCACTGGAACGGAACGCCGATCATCGCCCGCGAGATCGGCTGGGGCGGGCGCGACATGACGGAAGCCATCGCGAAGAAATACAACCTCGCGATGGTGGACGCCGAACGAGCCAAAATCGACCATGGGTTCGTCGTTTCACAGGGCCAGCAGAACAACATCACGACGGAACAGGCGGAGTTTTCGGAAAGCCTCCTTGCGATGCTTCAAACCCTGATCGTCGAGCTGCGACAAGTCGAGCTCACCTGCAAAAGCATCACCCACCTCAACGTGAGCGAAATCTATCTGGCCGGGGGCTCGGCGCTGCTTCCAGGCCTTCCCAAAGTGTTGGAAGAAAGCATCGGCGCGCCAGTGCGCCCGCTCCAGGCGCTCAGCTCGATCGCGACCTCCGGAGTCACCTACTCCGAGCAAACCGATGCGTCATTCGTGCTCGCCGCCGCCCTGGGCCTTTGCATGGTCGGCCCCGAGCGCTCGCAGGCGCTGAACTTCCGAAAAGGCCTGTTCGGCAAGCTCGGCGTGCAACGCGAGTTCAACCTCGAAACGCTCCGCCGTCCGCTGCTGTACGTCGGCGCCATCGCCGGCTGCCTGACCTTAAGCCTTGCCGTGCAGTCCGCGACCTACCAATCGAAGCTGAAGGACCTGGACTCCCAGCTCGAGCACAACATGAAGACCTTCTTCGGCTCCATTTCCAACAGCGCGGTTCACAGCTATCTGTCGAACCCCTCCGGCCTTCGCAAGGCGATGGATCGCCAATTGAACCAACAGCGCGACACCGCCAAGCTCGCCGCCCTCAACCCTCATTCGCCGCTCGACTATCTGCAAACGCTTTCGGCCACCGTTCCTTCCACCCTTGTGACGGATCTCATGGAATATCATGTAGGATCGGCCCCGGGCCCTTACAAGCCCGACAGCGATTCCAGCGCCGCGCTCACATTCGTCGTCTCATCGCCACAGGCGGCCGAGCAACTGACCTCGACGCTCACCGGTCGCCTCGGGCTGAAACGGGATAAAATGGAAGAAATGGGGGCCGGCGCGAATAAACAATGGAAACTGACTTTCACCGGCAAAGCGGTCTTCGAGGCGGGGCACTGATATGGAAATGCCAGACATCAACCAATGGCTGGGCGAGCAGGAGTGGTATCAGCAGATCAAAGCCAAATGGGACGAGCAAGACCAGGAAAGCAAGTCCTACCTGCAAATCGCCGCCGTCGGCCTCGTCACCGCTTTCGTTTTGTATCTGGTCTTGAGCTTCATTTGGGGCGTGCACACGCTGAAGCGCGAGGTGGACGATAAATCCCAGCTTCTGCTCCAGCTTCAATCCGCCAACGAGGACCTGCAAAAGCTTCGCAGCGCGAACTCCTCGCTCTCGGCGATCGCGAATCCGGACAACGGGCCCTGGCCCCCCTACTTCGAAGGCTATGCCGGGCAAATCGGCATCTCCCACGAGAACCTGAGCGTCTCCGAGTCCAAAGCCGGCACGACCAATGACCTTTCGAAAGAGGCGCTCTACGATGTCACGGTGAAAAAAGTGAACGTGCATCAGCTCGTCAGATTCGCTTACGCCCTTGAAACGGGCTCGCGCCCGGTCAAATTGCGCAATCTCACGATCAACACTCAGCCGGATCTGAGCGGATACCTGGATGCCACTTTGTCGGTTTCCGCGTTCACGCTCCTCAACACCACCAAGTAAAATGGAAGCCCGTCATGCCCAATTCCGAATTTGACTCCCCGCTCATCGCTCCCGTCGGTGCCGATACGCCATCTCCGGCCGAGACCTCTTCGGAAGAAACCGGAAAAATCTCGAAAATCATCAAGAATTCGGCCTGGGTCGGATTCGGAATCATCTGCCTGATTCTCTTCACACTCCTGAAACTTCCCGAGGACAAGATCCGCGGCTATATCCAAGGCTCGATCAATCAGGCCTTGGCCAATCAAGGCATCAGCCTTTCCGCCGCGGAAAGCTCGGTTTCGATCGGGCTCGGCATCGGCTACACGATGAAACAAGTCGTGATCAACTTCCCTCCCCCTAAAGATCCGGTGAAAGTCGATCAGATCACCGTTTCGCCCTCGATCCTGTCGCTTCTGACCGGAAAATTAGGCGGCAGCGCGCACTTGCTCAACAAAGGCAGCGAGCTCATCGCGCATTTTTCCTTCCCGATCCAGCCGAAGCCCGGCTCGCAGCCGATCAACTTGACGGCCGACGCGCATCAGCTGGATCTGGGCGCGCTCGGGGTTTTCCCCATGGCGGCGGGAGTGCAAGGCTCGGCCATCGTCAATGGTAACCTCGCGCTCGAAGGCGACCTGAGCAATCCCTCCGGCTTAAGCGGGCATTCCCAGCTTCAACTGTCCAAAATCGTGGTCGACGCTCAATCGGTCATGGGTTTTTCGCTCCCCCGCCTTGCCGTGGCGGACGGAAAAGCGGATGTGACGATCGATAACGGAAAGCTCAATATCCGCACCCTGCAGCTCGGGAAAGCGTCCAATCCGAACGACGATGTCCACGCGGATTTCACGGGAAGCGCGACGCTGGGACGACTCTGGCCGCTGACCACGCTGAACATGAAAGTGGATTTCGGACTTTCCCAAAATGTCCTCAAGGCGCTTCCGCTCATCGACGCGCTTCTGGGCGCCGGCAAGAAACCGGATGGAAGCTATTCCTACAGCTTGAACGGCCCTATCGGATCGTTGATGCCCGTACCGAACAAATGAAGCGAACGAAATTTCTCTGGATCACCGATCCCTGGCACACGCTCGATCACGAGCACGACACCACCCTGCGCCTGGCGCAAGAAGCCCTGGCCATGGGACATGAGTCCTGGTGGTGCGACGTCAAATCCATCCGTCTTCAGAGCGGGCGCGCCTTGCTCGAGGCAAGCCAGATTCTGTCGATCGGAAACGACCGAAGCGCGTCGTCCATTTCGCTGGGAAAGCCCCGGACCTGCTCGCCTTCCCGGTTTCACTCGCTCCAATACCGGGTCGACCCTCCGGTCGATCTGGCTTACCTGCAGCCGCTCCAGATTCTGCGCGTCGGCGGCGTGGACACGGTCAATCCGATGGCAAGCCTGTTTCTCGCCAACGAAAAACTGGAAGGCATGCTGATTCCGCGCCGATCGCCGCCCTCACTCGTCGCCGCCCAATGGGAGCCCCTTTCGCAATTCGGCCGGCGCGAGAAAAAGACCGTCATGAAGCCGCTCCATCTCGCGCAAAGCCGGGGCATTGAGCTTTTGGATTGGACCTCGTCGCGCAACATCGAGAAAGCGCGCAAACTGATCACGGCCGCGACCGAGAATTTCCAGCGCCCCGTGCTTTTGCAGCGCTTTCTGCCGGCGATCGCGCACGGAGAAACGCGCCTCTGGCTTCTCGACGGCAAATTGCTCGCGACCGCGCGCAAGCTCCCGCTCCAGCACGACTTCCGCGTCAACATCGACCGGGGAAGCAAGCTTGTCGCCCATGCGCCAAGCGCAGCCGAGAAACGTACCGCGGCCGCCATCGGAGCGCGATTGCGAGCGCTGGGCGTGCGCATGGCGGCGGTGGATCTGATCGACGGCTATATCACCGATTTCAATATCACCAGCCCCGGCCTGATCACTCAGATGGAGCAGGTCACGGGACGCAATCTCGCGCGCGCGATCATCGCCGCGCTGAGCCGCCGATCATCAATATCGGAATAGCTCACCGATCGGGCGAGTCGCCAGCCTTTGGAGCGCTTCGCGAACCGCGGAAGAAACACCCGGCTGCGGCGCGGCTTCCGGCTCGGTGGCGATCTCTTTTTTGAAGGAGGAGAGCTCGCCTTCTTTGCGCAGCTCGCGGATCCGGCGACGCGCGCCTTCGATCGAATAACGCTCGTCGTGAAGCAGGCGCTTTACCATCAGCAGCGTTTCCACGTCGCTGCGGCGATAAACGCGTTGTCCTGAACCTGATTTGCCGGGGGCGACGATCGAAAACTCACCTTCCCAGTAACGAAGCACGTGCGGCTTCACTCCGAGAATTTGGGCGACGTCGCCGATCCGGAAAAACAGACGATCCGGGATCTGGATTTTATTCGTCGGAGTCGTCGTCTTCGTCGTCATGCTTGTGCATACCCTGAGGATCCATGGGCTTGCCTTCGAGCGCCGCGTTCACTTCGGAACGCAGGACTTGCGAAGGCCGGAACGTCAGCACTCTCCGTGCGCTGATCTCGATGCTCTGCCCGGTCTGCGGATTACGCCCGATGCGAGAACGCTTTTCGCGCACGACGAAATTGCCGAATCCGGAAATCTTGATCTTTTGTCCCTGAGAAAGCGTGGACTTGATCGTATCGAAAACCATTTCAACCAGATCAGCCGCTTCTTTCTTCGAAAAACCGACTTTCTGGTACAACGCTTCTACAATATCCGCTTTGGTCATTGCCATAAATTAGCCTCTCAGCTCAGCGCCCAGCTCTTTTTTCCATGCCGCAAGAATCTGATTCGAAGCCGCTTCCGCTTCCGATTCCTGTAAACTCCGGCTTTCTTCATAAAAGATAACTCGTACTGCCACGCTTGTCATCCCCTCGGCGACCTGGGATCCCCGATAAATATCGAAAATTTTTGCGGCCTTAGCCAAGGGGCGTCCTGCTTTCAACGCAACCTGAGTAATTTTATCAACCGGAAGGTCCGAGCGAACCACCAAAGCGAAGTCGCGCTCCATAGGCGGAAACGACGGAATCGGCTTGAATTCGGCCTGTTTTACCGGCGAACGCGATTGTTTGGCCAAAAGCGACCAATCGATTTCTCCAATCCAAAGAGGCGCCCGGGTTTTCAACGCACGCGCCTTGCCGGGATGAAAAAGCCCGAACGCGCCCGCCACTTCATTGCCCGCCAAAATTTCGACGCTTTGACCGGGATGAAAAAGCGGATGAGGCCCCTTGCGCGACTCCGACATCGGCAAAAGCCGCACTCCGCGCGCACCGAGAGCCTGGAACAAGGATTCGGCGATCGCCTTGATGTCGTAAAAATCCACCTCCGCCTGCTCCACTTGCAATGCCTGGGCGTAGCGAGGCCCTGAAACCACGAATGAGAGCTTCCAGGCCTCCTTCACGCCGGTTTCCATTTCACCCTGCGCCTGAATCGGGCCCGACGCGCTGAACGTCGGCCGCAGCTCGAAAAGCCGGATCGCAAGCGACTCCGAGCCAAAATGATGGGACCACTGATCGATCGCGTTTTTGACCAGGCCCGGAAGAAGCGACGGCACCAGTGCCTCCAGCTCCTCGCTCAAAGGGTTCACGAGCACCGCCGACGAAGCGAGATCGAAAGCCTTGAGCTCGGCCCGGCTGGTGAACGAAAAATTGATCGTCTCGCTCAAGCCCGCCGCCACCAACGCGTCTTTGGCCTGATTCATGAGCACGTAACCCGCGCTCGAGTCTTCCCACGACGAGCGCGGCGCGGAGCTCAAAACCGGGATCGTTTCCTCGATCTGGTCGTAGCCCAGGGTACGGGCGATCTCCTCGGCGAGATCCTGCGGCAAACTCAGGTCCTTGCGCCAGGAAGGAACGCGAACGTTCCAGTCCTCGGCGCCCTTCACCACTTCGCAAGAAAGATCGGTCAGGATTTTCAACGCCTGCTCGGGCGCGCACTTCATCCCCAGAAAACGCGGAAAATAATCGGGCGCGACGCGGATCTCGCGCGACGCCAGCTGAGCCCGCGAAGGCAAACGGGCCGACGCTACTCCCGCGACCTTACCGCCCGCGAGCTCGAGCACCAAAGAACTGAGACGCGCGATCGCGTGCGTGAGCCCCGCCGGATCCACTCCCCGCTCGAACCGATGGGAAGCTTCGGTCCGCTTTTGATGGCGAGAGGAAGCGCGCCTCACCAAGATCGGATCAAATTCGGCGCACTCCAAAAAGACGCGCCGGGTGGAGTCACGGACTTCCGAATTTCCGCCACCCATGACGCCCGCCAGGCCCACGGCCCGCTTGGCATCCGCGATCACGAGCTCGTTACCGGCGAGCTTGATGCTCGTTCCGTCCAGGAGCGGAAGCTCTTCGCCTTCCTTCGCGGTTCTCACCCGAATCTCTTTGCCTTCGATCAAATCCGCATCGTAAGCGTGCACGGGCTGGCCGAGCTCCCACATCACGAGATTGGTCGCGTCGACGAGGTTATTGATCGAACGGCTTCCCATCTTCTCGAGCTTTTTCACCAGCCACGCAGGCGACGGGCCGACTTTCACGCCATCGATCAGGCAACCGTAAAATTGCGGACCCGCTTCACCGGCATCGAGATGGATCGAGATCGGGCTCACGGTAGCCTGGGGCAAGGCGGCGGCATCGGGTCTTTTCGCCTTCACGCCGAGCGCTGCGGCCACTTCGCGCGCCATGCCGAAGTGACTCAGGCAATCGCCTCGATTAGCGGTCAGCTTGAAAGCCAAAATCGTATCGTCCAAGCCCAGGATTTTAGCGAGAGGCTCTCCGAGCGGGGTCGTCTCCGGCAGAATCAAAATCCCTTCCGATTCCTTCTTCAAGCCAAGCTCGGTCTCCGAGCAGAGCATGCCGTTCGAAACCACGCCGCGAATCTTGCTTTTCTCGATCTTCAAGCCATTCGGCAAACGCGCGCCGATCTGGGCAAGCGCCACGATATCCCCGGCCTTCATGTTCTGCGCGCCGCAGACGATCTCGAGCGGCTCGCCGCTTCCCAGGGAAACTTTGCAAAGGCTCAGGCGATCCGCCTCGGGGTGCTTGTTTCGCTCCAGGATTTTCACGGTGACCACTCGCTCAAAGCCCTGCGCCTGAGGCAGGATCTCTTCCACCTCGAGTCCTCGCCGAGTCAGGAGCGCCGCCAGGGCATCAGGGCCCGAAAGCGCGCTCAGATCCACCATTTCGGAAAGCCAATTCCAGGAAATTTTCATCGTTCGCTCTTTTTAAAATTGATTTAAAAACCGGGAGTCGCCGCTGAACATCAGCCGCAGATCGGGCACGCCGTGCAGGATCATCGCGATTCGCTCGATCCCGATCCCGAAGGCAAAGCCGGTCAGATCATCGCCTGAATACCCCGCCAGCTCGAGCAACCTCGGATGCACCATGCCCGCGCCCAAAATCTCAAGCCAACCGGAGCCGCGGCAAACCTTGCAGGTCGAAACGGGTTTCGTGCCGCACTGAAAACAGCTCACGTCGACTTCCGCGCCGGGCTCAACAAACGGAAAATAACTCGGGCGCAAGCGCACTTTGACTTCCGGACCGAAGGTCTCGCGCGCGAAAAACGCCAAAACGCCCTTCAGGTCGCTCATCTTGATTCCGCGATCGACCCAAAGCCCTTCGACCTGATGGAACATCGGCGAATGAGTGGCGTCATGATCGCTTCGATAAACCGCGCCCGGGCAAACGATGCGAACCGGCCACTGCCGCGAGCGCATCGTACGCATCTGCACCGAAGAGGTGTGCGTCCTCAGCACCACGCCGGGCCCCATGAAAAACGTATCCTGCATGTCGCGCGCAGGATGGTCTTTGGGAATATTCACCGCTTCGAAATTGAGAAACTCCGTCTCCACCTCGGGCCCGGTCGTGACATCAAAGCCCAGGCGCTGAAACGTCTGCAAAAGACGGCGCGTCGTACGCGTGATAATGTGATGGGTCCCGCGATGGGAAAGCCTCGATGGAATCGACGTATCGATTCGCTGGGACTTAAGCTGCGCCTCGAGAGCCACCGTTTCAAGCTGCGCTTTGCGCGCCTCAAGCGTCTCTTCGATTCGCCTTTTCCATTCATTGGCCGCGGCGCCGATTTTGGGCCGTTCGTCTGCGGACACCGCCCCAAGGCCTTTTAAGACTTCGCTCAGCGCGCCTTTTTTACCCAGAAGAGAGACACGAAGCTGTTCCAGCAGCTCCAGACTGCTCGCTGACTTCAAATCCTCGAGCGCTTGTTTGCCAATAACATCAAGTTTTTCGATCATTTACCGCCCAAAAATACATGGGGCGGGTTGCGAAAGAAAGAGATTTCATGGGGTTATGAGCGATCTCTTCAATGAACTCCAACTCCGCTCACTGAAAGAGTTAATCCATCTAAACAATTACCTGTCCCGGAACAGGTGAGCGGAGAGATTCACGCGCCTATAATGCAAAACGCCCAGAGGATCTCTCCCCTGGGCGTCTGGTACTTCAGTCTTGAATCAAACGATTAAGCTGCCGGAGAGAGCGAACGAACCTGCTCCACGATCGCCGTGAAAGCATGAGGGTCGTTGATCGCGATATCCGAAAGGACTTTGCGATCCAGATTGACCTGCGCCTTTTTCAAGGCCGAGATCAAACGGCTGTAGCTGATATCGTTGTTATTGGCCGCCGCCGAAAGACGGGCGATCCAAAGCGTGCGAAAATCACGCTTCTTCACGCGGCGATCGCGATACGAGTAGATAAACGCGCGATCGACTGCCTCAGCAGTGCGTTTGAATTTGTTTTTACGACCAAGGACAAAACCCTTGGCATGTTCAAGAACTTTATTATGACGACGGCGGCGTTTAAAACCACGTTTTGCGCGAGGCATGAATTACTCCTTAAAAAATCACGAAATAACGATTAACGGGAGCCGTAAGGCAGGCACTTTTCGATGTGCTTGATATCGCCTTCGAACAAAATACCGCCCGAACGAAGCTTCAGCTTGGCTGCCGAGTTCTTATGTCCGAGGTTGTGGCGCTTGCCGGCTCGCTTGAACTTTACTTTGCCAGTCGCGGTGAACGAAAAACGCTTCGCGGCGGCTTTTTTTGTCTTCAGTTTCATTACAGTACCAATACCTTACCGATGTTCTATTTTAACAATTGGAAACGCAACGTACTCTAGGCACATCAAATGCGTCAAGCCCTTATTCGCCGGTTGGGTTCTTAATAATCACCGAAACCGATGGGGCGGCGGGCTTCTTCCCCCCTGCCGGCGCTGGAGCCAGAATCATGATCAATTTCTTCCCTTCGAGCTTGGGGCTCGCCTCGATCACGGCGATGTCCTTCATCTGCTCGGAGAGCTGCTTCATGATCTTAAAGCCCTGGTCCACATAGGTGATTTCGCGGCCACGGAACATGATCGTGATCTTCGCCTTATCGCCATCCTCAATGAACTTGCGGATATTGCGGAACTTATACTCGACGTCATGCTCGTCAGTCTGTGGACGAAGCTGAACTTCCTTCACCTTGATGACGGTTTGCTTCTTTTTGGCTTCGTGCTCTTTCTTCTTCTTTTCGTATTTAAATTTGCCGTAATCGCAGATTTTGCAGACCGGAGGCTGGGCGTTAGGCGAAACCTCCATGAGGTCCAAACCACGCTCGCGCGCCATAGCTAAGGCTTCGTGAGTTGGCACTACGCCGACTTGATTGCCTTTTTCGTCAATCAAGCGGACTTGAGGGACTCGAATCCTCTCGTTGATTCGGTGCTCGTCTTTATTGTGCTGCGGGATCGGTCCACGCGGTAGCCTTGGACGGGGATAAGATGGAGGGCCGGATGGGTTAGAGGGACTCGAAGGACTCGAAGGACTGGACGGTTGAAATGCCATTCTTTGATTTATTTAATTTATTTGTGGGTACTGCCGGCACGCATCGCACCGACAATCTTTAAAAAACCTCCTGATTGCACCACAACTACAAGAGGTTCCGAAAGGTGTCAAGGCGATGGGTGCCGTCATGAGGCCGTTTAAATGACGTTTGCTTTCTTTTTACGCTTGGCGGCCGGAGCCTTTGAGCTTGCCTTTGCTTTCGGCCTCGACTTAGACCGAGCCGCTTTGGCTTGGGTGCCCGCCATCACGTTTCCGAGAATCTTTTCAAGCTCCTTGCTCTGAGCCTGAAGCAGAGAGCGATACTTTTTCACTTCGCCCGGAATCCGCTTTTGAATTCGGGCAAGCTCCTTCTTTTGGCGCTCCAAGAAGGCTTCAACCTTAGCGCTATCGGAGGTGAACAGTTTTCGAAGACCGTTGCCCTGTTTCTCGGCGTACTTTCTCGCCTCTTCAAGCCAATCCTGGTCCTTCATCACCTTTTGGATTTTGACCTGAACCTGCTTGACTCGGCCAACAATTTTGTTCAGTTCAGAGCTCATTTTCTAGTCTCCTTAGAATATTTTCTAACTTATATCATAGATTAGAACTAAAACGCGATCCAGTTCTTTGCGATCGGAATCCGCCGTCCAATACCGAAAGCTTTCGGGCTCACCTTCAATACCGGCGGCGCCTGACGCCTCTTATATTCGCTGACGTCGATCATCCGAAGAATCGGCGGAATCCAGCTCTTTTCCTGACCTGGATCATGAGTGGATCTCAGCTGCTCCAATGACAGCCCCTTTTCGAGGTAATCCGTCAGCAAGGCATCGAGCTGCGGATAAGGAGGCAAAGTGTCTTGATCCACCTGTCCCGGCCTGAGCTCCGCCGATGGTGGCTTGGTAATCGACCGTTCCGGTATCGCGGCCGTGCCTTGACTGGTCGCATTTAGATGCCGCGCAAGCTCATAAACCCGTGTTTTGAAGACATCGCCGATCGGAGCCAGCGCCCCGCACATATCGCCGTATAAAGTGCAGTAGCCGGTGGCCAGCTCCGACTTATTGCCCGTGGTCAGTACCAAAGCCGAATAATGATTCGATAAGGTCATGAGCAAGGTGCCGCGAAGCCGGGCCTGAAGGTTTTCAAGCGCCAACGGAGCTAATCCGCCGCGCGACTCGCCGAGCTCCCGCGAAAACTGCGAAAAAAGAAACTTGATGGGGCGAACTTCGAAGTTGATTCCCAGGTTCCGGGCGAGAATCTCGGCATCTTCCAAGCTATGACCCGACGAATACTGACTCGGCATCGCGACGCCCAAGACGTTTCGAGGCCCTAAAGCACGCGCGGCCAAGGTGGCGACCACGGCCGAATCGATGCCGCCGCTCAAACCCAAAATCGCGGTTTTAAAACCCGAGCGCGTGAAATAATCGTGAATCCCCGTCACTAAAGCCCGGCTGAGCACCTCGATTTCACTCGG
This sequence comes from Oligoflexia bacterium, assembly GCA_031292385.1. Classification (GTDB taxonomy): domain Bacteria; phylum Bdellovibrionota; class UBA1018; order UBA1018; family UBA1018; genus JARLHE01. The sequence continues at coordinate 111,231 of JARLHE010000028.1, forward strand.
GGGCGTATCTTCGCGCTCAGAGGCGGCCGGCGAAACCCAGCTCCCCTTCCCGGCCGCCAGATCGATATCGACCCAGCCGAAGGCCTTCCGGAACAAAGGCAATCTTCCCACCAGCTTTCCCTGGGCATCACAAGCGAAAGATCCCCCGTCGAAGAGGACTTCATCATTGGCCCCGACCTGGTTCACGTAGAGAAGAGGCGCCTTCAAAGTCCGAGCGACATTTGCGTGGAGCTCTTCGCGCCGAATCCGCTTTTCCCAAACATACGGGCTTGCCGAGATGGAAATCACCAAATCGACGCCGATCGCCTCATACGCGGTGACGGGGTCACGGGAGTACAACTCGCGGCCCAAAGCCGGGTCACGGGCCCAAAAATCCTCGCAAATGGCCAAGGCTACTTTGTGGCCATCACAAATCCAGGGCTCGCTCTTTTCGGCCGGCTGAAAATAGCGGGCCTCATCGAAAACGTCATAGGTGGGCAACAGGGTTTTGGCCTGCCGAAAAACCTGCTTTCCGTCTTCGAACACGGAAACCACGTTCTGAGCGGCGTGGCCCTTGTTCGACGGGGTCCGCACGACATGGCCGACGACCAACGCGCACTTCTGTCCGCGAGTGAGGGCCCGCAGTTCTTCCGTCGCGAGCTCGTTCCGATCGAACATCTCGGGACGCTCCACCAAATCATGTGGAGGATAGCCGCAGATTCCAAGCTCGGGGGTCAAAAGAACACGGGCCCCTTCAGAGCAGGCCCGTGTATATGCTTCTTTGATTTTTCCGACATTGGCCGCGAAAGCGCCAACGACTGGATCGATTTGCGCGAAGGCGATCCGCACGGAATTTCCTCAGCGCTTAGAAACGCTTCTGGACTTCCTGCTTATCGAAGAAATAAGCGATTTCGCGCTCGGCGGACTTGGCGCTGTCCGAACCGTGCACGGCGTTCGCTTCGATGCTATCGGCGAAATCCTTGCGGATCGTGCCCGGAGCCGCCTTGGCGGGATCGGTTGCGCCCATGATTTCGCGATTCAGAAGAACCGCGTTTTCGCCTTCAAGAACCATCAACAGAACCGGGCCGCCGGTCATGAAATGAACCAGGCTCTGGAAAAAAGGACGGTCTTTATGCTCGATGTAAAACCCTTCCGCCTTTTCACGTGAGAGGCGGGTGAATTTCGTCGCCGCCACGCGCAGGCCGCGCTTCTCAAACCGGGTAATGATTTCACCCACGACGTTTTTTTCAACGGCGTTCGGCTTAATGATGGAAAAAGTGCGTTCGATAGCCATTTAATAATCTCCCTATGAGGAATAGATGCAGGAAATCCAAGTAGCTCAATTCGGTTTAAAAGGCGAGGCCCGAAATGAGCTGCTCCCCTGAAGTTCTTTACCTTTTAATGGCGGCTGCCAAGGTGGTGCCCAAATCCGCCGGACTTCTCGCGATTTTGACCCCTGCGGAAGCCAAAGCCTCGAACTTCTCCTCGGCCGTACCCTTGCCGCCCGAAATGATAGCGCCCGCATGCCCCATGCGCTTGCCCGGAGGGGCCGAAGCGCCGCCGATGAAGCCCGCGACCGGCTTCTTGAACTCCCGCTTGATATAAGCGGCCGCTTCCTCTTCGGCCGAGCCGCCGATTTCGCCGATCATGATCACGCCCTGGGTGTTCGGATCGGCGTTGAAGGCCTCGAGAACATCGATGAAATTGGTGCCGTTGATCGGGTCGCCGCCGATGCCGACGCAAGTGCTCTGACCGATCCCGAGCTGGGTGAGCTGAAAAACAGCCTCATAGGTCAAGGTTCCCGAACGGGAAACCACGCCGATGTTTCCGACCTTGTGGATCTGGCCGGGCATGATCCCGATTTTACACTGTCCTGGCGTAATTATGCCGGGACAGTTCGGGCCGATCAGGCGGGATTTCGTGCTCTTCAAATAGCGTTTGGTGGCCAGCATGTCGCGCACAGGGATGCCTTCGGTGATACAAACGATCAGGGGAATGCCCGCGTCGGCCGCTTCGCAGATCGCGTCCGCGGCGCCCGCCGGCGGAACGAAAATCATCGTCGCATTGGCGCCCGTCTTCGTCACGGCTTCCTCGACCGTATCGTAGACCGGAAAACCTTCATGCGTCTGCCCGCCGCGGCCCGGGGTCACCCCGCCGACCACCTGCGTGCCGTAATCGCGGCACCCTTTGGCGTGAAAGCTGCCTTGGGATCCCGTGATGCCTTGAACCAGAAGCTTCGTGTTTTTATCAACCCATATGGACATAGTTTTGATCCGCCTTGTTGTTCCGGCTTATTTTCCGGCTGCTGCCGCGACCGCTTTTTTCGCCGCGTCGGTGAGACCTTCGGCCGAAGTGATCTTCAGCCCCGATTCCGCCAAAATTTTCTTGCCCTGCTCGACGTTCGTGCCCTCGAGGCGAACGACCAGCGGGACTTTCATCTGAAGCTCACGAGCCGCGGCCACCACGCCTTCCGCGATGATGTCGCATTTCATGATCCCGCCGAAGATGTTGACGAGGATCGCCTTCACCTTCGGGTCCTTCAAAATGATCTTGAACGCGTTTTCGACCTTCTCTTTCGAAGCGCCGCCGCCGACGTCCAGGAAATTGGCCGGGCTGCCACCGTGAAGCTTGATGATATCCATTGTGGACATGGCGAGGCCCGCGCCGTTCACCAGGCAACCGATATTGCCGTCGAGCGCGATGTAAGCGAGCTCGTACTTCGAGGCCTCGACGTCCTGCGCGTTCTCTTCTTGAAGATCACGCATCGCCACCACGTCGGGATGGCGGAAAAGCGCGTTATCGTCGAAGTTGATCTTCGCGTCGAGCGCCGCCAGGTTCCCGTTGGTCGTGAGGATCAGCGGATTGATCTCGACTTGCGAGCAGTCGAGCTCCATGAACGCGCGATAAATGCCGCCGAAAAACGGAACCGCTTCCTTCGTCTGCTCCGCCGTGAGGCCAAGTGATTTGGCGAGCTTCCGTCCGTGAAACGGCAAATAACCGGTCGTGGGGTCGATCGCCACGCGGAAAATCTTTTCCGGATGCTTGGCGGCGACTTCCTCGATTTCCATACCGCCTTCGGTCGACGCCATCATCACGACTTGCGAGACCGCGCGATCGGTGACCACGCCCAAATAAAGCTCGCGGGCGATGCTGGAGCCTTCCTCGATCCAGACCTTGTGAACCACTTTTCCCTGCGCGCCGGTTTGCGGCGTCACCAAGGTTTTACCGATAATCTCTTGAGCCGCCGCTTTCACCGCCGGCAGATCTTTGCAAACCTTCACCCCTCCGGCCTTGCCGCGTCCGCCCGCGTGGATCTGCGCTTTCACCACCCAGACCGAATTGCCGCGTTCGCGGGCCAGGTCCTGAGCCGCCTTTTCCGCGCGCTCGCCGACCGAACTTCCCTCTTCGACCAAGCGTCCCTCGGGAACGCGCACGCCGAATTTCTTCAAAAGCTGTTTTGCCTGATACTCGTGAATGTTCATTTTGATGGGCCTCTTCCTCTGGATTCTCGATCAAACTCAGGATTAGTTCAGCAGAAATCGTGTCAATAGCGACACATCTTTCGCTCTTGGACGAGCGTCAAAGGAATGATCACTCTGACACAGGTCGACAGGGAGTCGTCAACGCGTAACGTCGTGATTTTCCTCGAGTGAGCCGCTTGGCCGGTTTTTTGCTCTACTCTCTCTCAAATACTATGTTTACCTGGAATTGTTTAACACAATATCGAAGGCTGACGGCCCAGATTTCCTCCTGGACCCTGATCACCGCGCTAGGCGTGGCTCTGGGCGGAGTGATGCTGAGCCTTCCCGCATCGGCGGAGATCAGCGATACTTCCGAGAACAGTATTCAAGAACTGAATGGCCGCGAAAAGCGGCTCTCCGAAGACTACGATCGGCTTTGTGACGATTTGCGCGGAACTTTGGCGAAAAACTTCCGCGACACGGTCTTCCGGCCTTTGGCCCGAAAGATAAAAACCTCAACCCCGAGTGCGACCCAACTGCAGGAAACCATTCAATGGAGAGGACATGATTATAAAATCGCCCTCTCTCAAACGCCCGGAAGCGATTCGATCGCGATGACGACCTCTGCGGTTACCCAAAAAGCGCGGCAACTTGGAAAGCAAGAACCGGCGCAGGAAGAAAAATCCACGCAGCTTCGCGACATGATTGAAGAGCAGCTCAGCGAACGCTGCCAGCTCCATAACGACGCTCCCGACAGCATCTACGCGATGACCGAGGAGCCGAACACCAATACCGAGGTCCTCGACGAAATCCGGCTTGCGAAAGACCTCATGGGTCTTCAAAACACCGCAGCCGACACGCTTCACACGGCCAACGCCGGAAACCGCATGATCTCCAACAAGAGACATAAGGACATCGTCATAGAACGGCCGACGGAAGACAGCACTCCGGCCGCTTCGGCCGCTCCGGTTGAAAGCGAGAGCAGCAACTCAGGCAACAGCTCAGGCGCCGCCGCTCCCACCACCACCGGAAACAGTTTGCAATAGAGCTTAGACGCCCAGCTTATCCATCGCGTCGACCAGCTCCTTCACCGAAGCCGCTGATTTGTCGAACATCGCCTTCTCTTCCGCATTCAGCTCGAGGGTGGGCACGGCTTCCAGGCCCTTGGCGCCCAGCTTAGCGACCACGCCGCAGAAGAGCCCCTTCGTTCCGTACTCGCCGTTCAGGTAGACGGCGCAAGGAAGATAGCGCTTCTTATCGCGAACAATGGCTTCCGCCATCTGAACCGCGCTGGCCGACGGCGCATAGTAAGCCGAGCCGGTCTTCAGCAAGTTGACGATCTCGGCGCCGCCCTTGCGGGTGCGATCGACGATCGCGTCGATTTTCTCTTTGCTGAGAAGCTGCGTAAGCGGAATGCCGCCGACGCTGACGTAACGGGGCATCGGAACCATCGTATCGCCGTGGCCGCCGAAGACGAAAGCCTGAACGTCCTCGACGCTTACGCCAAGCTCCATCGCGATGAACGAACGGAAGCGAGCGCCGTCCAGAACGCCGGCCATGCCGAGCACCCGTTCGCGAGGAAAGCCCGAAGCCTTCATCGCCACGTGGCACATGGCATCGAGCGGATTGCTCACGATGATGAGCACCGCGTTCGGCGAATACTTCGCGGACTGAGCCGCGCAATCCTTCACGATTTTCGCGTTGGTCGAAAGCAAATCGTCACGACTCATGCCGGGCTTGCGAGGAAGGCCCGCGGTAATGATCACGACATCCGAACCTTCGGTCAGCGCGTAATCCGAGCCGCCTTCGATACGGGAGTCGAAACCCTCGACCGGGGAAGCCTCGAACAAGTCGAGGGCCTTGCCCTTGGCCGCGTCGCCGTTGATGTCGATCAAAACCACATCGCCGAGCTCCTTCGACGCCGCCCAGTGCGCACAGGTTGAGCCGACAAAGCCGGCGCCGATGACGGAAATTTTAGGTCTTCTAGTTGCCATGAGAGTCTCTCCTTCGAGTTACATGTGTGCGATAATATTTTGGCCGAACTCGGAACATTTCACTTCGGAAACGCCGGGTTCGCCTTCTTGCTTCATCAAACGGGCAAAATCGTAGGTCACTTTTTTCGAGGCGATCGCGCCGTCCATTCCGTGAACGATGCAGTCAGCGGCTTCGGCCCAGCCCATGTAGCGCAGCATCATCTCGCCCGAAAGGATAACCGAGCCGGGATTGACCTTATCGAGGTTCGCGTACTTTGGAGCGGTGCCATGAGTGGCTTCGAAAACCGCGTGTCCGGTGAGGTAATTGAGATTACCGCCCGGCGCGATGCCGATTCCGCCGACTTGGGCGGCCAACGCGTCCGAAAGATAATCGCCGTTCAGGTTCAAGGTCGCGATGACATCGAACTCCTCGGGACGAGTCAGCACTTGCTGCAAGGCGATGTCGGCGATCGCGTCCTTCACCAAAATCTTGCCGGCTGCCAGCTCCGCTTTCTGCTCGGCATTGGCCGCCTCTTCGCCTTTGGCTTTTTTGGTCTTTTCCCACTGATCCCAAGTGTAGACTTTCGCGCCGAACTCGCGCTCCAACACCGCGTAGCCCCAGTTGCGGAAGCCGCCCTCGGTGTATTTCATGATGTTGCCCTTGTGAACCAAGGTGAGCGATTTGCGCTTGTTCTTGATCGCGTATTCGATCGCCGAGCGCACGAGACGCTCGGTGCCTTCACGGGAGACGGGCTTGATGCCGATACCGGCCGTTTCAGGAAAACGGATTTTTCCGTATTCCTTCGGAAAGTTTTCCTTGATGAAGGAAAGAACTTTTTTCGCGCCGTCGCTTCCCTGCTCGAACTCGATGCCGGCGTAAATGTCCTCGGTGTTCTCGCGGAAGATCACCATGTCGACTTTTTCCGGATGCTTCACGGGCGAAGGCACGCCTTTGAACCAACGAACCGGACGCAGACAAACATAGAGATCGAGCATCTGACGGAGCGCTACGTTGAGCGAGCGCATTCCGCCGCCGATCGGGGTCGTGAGAGGCCCTTTGATGGAGATGCGGTAGTGCCGAAGCGCGGTGAGCGTGTCCTCCGGCAGCCAGTCGTTGAACTTGTTGAAAGATTTTTCACCGGCGTAAACCTCGAACCATTCGATTTTACGTTTGCCGCCGTAGGCTTTTTGAACTGCCGCGTCCATCACCGCTTGAGATGCGCGCCAGATATCGGCGCCGGTCCCGTCGCCCTCGATGTAGGGAATGACCGGATGATCCGGAACGATTAATTTTCCGTTCTGAATAGTAATGGCTTCGCCTTTTGTCGGCGCTTTGATTTTCTGAAATTGGGGAGTAGTCATGGTGATCTCCTAATTGGCGTGAGATTTGATTTTTAGTCACCCTGGCCGACAAACGCAACTAGCTTCGCCTGGATTCCCCCAAGAATCTGAAGACGCTCCGCATCGAACCGCCCTGCTCTTCTTGAAACCGCAGCGGCACCGTCACAAGCTCGTCGATATCCTTCGCATCATGACTGACCATCAGCATAGGAACGGGCCAAGCAGCATGGGCTTCGCGCAAAATCTGGCGCAACTCGCCACGAATTTCCTCATCCAAGGAAGAGAACGGCTCATCGAGAAGCAAAACCCTGGGGCGCATCACCCAAGCTCGGGCGAAAGCGACTCGCTGGGCTTCGCCGCCGGAAAGCGTGGCGACTCGGGCGCGAGCGTGCTTCGAGAGACGGACGCGCTCCAGCCATTCCAATCCGGTTTTTTCGCGCTCGGCCCGCGGAACGCCCGCCATGCGGAGACCGAAAACCACGTTTTCCAAAACATTCATCGTCGGAAAGAGCGCCTGATCCTGAAAAACGAATCCAATCCGCCTGCGCTCGGCCGGCAAATTCGTGATGTCCTCCTTGCCCAGCCAAATACTCCCCGCGCCCGGAGGCTCGAGACCCGCGATTATGCGAAGCAAGGTGGTTTTCCCGATCCCGCTTCTTCCGAGGATCGCCGCGCGCTCTCCCGGCCCGACTTCGAAGTCGGCCGTCAAAACCCAATCGGCGATTGGCTTTCGCAAGCCTCGGACAAATAGAGTTTCAGTCACGCGCGCCCCTCCAATGAAACGAAATGAATACCGAAGCGACAGTCCCTGACGACAACACGAAAAGCAGCGCCGAAGCCGATTGCGCCGCCTCGAAGCGATATTGCGCCGACCATCGGACGATCAAAAGGGGCAACGGAACCAATTTCTCGCTGTAAAAAAGGCTGACGGCGGCGACCTCTCCGATGGAAGCCGCGGCCACGAGCGCGAAAGCGCCCGCGACGGACGAACGCCAACGCGGCCACTCGATCTCAAAAAACGCCCGAGCCGGATCCGCTCCCAAAGTGGCGGCGGCCTCCAGGAGATTTCGCCGCGGCTCTTGGGCAAGCGGCCAGAAGATCCGAAACGCGACGTTAAAAAACAGCGCAAGCTGAATCGCGACGATCGCGGCGAAGCTTCCCTCGAACGGATCCACCCAGCGTCCGAACGCAAGCCAGAAGCCGAGCCCCAAAACCAGGGCCGAAATCCCGCCCGACAGGCTCGCCAGCGAAGCAAGCGCGGTCGTGACGGCCGGATGCAACCGGGGAGAGCTCAAGCTCATCACCGCGGCCAGGGCCGTCAGCACCACGAAAAACGCGCTCGTAACCGCGATTTTCACCGACACCGCGACCGCCGGCAGAACCTCTTTCGACCAAGGCACGATATCGATCGATCGCCAAGACGCCGGAAAAATCGCGAGATAAGGAAGAAGGAAAACCGCCGCCGCGAAAAACGCGACTCCCGGAAGCCAAGATCGCGCGCCAAAAGACCCGACTCCTCGCGCCCGCTCGCGCGCCGGGCGCGCGCCACGCCCCGGGTCGCGCGCCTGAAAAAAGAGAACCGCTGCCCAAGGCAAAAGAGTCACGAGAAGCTCCCACGCGGCACAGGCCGCCGCTCCGCCCACATCCAAGGTGCCGAAACGAAGCCGCGAGTAAACGGCGGTTTCCAAAGTCTGAACGGGAGGGCCGCCGCCTAAAATCAAAACCAACGCGAAGCTCATCACGCAGAATGAAAAGGCTTGGGTCGCCGCGGCGAAAAAAGACCATTTCACCGCCGGCCATTCCAAAAACCGAAATCGCGAAAAGGCGGATGCGCCGAGCGTTAGAGCCGCCTCGAAGCGTCCCTCCGGGATGCGATCGCGCGCCTGTGCGACCCAAAGCGCGATCCATGGGGCGTTAAAAAAAACATGGGCCGTAATCACGGCTTTGAGGCTATAGCTCCAATCCAGCGGAATCCCCAGGCGGGCAAGCCACCCGTTCCGGCCCAAGATCAAAACCCAGGAGCTCGCGGCCACCGCCGTGGGAACCGAGAACGGAATCGCCAGAAGCATTTCATTGAAAAAAAATGCGCGCGCGCTCCGCGCTCCGGCCGCCGCCCCGCCCGCCGCTATGAGCAAGCCCAACGGCAACCCGATAACCGCCGCGATCATCGCGCTCGCCCCCGCCTGGGTCACCGTCACGCGAACCAGGGAAAGAATATCGGGGTCAAAAAGCGTTCCGCCATGAAGCCGGGAAAATAGCGCCGACACAGGCGCACCCACGCAAACCGCGCCAAAGAACAAGGTCCAAATCGTCGCCACCCATCTGAATCCGGACGTCAAACTCATTGAACCGTTCGCGTCCATTGATTTAAAGATGCTTTGATTTTTTCCGGATCGGCCTCCAACCGGATCACGCGCGCGGGCTTGGGAACGCCCTCGAAACTCGCCGGAAGCGCGACGCCCTTGCGCGCGGGATACATCCAGTTTCGGGTCGGGAGCAAGGCTTGCACTTCTTTTGAAAGCAAGAATTCAAGAAAGCTTTGAGCCAAAGCTCGCTGGCGCGCTCCCTCCGGGCCATTAAAAGAATTCTTCACCAGAGCGGCCGCTTCGACCTGAATCGGCTGCCCCTCCTCAAAGATCACGGCTTGGTACCGGCCCGAGCGATCGCCATGCTCCTGATGATAAGCCTGGCTGGTCGTATAGCTCCAAACCAGTGGGGCTTCCGCTTTGAGAAACAACCCGTAAGCACCGTCCCAGCCGGGAGCGAGCGTAAGCCACTGAGCGCGAAGCTTGGACCAATCGGCGCCCAAAGTATCCGCGTACAAAGCGAAAGCAAGCCCCGGCGTCGAGGTTCGCGGATCTTCAAGAATCAGATTTCGCCGCCACTCGGGCCGAAGCAAATCGGAAAAACGCGCGGGCAGCTTGAGATTTTGCCGTTTGAGCTGATCCCGATCCGCCATGAAAGCGAAGTAGCCAAAATCATAGGGAACAAAACCGGCCGGAAGCCCCGCCGCCTTAACTTCGGGCGCGAGTTCCTCCCTTCCCGATCCGCCCACCGAAGAATCGATGTAACCGCGTGCGCGCTGCGCGGCCGGACCATCGAGACCGATCACGATCTGGGCTCCGGATTTGCCGCGTTCGGCATCGAGAGCCAAACGCGAGATCAGCTGGCTTCCGTCTCCAGACGCCAGAAGCCGCACTTGGCAGCCGCATTTTTTTTCAAACTTGGGAATGATCTCGGGACCGAGCCCCCCTGGAGCAGCAAAACTGTCGTAAGCGTAGATCGTTAATAAAACGGGGGAAGCGAGAGAGGCCCGAACTCCCCAGCCTGCGACCGACAACAGCGCAAGAACAGCGGCAAGCCAAGGCCTCATATGATCAGTTTTAAACGGTCGGATCGGGATGGTCGGCGCCTTTGTCCGAGTCCGGGCTCGTCGAGCCCGCATCGCCTCCGCGAGATTCGCGACTAGGCTTCAATAAACGAACCTTCGTATTGGCCCGCTCGTCCGCATCGGTCTCGAAGCGCCAGAGAATCTCGCAATTCTGAAGATGAGTGGTCGTCTCTTCCTGATTCGATTTGATGTGAATGATGCCGTTCGCATACAGGGTCACGTCGGCGTTGTCGACGTAAGTCCCCTCTTCCCCCGGGTAGAAAAAAATGACTCTCATCGCATGGCCTTGCTTTAAAATCCCGTTCGCCATATCGCCGCCGCCGTGTTTCATCTTTTTCAAAAATCTGCCGACCTTTTTGACCATCATCCGTCTTCTAATGCCTTTTCTCACAAAAAGACATGACTATTGAGCATCAAAGGCGATAAAAAGGGGCCGTGAAACCTGAATTCGACCCTATATTTGACGAAATCAATCAGATCAAAAAAGCTAAAAACGCCGTGATCTTAGCTCATTATTATCAAGAGCCGGAGATTCAAGATATTGCCGACTTCGTGGGTGACAGCCTGGAGCTTGCACGAGCGGCCCAAAACACGAAGGCCGACCTGATTCTTTTCGCGGGCGTCCATTTCATGGCCGAAGGCGCCAAGATTCTCAATCCGACCCGCAAAGTCATCATGCCCGATCTGCGTGCCGGCTGCTCCTTGTCGGATAGCTGCCCGCCGGAGGCGTTTGCCAAGCTTCGGGCCAAGCACCCCGACCACTTTGTCGTTTCCTACATCAACTGCTCCGCCGCGATCAAAGCGCAGAGCGACGTGATCTGCACCAGCTCGAACGCCGTGAAAATCGTGAGCCGCATCCCCAAAGATCGCGGCGTCATTTTCGCCCCCGACCGAAACCTCGGCGCTTATGTCGCCAAGCAAACCGGCCGTGACATGGTTCTTTGGCAAGGGACCTGTATCGTGCACGAGACTTTCTCGGAGCGAAAGATCGCCCAGCTGCGGCTCGAACACCCGGATGCCGAGCTCATCGCCCATCCCGAGTGCGAGCCCTCGCTGCTCGCGAAATCCGATTTCATCGGCAGCACCTCGGCTCTTCTCAAGCACGTCATCGAGAGCCCGAAAGCGAAATTCATCATCGCCACCGAAGCCGGAATCCTGCATCAGATGAAGTTGAAAGCCCCCGGCAAAACGCTGATCGCGGCTCCGCCCAACCACGAGTGCAACTGCAACGATTGCCCTTTCATGAAATTGAACACGCTTGAAAAAGTTTTGCTCGCGCTGAAAAACGAGACCCCGGAAGTCGACGTGCCCGCGCCGCTCCGGGAAAAGGCCCTGGCGCCTCTCGAAAAAATGCTGCAATGGTCGGTCTAGCCATTACGCCCTTGGCAGGCCAGCTCCCTCATGCGATCTTCATAAATATGGTAACCGAAGAAGAAATGAAGGCAGAACTAGAACGGCTCCGCGCGGAGAACCAAGCGCTCAAGAAGACGACGTCCAAAGGACTCAGTCTGAAAGTCAGCGAAAAGGGCGCTCTATCCATTTACGGAATGGGTCGCTTTCCGGTGACCCTCTACAAGGAGCAATGGCTCAAGCTTCTCGACATGGCCGACGACATTCGCTCGTTCATTCAAGCGAATGACGCACAACTCAAGACCAAAGCCGACCGCCAATAACCCCGGAACGCCGATTGCAGCGATGGCCATCTCAAGGAGACTTTGAAATGGCTAACCCATCTACTTCCGCCGAAAAAAAGATCGAAGCGGCAAATCGCGAGGCCCAACGCGAGGCACTCGAGCTCATGGAAGGCGCGTCGGAAAGAGCGAACGAGCTGTATGCGCGCGCGAACTCCTGGTTCAACGAGAACCGCCGGACTGTTTACAGCGGCGCCGCTCTCCTCGCCGTCGGCGCGATCGGCTTTCTCATCGGTAAAAACTTCTTCGGCCAGCACTCGAACGAGTAGGCAACGAGTGGGCCTCAGGAATCCGCTCCCCCCTCTTCGCAAGGCGACGGATGCGGCCGCGAACATCATCTTTCTGGAGCGCGATCTTTACGTTCTGAAAGCCGAGCTTCGAGCCGCGAGGCAAATGCGAAAGGTAGCCCTTTTGGCCGCGAGCGTGGTCAGCTTCGGCATCGCGCTCGGCCTCTCTTTGTTTTGGCTCACCCAAACGCTGCACGAAGCAGGCTGGTCTTCGGGATTTCTCGCGATCGCGTCATTCGTGATTTTGAATTGCCTCACCGGATTTCTTTTTGCGTTGGCATTCGCCCCCGAAAGACCGGATACCGAAGGACGGCCACCATGAAACTTCTCTATTTCGTGCGACCCGCGAGCGAGGCCAAGCGCCAAGAGCTCGAGCGAAAGCTGAAAATCGAGAAACAGCGCCTGCTTGAAGCGACAAAGGAGGCCAAAGCGGCCTTTCTCCAGGATTTACCGGTCATCGAAACGGCGATCGCCGCGATGATCGGCGGAATCGTCGTCGGAATGCTCTGGAAGGCGCGGCGAGAACGCGTCAATTGACGAAGCCCGCGTCTTGGGACAAATTCAATCGCAATATGAGCCCGGGAGCCCAGACAAAGACCTTACCCGATCACTTAGCGAAGCGCGCGGCAACGGGGCTCCACGCCGGCGAGCCGGTCGCGCAGTTTGAAATCGGATCTCTCAAAAATTTCGTATATCTGATCGTCGATTGGAAGGACCGATCCGTCTGGATCGTCGATCCCCAGCCCGACCTCACCCCTTTGCGGACGGCGATCAAGGTCCACTCGCTCGAGCCCCGAGGGATTCTGCTCACCCATACCCATCACGACCACGTTGGCGGCGTACCGGCCCTGGTCGACGAATTTCCCGGAATCCGGATTTACGTGGGCGAGCGCGACTTGCACCGACTCAGGCGCGAAGCGATCAAAAACGCCAGCGTCCGCCCGCTCAAACAAGACGAAAAGATCACTCTCGGAACCTCCCTGACTTTGCAGGCGCTTTTGACCCCCGGTCATAGCGCGGGCGAAGTCTGCTATTTTCTGGCCGCGACCCACGGCCATCCTCCCTACCTGCTCACGGGCGACACCGTTTTTATCCGCGACTGCGGGCGCACCGATTTCCCGGACGGAAGCAACGAGGAAATGTTCACCTCCCTGCAACGCATTCGCGCACTGCCGCCGGAAACCGTCATCCTGCCTGGCCATCACTATCAACCTGAATGCGCCTCGACCCTGGAGCGCGAACTTCGGGAAAGTCCTCCGTTTCGGTGCCGTACCGTCGCGGAGCTCGCGTCTTTGCCATGAAAATCGCCATTCCGCTATCGATTGGCGTGCACGGAGCCGTGTTTTTCGCGCTGCTATTTGCGCTGCGAAAACACGAAGCTCCCACGGCGGGAACCGCCACGACCGCCTCCGAAAAAACTTTTTACAGCGTCACGGACAGTCATCAAGCGGCCCAGCCCCCGGCTCGCGCCACTCACCGGACGAAAGCGCCAACCGAGATCGCGCCGCCCGCTAACGCAAGCCCGAGCTCGAACTCGAAATCAGAATTTGGCGCGGGATCAGCCCCCTCCGCGGCGGCTCCCGCCGACAGCGCCGCGAAAGGCGGCTCGAGCGAAAATATTTCTTACTTCTTACGCGTCCGCGAGCGCATCCAAAAAAACCTGAAGTACCCGCGAGAGCTCCGCGAGCGCCGGATTCAGGGGCAGGTGAAAATCGAAATTGCCATCGCTCCCTCCGGCGCGCTTCAGTCAATCAACGTCATCGAAAGCAGCGGACACCCCGAGCTGGACCGAATCGCCGTTCATTCAGCCAATTCCGCGGCCCCCTACGAAACGTTTCCATCCACAGAAAAGGCGCGATCGCTCCGCGTTCCAATCGATTTTACCCTCCATTTCAATTAACTCTCCCTCGCCTTCCGATAAAGGGCGGCCCTGAAAGAGTGAGGGGTTCTTGCGCCAGGATGGCGAAGCCCGAGCGCATGCGAGGGCGCAAGAAAGGCCCATGGATGGGCCGCCCCCGACACCTCTTTCTGGGCCACCCGCCCGGCAATTAATTCCTATCGAGTTCCTCCCGCCCCTTCCGAAAAGAAAGACGGGCAAGGAGGCCCATCCAAATGCGAACTCATCTGAACGCGCCCATGGCGTTGCTGGGATCGTCCCTCGTCATCGGCGCCTTTGCGTCGAGTGGATGTTTTATTCAGAACAAAATCGTTTATCCGGCCCCGGCCGACACGGTGAGCGGATTGTACGCCACTCAGCCAGTCTCCGTGGTTTATTCGGAAACCCTGAGGAACACGCTCTCGCAGCAAGACGGAAGCGTCAGCGCGCTGCCGGATCTCGTCGCGAACATCTTCACGAATCCGGTAGCCATCGGCCTCAGCGCTCCCGGCTCGAACTCCGGCTACCTCGCTTCGCCATACCCCTCCAGCTCGGGTACCGGCAATCTCGAGATCCCCATCACTTACAGCGCGATCGCCAAATCCATTTCCGCGAGCGCGACGCCCGGTAGCGCCACCGACGCTTGGGGAACTGATTCGTCTTGCCTGCTTCAAACTTTCATCACGATCACGGGGAATTTGGACCCGCTCGGCACGACTGCCTCCACGATTTCCATTCAAGGGGCTTCGGTATCGCTCAACGGACGCTTCTCCGGCAAGGTGACCGTCAGCCTGCTGATCGCCGACATGACCGACGCGCTGACCTGTGCCACCGCTCTCCAGAAAATCAGCGCGTGCTATGGCAATCTGACCGATTGCGATTCCACCAGCGGCAGCGCGGTCGATAACCAAACCATCCAGGCGGGCTATCAGGCTTATTTCGGCCCATGGGTGGATGCTCAAGTCCTGACCGCCGCGGAGATCGCCCAACTCACCCCCGACCTCGAAAACGGCAGCTTAAGCTACGAAATCCAGTACCAGTAAGCACCCGCCTCTGCTAAACTGCGGCCATGCGCATTTCTAATCAAATTGTCTTCGCCAGCACTAACCGCGGAAAATTCGAGGAGATGCAAAGTCTTCTCGGCGCTGATCCGGAAATCGAGCTTCTTCCTGCGGAAACGATCCTTCGCAACGCGGACAAGCTCCGATTCGCCGAGCGCTACGACACCTATCTTGAAAACGCGACCGCTAAAGCGCGCCTTGCCAACACGGGCGCCCACTATCCTTGCCTTGCCGACGACTCGGGTCTTGAGGTCGAGGCTCTTGACGGAAAACCAGGAGTTCGCAGCCAGCGCTTCGCGACCCCGAAGGCCGGTCAATCGCAGGATGAAGCCAATATCGAACTGCTGCTTGCGGAGCTTGGAAGCGGAAAATCCCGCAAAGCCCGTTTCGTCACGACCTTGGTTATTGTGATGGAAGGGATCATGATCCAGGCCGAAGGCACCCTCGAAGGCTCCATCGCCACTCATCCCCGCGGCGAGCATGGCTTTGGCTATGACTCGGTTTTCGTTCCCAACGGAGCGACCAAGACTTTAGCCGAGATGACCTCCGCGGAGAAAAACGCGATCTCCCACCGGGCAAAAGCGCTTCGCGAGCTCATGCAGCAAGCCAAGTCGCGCGGGATCGTCTTCGCTAAGCCCTAGGCATCCTTCCAAAGATATTTGTAGTAAACCCACTTCAGGTATTCCTGAATCGTCACGTGAATTCCGTGAAGACTGGAACGCCACTCATTCGGCTCGAAGGGCTCCTGAAAGGCCGTGAGCGTATCCACATCGACTTTGAGCCCCTCGTGTTTGAGCGTTCTCTCAAAAATCAGCTGAGCGCGCTTCATATGATAACGCGATGTGACAAGTAGAATTCGGCTCCAACCGTATTTCTTGGCATAGGTCGCCAACCAATAGGCATTCGCCTCGGTGTTTTGGCTTTCCGTCTCCATAATGACATTCTCAGGACGAATCACATCGCGGACGCCCGTCCGAAGCTGCTTACCGAGCGCTTTCCAGGTTGAGCCCGGTCCCATCCCCGAAATATAGAGATAAGGCGGTGTTTTAGCGGGCTTTTCGTGTTGATCATGCTCCCAATACCGGTACCAAAGATCACCGGCGGCAGCGATCCGGCCCCTCCCCCCTGCGAGACAAACCAGAGCGTCAACGTCAGGTAAATGGACCCCATCAACGGTGTCCTGATAGTCATAAATCTCGCCGGCCAATATCAACGGAAGGATGGAGATCCCTACAACCAGCCCCAAAAGGAGAAAGCCCAGATGATAGAAAATCGGCTTGATGCGATGAAGAAAAATCCGTCTCATAACTACTTTTGTGACTTCTTTGAGGCTTTTTTAGCTTTGGGTCTTGCAAAAGCCGGATCTATTGAATAAGTTACCGAAACTCATTAAAACACTCAGTATCAGTGTTTCAACCGGTATTTTACTAGTATTTGAAGGATTTTAGCCATGGCTCGTTTTTGTGAATATTGCGAAAAAGGTCCCCTGACGGGCAACAAGGTATCTCACTCGAATATCAAGACGAGAACTCGTTGGCTTCCTAACTTGAAGCGCATGAAGGCCGTTCTCAACGGAACGACCACCACCGTGCGTGTTTGCACTCGCTGCATCCGCTCCGGCGTGATTGTCCGCCCGGTCAAGCGCACCTGGAAGCCAGAAACCACCAGCGCAAGCTGAGCCTAGTTTCGTCGCAGCCCATTCGCACCTGGCTATCTCAACATCCCCGCTGCGCGCCTAGCTCGTCCAACGATGAGTCCCCGGGTGAAATGCGCTTCTCTTTAGATAAAGAAGTAAGAAATTACTTCATTCGATATGCGAAGCACCAGGTATGGGTCCAGCTGCTCCTGCCTGGACTGCTTTGGCTGATCTCGGACATCAGTACCCGAGTGCCTGTCCTCTTTTGGACGCTCGCGGCGTTTCATTTTTTAGTCATCACCGCCAATAGCGTCCTCTTAAACAGCTTCCTGCGATTTGAAAACAAACAAGAGCGGCTGTGGGACTTGCTGTTTTATGGCCTGCGAACCCTCACCTACTTGGTCTGCTCCGCTTTCGCGGTCTTGACCTTTTACCTCTACGAGCCTTTCGGCCCTCAGGCGATGCTCGTCGTTAGTTTTTTAAGCGCCAATACCGAATTCATGATTACGACATTCAATCCGAACGTCGCTTTCGCCAGTTTTTCCCTGATCATCGAAGGATTCCTTCCGGTGCTGACCATCTTGGCCTTGATGATTTGCCGCGGACAGAATTACTGGATCATGGTGGCGGCCACCGTCTATTTATGCACCGGCTTCTTCAAAATCATCGACCTGCACCGCCGCTTCGTCGAAACCACCATTACCCGCCTCAACAACGCCCAGGCCGCGCGACTGGTGGCCCTCGGCGAGATGGCTGGCGGGATTGCCCACGAAATCAAAAACCCGCTCACCGCCATCACGAACTCCGTGCACATCTTGGAACGCGAATTCAAAAAGAGCCCGATCGATCCGGACGCCCTCGAAAAAAAGCTCAGAATCATCCGGGACACGTCGCTCAAGATCTCTAATATCGTCACGAGCATGCAAAACCTCGCTCGAGACTCTTACGCCGAAAAGAGAAGCTGGAATCAGCTCCGAGCCTCGATCGAGGACGCGATCAACATCTCGACCGAAAAACTGAAACTCGCCGGAATCAACCTCCAAATCGATCCGATACCCGCCGACTTGTGGTTTTACTCGGTTCCGTCGCAGTTCGGGCAAGTCATCCTCAACCTTCTCAGCAATGCTTACGACGCCCTGCTCGATCAGCAAAAAAAGGAAATCCATCTCGGCATTCTCTTCGACCCCGACTCCGGCCTGACAATCACCATCGCCGACAGCGGCCCGGGCGTCGCAACCCCGCAAAAGCTATTCAATCCTTTTTTCACCACCAAGGAGCCCGGCAAAGGTACCGGCCTTGGACTCAGCCTTTCGAAAAAGATCGTGGAAAGCCATGAGGGAGAGATCTCCTACAAACGTCTGAACGGCGCGACCCAGTTCATCTTGCGGTTTCCGTCACGCCTTGTAGAGCGCAGACCTGGTTGAAATTCGGCTTGGCAAGATGGGTCAGGAAAAAATTCTGAACCACCGGCCGCCCTGAACTATCCGTATACTCCACCGTCAGATTCATCGATTGATCGGAGACATTTCCCGAGTACGTCGCCGGAAAGACCTTGGGCTGTCCCTGCAGGAGAGGGCCCGACGTTACGGTATAAGTCCCGCTAACCTGAAAATATCCCGCCGAATCGAGAGTCAAAGGCTCCGTCGCCTCGCCTTTCGCGCATTCGAAACTAAACGCGGCGCCGCTGGAAGTGACCTGCATCTGCACATGGACTCCGCCCCAAAGCCCCAGCGCTACCGCACTCGGGCTGGGCTGAGGTGGAAACGGAATCGGGTAATACTTTTTCATCAAGGCGTTCAGGTCGTTGTGAAGGGTAAAGGCCGCGGTCGGATTCCCCAGAAAACAATTGCTGCTGCTCGCGGTGTAAGCCTGCTGAAAAATCACGACCGAAGGCGAGCCCGAAGGCCCCGGAGTCAGGGTCACCGTGTCGTTTACGCCCGCAATGCCCGCATCCGAGGTGCACGTCAGATTTCCGGTCAGGGGAAACTGCTGAAGCGCCGCTACGTCCGATTGAATGAGGCTCCGCTCGCTGGCCTCAAGAACGCCAGTTAAGGTTTGACCGTCGCTCGCGGGCCCCGCCAGGAAGGTGCCGTTTGGAAAAACGGTGAAGCCATAGATCCCCACGCAATAAGCCGGAGGCAAAACATTGCACGCGGTGACTTCGGAAATCTGAGTCCAGGTCGGGGCGGTGGGCGACGGAGACGGCGTGGGCACCGCCGCAGGAACCGGCGCGGGAGACGACGTGCTGCTGCCTCCGCAGGACAGCATGAGGAGGCAGAAAGCGGACGGAAAAATGACCCGAAACAAAACCCTTCGCATCCGAACACCCATGGCCTAGCGGCAGTGCAACCGCTAAGCCACGAGCGTGGGCGCTCGGTTTATAATGAGCGTGGGCGCTCGGTTTTGTTTCTCAGGAAAGCTGCGCGATCGCTTCCACTTCGACCAGAACGTCCTTGGGCAAACGAGCCACTTCGATCGTCGAACGAGCCGGGGCGATTCCGCCCGCTTGCTCGACGAAGCGGCCATAGATGGCGTTGACCTTCGGAAAATCGTTCATCGACTTCAGGAAGATGGTCGTCTTCACCACATTCTTAAGCGAGCAGCTGGCGGCTTCGAGCACCGCGACGAGGTTTTTCATGACCTGCTCGGTTTGGGCCTCGACATCGGCCGCGCCGACTACTTGGCCCGAAACCGGATCGAGGGCGATTTGCCCGGAGCAGAAAACCAGGTTTCCGGCGCGAATCGCCTGGCTGTAAGGGCCGATCGGCTGGGGTGCGTTCTTCGTCAAAACCGCCTGAGGTAACAATGGCATCGTCATTTCTCCTTACTTTGCTGCGTGCAGGCCTTGTTTGCGCCGAAGCTGGACTTCCATCGCGGCGATCGCGGCGACGTTAACGACGTCGTTCACGTCCGCGCCGAGCTGAAGAACATGCACCGGCTTGTTCATCCCGACCAGGATCGGACCGATCGTCTCGGCCCCGCCGAGCTTCGCCATGAGCTTGTAGGCGATATTGCCCGACTGAAGGTCCGGGAAAATCAGGATATTGGCGTCGCCCGGCACTTGATTGAACGGAAAGCTCTCGGCGGAAATCTGAGCCGATACCGCGGTATCGGCCTGCATTTCGCCATCGACCTTGAGCGTCGGCATCTTCTGCCGGATGATCTCCACCGCGCGCCGCGATTTTTGGGCCAGAGGATGGTTGTTCGATCCGAAGTTCGAAAACGAAAGCACGGCCAGGCGCGGCTCTTCCACCATGAACTGGCTGGCAAGCTCGGCCGTTTGGATGCCGATATCGGCCAGCTCTTCGGCGGTGGGCTCGATCGTCACCGTCGTATCCGCGAAAAACAGCAGCCGCTTTTTAAAGATCAGCATGTAAATGCCGGCCAAACGGGCACCGTCTTTCACGCCGATCGCCTGAATCGCGGGCCGGATGGTATCGGGATAATTTTGCGAGATACCCGCGATCATTCCGTCCGCGTGCCCCATTTCAACCATCATCGAGCCGAAATAAATATTCTGCTTCATGATGTTGCGGGCGAGAAAATAGGTCATGCCCTTGCGCTGCCGTTTCTCGGTGAAGCGCTGGGCATAGGACTCGCGCAGCTCGCTCGTCGAAGGACGGATGATCTTCACGCCCTTCAGCGCTTCCTGCAGGCCAAGATCCTTGATCTGCGCGTTGATGATGCTTTCATCACCCAAAAGAACCGGTTCGCAAATCCCTTCCTCGCGCATGATGTTCGCCGCGCGCAAAATCTTCCGGATCTCGCCTTCGGGCAGGACAATCGTCGCGCGGCTGCTGGGAGGCGCGGTCAGAACCCGGCGTTTAATTCCGCGCATAACTGTGTAACTCGACCCCAAGAGCGACTCGAGCGAATCGCGATACTGGCCGATGTCCAAAGTCTTTCGAGCCACGCCGCTTTTGATCGCGGCCTCCGCCACGGCGGGCGCGACCCAGAGCAAGACCCTGCGGTCGAACGGCTTCGGAATCAAATACTCGCGTCCGAACCGAAAACGCGTCCCTCCATAAGCGCGCGAAACGCTCTCGGGAACTTCTTCTTTGGCGAGCTGGGCCAGCGCCTTGACGGCCGCCATTTTCATTTCCTCGTTGATCGCCATCGAGCGCGTGTCGAGCGCGCCGCGGAAGATGAACGGAAAACCAAGAACGTTGTTCACCTGATTCGGATAATCCGAACGTCCGGTCGCCATGATCGCATCGGGGCGGACCTTGAGGACCTCTTCAGGCAGGACTTCCGGATCGGGATTGGCCATCGCGAAGATGATCGGGTCTTTGGTCATCTTTTTGACCATCTCTGCCGTGATGCCGTCCTTAACCGAAACGCCGACGAATGCATCGGCGCCGTCCAGGGCTTGCGCGATGGTGCGCTTATCGGTTTCAACCGCGAAGCGCTCCTTATAAGGATTCATGCCCTCTTTGCGGCCTTTGTAGATCACGCCTTTGGAATCGCACATGATGATGTTTTCGCGGCGGACGCCGAGATTCAGGTAGAGGTTCGCGCACGCGATCGCGGCGGCGCCGCCCCCGCAAAACACGACCCGCACCTGATCGATTTTCTTGCCGCAGATCTCGAGCGCGTTCAAGAACGCCGCGCCGCTGATCACCGCCGTGCCATGCTGGTCATCGTGGAAAACCGGGATCTTGAGCTTCTTTTTCAACTCTTCTTCGATGTAAAAGCACTCGGGAGCCTTGATGTCCTCGAGGTTGATCCCGCCAAAGGTGGGCTCGAGCATCTCGCAAGCGCGAATCACGTCGTCGGGATTCTTGGCGTTCAACTCGATGTCGAAAACATCGATGTCAGCGAACTTCTTGAAGAGAATGCCCTTGCCTTCCATCACGGGCTTCGAAGCCGACGGGCCGATATCGCCCAAGCCCAGCACTGCGGTGCCATTCGACACGACCGCGACGAGATTGCCCTTCGCGGTGTACTCATAGATCATTTCTTCTTTTTCGTGGATCATCCGGCAGGGCTCGGCGACACCGGGCGAATAAGCCAATGAAAGGTCTTTCTGCGTGGAAACGGACTTCGTGGGAACGACTTCGATTTTCCCTTTACGGCCCAGGGAGTGGTACTCAAGCGACTCTTCGTAAATTGACATCTGCCTAACCTATCTCCAAGGTAGGCAGCTGCGCAAGCCTTGCGGGTCATCTTCTTTGGTGGCAACCTAGGAGCCATGCTGCTCGCTTGGTTCGTATCGCTCTTTTTGCCGGGAAGTGGAGCATTCGCGGACATCCTCTCGACGTACGGCTCGCCCAATTGGATTCCGACTTGGGACTCCCACCACGAAGCAGCGCATCAGGCTTCGCTCGGCGCCGACCTCAAATACTACAACACTTCTTCCAACTACGATTCGAGTGGCCACCCATTCACTCCCCCGAATTTGGACCATGCCGATCGAATCGACGCGCAATTCACCGGCGCCCTCGGACTCACCGATCGCCTCAGCCTTTTCGCGGTTTTGGACCTGCGGCGCGCCGGCGTAGCGACGCCGTCGACCAGCGCTCAAAACGGCGGAACATCCTATGGCTTGGGTGATCAATCCATCGGCGCTAATTTTCGTGTCTACGAAAAGGAACTCGTATCGATCGATTTTCAATTTCAACTCGACTTCCCCGCCTATGTGAATTCCGATCCCAACGCCGATCCGGAGCTCGGGGACGCAACCGAAAACCTTTCAGCGGGAATCTTCGGCACCATCCCTGTCTTTCAGGACGGGGAGCGCGAAATTTCCGCCCGGGCGGGAATCGGCTACACCTACCGGACTGCCGGCTTTTCGGCCGATATCCCCTGGCTGCTGCAAATCAGAAGCGAACCCAAAGCCCGGGGCCTCCTCGCATCCGTGGGCCTGACAGGAATCCAATCGCTCAACACCGATTCCAACTCAAACTCGCCACAGACCGTTGCGGGCCTGGGAACGCAAGGCAGCTTCATCACCAATGCGGTCAATCCCACCCTCATCACGGCCGGCGCTCAAATCGGCTACCGAACAGCAAAAGACATCGATTTCACGATAGGGGGCAGCCAATCGATCTACGGGGAGAACGCCCCCAAAGGCTACACTCTGGGAGCGGGGGCCGCCTTTCACTTCGGTAAAGAAGCTGCTTCCCCGCCGGAAAGCCCAACCCCGCCCCCGCAAACCAGCCTCAACGCGACCGTGTCGGCATTTAATGACTCTTTTCATCTAGCCAAGATCGACCGGGGATCTGATGATGGAGTTAAGGTGGGCGATATTTTTGATATCATCGGAAAAGACGGGCCTATCGCCCGGTGTCAAATCACGGACCTCAAATCTCATGAGGCCGTTTTGAAAATCCAAAAGTACTATAAAGAGGCGTATATTGAAAAAGGCGACACAGCCCGGCGGGAGAACTGAAGAGTGAATAGAATGATGAACTCAAAACTGAAACGAAATTTCTTACTGATTCTCACCTTGGCGCTGACGACTCTTCCCTTATCCGCGACTTCGGCACATGCCGCGAAGTTCGCCAATCAGTTCGTCGAATTCGAACTGCCGCCCCAATGGCAATGCAATCTCGAAGGAGCGGAATGGGTTTGCCAAAGCCTCGATGAGCATAAAAAACGAGATGCCATCGTAGTGCTAGCCGCGAAGCTCAAAGGGGACCAGGACAGCCTCGACAAGTACCTCGCCTATCTGAAAGGCCCGAAGCTCTACACGAGCGTCGCCGGAAAGCCGGTCAAATCCGACCCTAAGTACGCCAAAGAAAGCACCGTCAACGGCCAAGTCTGGATCGACGCGCTTCATCTGGAATCGGAAATCCCGGGCTTCTACACGCGCTACCTGGCGACTGTGAAAGAAGACATCGCGGTCCTCGTCACCTACTCCATCAACAAAGACAAATACCAAGCCTATCTGCCGCAATTCGAAGCCATGGTCGCGACGCTTAAGGTCTTCCGCAAAGCCGGCGCCTTGAACAGCAGCGACGGCAAGTCGCTGGGCGGAATCCCGGCGATCGATCAAGGCAGCATCTTCCCCGCCACGCAAATCGCCGGCGGCAGCGACAAGCCCAAACCGAAGCAATCCGGCGGGCTTCCGATCGAATACATCGGAGCAGGCGTGATTCTGGCCGCCTATATTGTCTGGCGGCGGAAAAAGGCCTCCGGCCGATGAATGATCGCTAACCGGCCCCTTTAACTGCCCACCTAAAGGGGGCAGTTGGTAAAACCCATCGAAGCGAGGCGAGCGCGCCCGGGTTTCGGGCCCATGGCCAGAATCGCGCGGTTACCCTCATGCCCGAGAATCTTCTCGGCCAAAGCGCGGATCTGCTCGGGCGTTACGGCGTCGATCTCTCGGCAAACCTCTTCCGGCGTGATCTGCCGGCCGTAGACCAGCTCGTTGCGCGCGATGCTGAACATCCGCGACTCAACGCTATCGGTCGAAAGCAAAATGCTTCCCTTCACGCTGTCTTTGATCGATTTCATCTCGCTCTTTTTCAGCAGGCGCGTTCGCAGTTCGTTCACGCATTTCTCGATCAGCTGCAGGCATAAACTCACCTTATGGGGCGAGGTCGCCGCGTAGACGCTGAAAACCCCCGTGTCCTCGAAAGCCGACAGGCTCGAGTAAACCGTGTACGCGAGCGCGTTCTTTTCCCGGATTTCCTGAAAAAGCGACGAACTCATCCCGTCACCCAGGTACACATTCAACAGATAGGCCGCATAGCGATCGCTCGCCGTGGCTTTCGGCCCCCGCACACCCCAAACCAGATGCACCTGCTCGAGCTCGCGCGCCGCCCACCATTTTCCGGGCTGGAATCTCGGGACCTCGTGACGTGATGACGTCCGGGCGCAAGATTTTCTTCCAGGCCATCGCGAACGCATCAGAGGCTTGAGCTTTTTGACCAAAGCCTCGTGCGACACGTCGCCGGCCACCGAAATGATCAGATCCTCGGGCTGGTATCGGGCGTGAAAATAACCGACGATCTCCCGGCGTTTCATCCCACGAATACTCTTCACCGTGCCAAGAATCGGCCTCCCCAAGCCGTGATCCGGAAAAATCTTCTCGTAATAAAGATCGTGGGCCAGCTCCTCGGGCGCTTCGTCCACCATCACGATTTCCTGCAGGATGACCTTGCGCTCGCGATCAAGCTCCTTCGAATCGAACGTCGAATTCAAAAGCACGTCTGAAAGAATGTCCGCGCCGAGCGCCACGTCGCGATCGAGCATGAAAAGATGAAAGCACGTGTGCTCGCGCGCCGTGAACGCGTTGAAATCGCCGCCAACGCGGTCGATTTCGCGTGCGATCTCCAGCGCCGTGCGCCGATGCGTGCCTTTGAAAAGCATATGCTCGAGAAAGTGTGAAACGCCCGCCTCTTTCGTGGATTCGTGGCGAGTGCCGGTCTTCACCCACGCGCCCATCGAAATGCTGCGAAAGCCCGGCATCCGCTCAGTTACCAGCGTCAAGCCATTCGGAAAGACCGTCTTATGAAATTTTAAATGTCGCGGCATCCTTTGCTTACCCTTTTCTCTTCAATTTCTTTCGCAGGTTCTTTCGCGAGCGGGTTTGACGAACGGAACGCTCCACCAAGGCGAGCGCCTTTTTCAGTTTCGCCACATGCACGACCGCCGTGCCCGGGACCGTGATCGGGGCGCTCGTCACCCCGATCGCGATTCCGGTCAGCTTGGACTGGATTCTCGTCACCGTTCTTCCGAACGGGTTCAAAATGGACCCGATCGCGTCCCCCTCGTAGATCAAATCCCCAGGCCGGACATTCAAATCGAGAATGCCGCCTTTCCGGGCGCGAATCCAATCGCTCGACTTCACGATCACCTGGAAGGGCGGCCGCTTAAGCTCATGCTTGGGCCACATCTTCATTTTTGACATGACGTTCAACACCCCGCGAAGCCCTTCGATCGAAACCCGGTTGGAGAATTTCCCCGTCTCGCCGGCCTCGAATAAAATCGTCGGAACGCCCGCCTCCGTCGCCTCTCGGCGCAAAGACCCCGCCACGCCCTGATGGTGGATCAATATCTTGGCCCCGAACGCGCGCGCAAGCGCCCGGACTTTGGAATTTCGCATATCGCCGCGCACGTGGGGAAGATTCACGCGACCGCTTGCGGCGGTATGCAGATCGATCCCGAAATCGCACTTCAGCACGATCTCGCGAAAAAATCGGTCAGCGATCATCTCCGCGTTATTGCCGACACGTTTCCCCGGAAAGAACCGATTCAAATCCCGGTGATAAGGCAGATAGCGCGATTGCGACAGAAAGCCCGGAATGTTCACGACCGGCACCGCGATCAACGTGCCGGCCAGCTGGTGGTGATCCATGTCGAAAATGAGGCGACGGACGATATCCACGCCGTTGATCTCGTCCCCATGCACGGCGGCAACCACGAAGGCGGTCGGTCCCGCTTTCATTCCGCGAATCACCGTCACCGGAATTTGAATGGGAGTGGAAAGAAACGACTCGGAAACTTTCAAATAAATTTCGCGTGTCTCGCCTGGCCTCACGCTGACGCCACTGATCTGGAATGCGTCCTCTTGCGAGCCTGGCTGCTTTATATGGGTGTCGCTTGAGTCCATCCGTTGGGTCTAGTATAGTCGAGCCTAGGTCGCCCGCAAATGACTCCTCCTAAAAAAAAACCTCTGCCGCCCCCCAG
This sequence comes from Oligoflexia bacterium, assembly GCA_031292385.1. Classification (GTDB taxonomy): domain Bacteria; phylum Bdellovibrionota; class UBA1018; order UBA1018; family UBA1018; genus JARLHE01. Next base: position 137,563 of record JARLHE010000028.1, read on the forward strand.
CAAGGCGAAAGCTTCGCGCAAAATGGCCAAGCAGCCCGAGGTGCTTCCAGCCGAGGATCTGCATGCGGAAGACCTGAACACGGAGCAAGAGGACGAGCACACCGAGGACGCCGAAATCACCGACGAGGAGATTTACTCACAAGTCCCGGCCGTCTCCTCCCAGCCTCCCCATCCGACTGACGCGGAACTTCCCGAGCCGCTCGACGCTGTGGCCCTGAACGGCAATGCCATCTCGGTGCACGACCCGCTGCGCCGCTACATGGAAGAAGTGCGCCGCTATCCGCTGCTTGACCCCCACGAAGAATTCGAGCTCGCGATGAAGCTTCATCGCGACGGAGATCTCGATGCGGCAAAACGGCTGGTTCAAGCCAATCTGCGGCTCGTCGTGAAAATCGCCTTCGAGTACCGAAACATCTATTCAAACATGCTTGACCTCATCCAAGAGGGCAATGTCGGGCTCATGAAAGCCGTTTCGAAGTTCGACCCCGCCAAAGGCGCGAGAGTGGGCTATTACGCCTCGTGGTGGATTCGCTCCTACATCTTGAAATATCTCTTGGACAATTTTCGTCTCGTCAAAATCGGGACGACCCAGGCCCAAAAGAAACTCTTTTACCACCTGATGCGCGAAAAGGAGCGGCTCGAAGCCCAAGGCCTTTTGGCAGGCCCCAAGCTGCTGGCCGAAAAGCTCCATGTCCGGGAACGCGATGTGGTCGAGATGGAGCAACGACTCTCCGGCCACGGAGCGGAGCTCTCGATCGATACCCCCATCGATAGCAAAGGGGAATCAGCCGCCACCCACGGTGATTTTATGAGTGACGAGCATGAAGGCGCGGACGACCGCCTCGCCCAAAGCGAATTACTCCGTTTATTGGAGCGTCGCCTGCCTGAGTTCGAAAAGACCCTGGGAGACAAAGAACGTAGCCTGCTCAAAGACCGGCTTTTAGCGGAAGAGCCCAAAACCCTCCAGGAAGTCGCGGACCTTTATGGCCTTACCAGGGAACGGGCACGCCAAATCGAGGCGAAAGTAATCCAGAAGCTCCGGGAATTCCTCAAGAAAGATATCGAATAAAACCCCCTAAATCTGCTTTACAGCGACTAGCGGACCATGTTAATTCCCCGACAAAATAAAAAAAGGGAAATCAATGGCAGCAGGAAAAACCGCAGGCAGAGAGAAAAAAGCAGCAATCGTCCAGAAGTTCGCACGCGCAGCAGGCGATACGGGATCACCCGAAGTTCAGGTCGCGTTGCTCACTCGCCACATCAACGACCTCAACGAACACTTTAAGAGCCACCCCAAGGATCATCACTCCAAGCGCGGGTTGCTCGACATGGTTGGCCAGCGCCGCCGTTTGCTGAATTACCTGAAAAAGTCCGACGACAAGCGCTACACTCAGGTCATCACCGCTCTCGAGTTGAGAAAATAATTCCTCTCGCTCGTTCGTGCCCTAGTCCTTTCACGGCAATATTTCATCGGCCTCATTGGCTGATAGACAGAGGTTTATCATGATCCATCGCGTATCTACTGAATTGGGCGGCAAAACGCTCACTATTGAAACCGGCAAACTTGCGAAACAAGCCGACGGCTCCGTTTTCGTCAGCTACGGCGACACCCGAGTGCTCGTCACCGTTTGCTCCTCCTCCACCCCGAAACCTGGAATCGACTTCTTCCCCCTAACGGTCGAGTTCGCGGAAAAGTTCTACGCCGCCGGTAAAATTCCTGGCAGCTTCTTGAAGCGCGAAGGCCGCCCCACCCAGGAAGCCACGCTTTCGGCCCGTCTGATCGACCGCCCGATTCGCCCGCTTTTCCCGGAAGGTTACTACTACGACACCCAGGTCGTGGTCTCGGTCATGTCGGTTGATAAAGAAGCCGACGTCGACGTCGCGGCGGCAATCGGCACTTCCGCCGCCCTTCACATTTCAGACATCCCGTTCAACGGCCCGACCGCCGGAGTTCGCATGGGTCGCATTGATGGCAAATACGTCGTCAACCCGACCTGGGAACAGATCGACAACCAAACGACCGACATGGAAATCATGATCGCCGGCACCAAGAACGCCATCATGATGATCGAAGGCGGCGCGCGCGAAGTCCCTGAAGACGACGTTCTTCAGGCCATTCTTCTCGGCCACAAAGAGATCGGCAAACTGGTCGGCATCGTCGAAGAGCTGCGCAAACTCTGCGGCAAGCCGAAGCGTGAATTCACTCCGGCCGCCATCGACGAAACCCTGAAGTCCAAAGTCGAGAAGCTCGCGAAAGCGAAGCTCACCGAAGCGCTCCGCACGAAGGAAAAGCACAAGCGCTACGACATGGTCGACGAAGCGAAAAAGGCGACGATGGAAGCGCTCGTTCCGGCTGACCTCAAAGAAAAGAGCCCGAAAGACGCCGATAAGCTCACCACAGAAGTCAAAACCTCTTTCGAGCTTCTGCAGTATAATTTGATGCGCGAAATGATCCTCGGCGAAGGCAAGCGCATCGACGGCCGCGACATGAAGACCATCCGTCCGATCGCAGTCGAGACCGGCATTCTTCCTCGCGCTCACGGCAGCTCCTTGTTCACCCGCGGAGAAACCCAAGTTCTCGCCGCAGTCACCTTGGGCACCTCGGACGACGAACAGATCGTCGACACGATGTACCAAAATACGATGCGCAAATTCATGCTGCACTACAATTTCCCGCCGTTCAGCGTCGGTGAAACGGGTCGCATGGGCGGTCAAAGCCGCCGCGAAATCGGGCACGGTGCCTTGGCCGAACGCTCGATCAAAGCCATGATGCCTGCTTACGAGAAATTCCCGTACACGGTTCGCATCGTTTGCGAAACCTTGGAATCGAACGGCTCCTCTTCGATGGGCTCGGTCTGCAGCGCGTCCATGGCGCTCATGGCCGCGGGCGTTCCTTATCCGAAGCCAGTCGCCGGTATCGCGATGGGCCTGATTAAAGAAGGCGCGCGCGTCGCGATTCTTTCCGACATCCTGGGTGACGAAGATCACCTGGGCGATATGGACTTCAAAGTCGCCGGCACTCGCGACGGCGTCACCGGCATCCAAATGGATATCAAAATCGAAGGTGTCGACGAAAGCATCATGCGCACGGCCCTCAAGCAGGCGCACGAAGGCCGTCTCCACATTCTGGGCGAAATGGCCAAGGGCATCGAAGCCCCGAAAACCGAGATGTCGGCTTATGCACCGCGAATCACCACGATTTCGGTTCCTGTCGATAAGATCCGGGAAGTCATCGGTTCCGGCGGTAAAGTCATCCGCGAAATCGTGGCGCAAACCGGCTGTAAAATCGACATCAGCGACGACGGCAAAATCAATATCGCCACCAATGATGCCGCCGCTTGCCAAAAGGCAATCGACATCATCAAGGGAATTGTCGCGGAAGTCGAAGTCGGCAAGACCTACAAAGGCATCGTCAAGAAGATCGTCGATTTCGGCGCCTTCATCGGCGTGATGCCGAACCAGGACGGACTGCTGCATATTTCCGAAATCGCTCACGAACGCGTCAACAGCGTCACCGACTTCATGAAGGAAGGCGACGAGATTGAAGTGAAGGTGATCGAAGTCGATAAATCCGGCAAGGTCAGGCTGTCACGCAAGGCGCTCTTGCCTCCCCCGGCCGGTGGGCAAGCCCCACGTGGCGGTGGCGAGCGCGGCCCGCGCCCATCCGCCCGCAATTAAATCCGTACATTCGATTCGGGAAGGCCGTCCATGAAATATGGACGGCCCTCTAGAACATGAGCCAGCTCAGCGTCGCCCCCAGCCCGGTGTTGGAAGGCGCGTTGGTATAAATGTAAAAATACGGATTCAGCGTCAGCGATTGAGCGACATTCCATTCGACTCCAGGCTCGAAAACCGTGCCGTCATTGTACATTGCAAACGGCTTGGCTCCGTACGCATGGTTTTCGGAAAATTCGTATAACGCCACCAGCGCCAAAGTCGGGCTCGACTGATAGCTCAAGGCCGGCGCCAAGTAGAGCTGCAGGTCATCGCCTGAGCCATGAGCGCCGAACTGATTGTAACGCGCGGCAAAGTAGGAGCCGAAAGTCACGGGCGCATTCGGCAAAATGTAGCTCAAGTAATGAAAGGTCTGATAGCCCCCGCGCAGATCGGTCTGTCGCGACGGCTTCGAAATCGGAATATAACCGCGAATATCGCCGTACCAATTAAAGTGATTGGTATGCACGATATCATTGTAAGCAAGGCGAACCGATGGATCCTGCATGAACATATCGCCCCCTTGCACAGGAATATAGTTCCACCAACCGGTCGCGGCGGCCGCCACATGATCGCTGATATTGAAGCCCGCGGTCAGAAAGTTCTTAACGAAGACGGGTCGGTTCGGGTCCCGCTGCCCGCCGGTAGTCGACTGGAAGCTGGACGGATCCGAGACCGAAGGTCCGTAAAGGATACCGTAATAGTTCGCCCAAAATGAAGAACCGGTCGCCTCAGAATCGCTCATCGATTCCGAAACCTTCGAAGTTTCCCCTGGCAAGCCACCATCGTCTTGAGCCTGAGTCGCCGCGACCGCCTCGGTGGCCGCGGGCTGTGGAGCGGGCCCGTCCTCGGCTAATGCGGCCGGGGAAAGAGCCAAGCCCAAAATTAACGCAGTAAGCCACCAAGGATTTTTGATCGACTGAGACATGGTCTGACTGCCCCCTGGGACGGCTTAAGCAAGCTGCTTGCCAAGCCGCTTACCATGAACCCGTGCGGCGTAACTTTTTAATATTTTTGATTTATTTAATTATTTAATATGGAATTTTGGGTTTAGCGGAGTTTCCATATATACTATTAGATGAGATGACTCGCGACCCTAAAAACCTTCCACCCCGACCGACTATCGCCGCTGCGACACATCCGTCCAAGGAATCTCCTGAGGAGCTGGCGGTCGCGCACGATTTATTGGATATCCTTCAAAGCACGAAGGCGCGTCCTAACGGCACCGGCGGAACTTCGACCGGCAGCGCCGCTTCCAAACACGAAAGCCCGGCGACGGATAAACGCGCCGTTTCCAAATTGGGCATGGGCCTGATCGCGAGCTTTTTCGCAGCGCTGATTTTCGGTTTTTTGATCAGCAAGCCGAGCGATAAGAAAACACCGAGTTTACGAAGCGCGCAAACCGCCGAAACGGCCGCTCCAACTCAATCCGTGGCCAATACGACGCCCCCTCCAGCGCTTCCTCCTTCGAAACCGGCGATGGAAAATCGATCGATCATCGCGCCCAAAATGCAGACCGCCCCTGCTCCATCGATGGCAACAATCAATCATGAGCGGGAGCGCGAACAAGAACGGGAACGAGAGCGGCAACGCGAGCAAGAAGAGCGTGATCGCGAGGCCGCCGAAAGCCGCAAAGAGCAAGAGCCGCGAGACCACGAACAGACGGAGGCGGAGAAAGAGCATAATCGCGAACCCGCGGCCGCCCAAGAGCCGAACGGCCAACCGCAGCCGCCTCCACCGCCCTCCGCGGGAGGCGAGGAAAACTCGGCGCCCAACCCGGATAATCAAGCCAATCCGATGGCCAATCCGAATCCTTGACGAGCCTGCCCGTTCCTGGGCATAACGCAGGAATGCGTCCAGGCTCAGGCTTATTCATCACTTTCGAAGGAACCGAAGGAGCGGGCAAGTCCACGCTCATCCGGACCCTGGCCGAAGCCCTACCCGCAAATCGCGGCGTTACCCTGACCCGTGAGCCGGGCGGAAGCGAGATCGCGGAAAAAATTCGAGGCCTCATTCTCTCGCAGGCGATGGACCCCTGGTGCGAGCTTTTTCTTTACGAAGCCGCGCGCGCCGAACACCTGGCCAAAACCATCCGGCCGGCGCTCGATCGCGGCGAAATCATTTTATGCGACCGTTACACGGATTCAAGCTTGGCCTACCAAGCTCATGCCCGTGGCCTGGACTGGAAGAAAGTGACTCAGCTCAATCGAATCGCCACTCAGGGGATCGCCCCTCACCTCACCGTTTTGATCGACATCGATCCGGCCCGGGGGCTTGCGCGAGCCAATGACCGGAATCGCTTCGAGGACGAAGGCATCGCTTTTCAAGCGCGCGTCCGGCAGGGTTTTCTCAAGGCACGAAGAGAAAACCCGAAACGCTGGCTCGTCCTCAAAGCGGAAGATCGAAACGGAGCGGTCCCGCCTGAAAGTCTCGCGGCAAAGGTGATCCGCGAGCTGCAAAAGCGTTTTCCCAAAGCTTTCGAGCGTCAGGAAAAATCCCCGCGACGAGGCCGGCGATGACCGGGCACGCTCAACCCCAGGGCAAATCCCCCCTTCCCCTCCCCCGGGAAGTGATCGCGCACCATGCTCCCGCATTGACGGTCGCCATGAAAGAGTGGCGCGATTCGCTGCGAGTTCCACCCGTGCTTTTGTTGACCGGGCTTCCCGGAGTTGGCAAGCGGTCGATGGCCTTTTACCTTTCGCAATGGCTGCTCTGCGAGCGCTCAGGTATGAATCATCACGCCGAGCGGGAAGAGCAGACGCTCGGCCTTTTCGGACTTGAACCCGAGCCGGCAGCGGAAAGCGCCCCTCCCGCTGGCCAAGAAGAACCGCACCCGTGCGGCGAGTGCGCCAGTTGCCAGAAAGCGGTTCACGGCAGTTGGGTGGACTTCGAGGAAATCACGGCGGCCGAAGGCGAAGAAACCCTCAAAATCGAGCAATTTCGAAAGCTCAAAGCCAAGCAAGGGTACGGCGCGCACGAAAGCGATTACCGAATCATCCTGATTTCCGATGCGGATCGCATGACGACTCAGGCCGCGAACTCGGTATTGAAAATTCTCGAGGAACCGCCCAAGGGCTGGGTCTTTCTGCTCACCGCCTCGGACTCCAATCTTTTGCTGCCAACTCTGGTTTCGCGCTGCCAGACGCTCCGGCTGCGCCCCTTCACGGCAGATGCACTTGAAAGCCTGCTCGGATCGACCGCGGAAGGCGTCGCCATCGAGCGCCGGAAGCTCGCCGCCCGGCTCGCCGAAGGCAGCTGGGCCCGCGCCGTCGAATGGACCCAGGATGCCGCATGGAAGAAACGAGGCGAATTGCTCGACTTCATCCATTCGCCGCAGTTCTCAACCAATGCCCTTGTCGATTGGGCCTCGACCGATACCGCGAGCTTTCAACGGTTGCTGGACCAGCTCGAGAGCCTCACGCTGGATTTGATCCGGTTCTCGATCGAAGCCGAAGGCACCGCGCCCGAAACGTTCGCATGGAAGAACGCCGATGCCGCGCGCGCCTTATCGACCCATGCGCGCTCGGTAATCCAGAAAAAAAACGGCGCCGATGCCGCCCGGCGCTGGTGGCTCGAACGCGCGGAAAGAATCGCGCAAGCCCGCGGACAGCTTCATGCGCCTTTGAATCGCAAGCTGCTCGTGCAGGATGTCTTGCTGCCATGGCTAAGCTAGGGCGGAAACCCGATCGACATCTTCACCACCGAATACTCGGGATGGATCGACCCGTCCGCGCGGCGAATGATCAGCGCAGGCTCGACAAAAGTCTTGTCTCGAAACGACTCGGGCAGGTCTTCTGATCGCATCATGGCGAAAACCGCGAGCAGCGGCGGTTGCCCTTCCCGAAGCACAATGGGGCGCCGGCGCACTATCGTCAGTCCCGCGGCGCGCGCGCCCTCCTCAACCCGTTTCAGCTGCCCTTCCGGATTGACGGGAAAAACGCACGCAAACCATCCGCCTAGCGCCAAATGGCGCGCGGCGGTCGCACAATAATCGACGACAGTGCCGCGCGCCTCGAATCGACACGCGATTTTTTGGGGATGATCGCCGTGAATACCGGCATCGAGCGGAAAATAAGGCGGGCTTCCCAAAACCAGATCGAATTTTTCGTCCGCGGCCAGCAGCGCCGGATCGCGAAAATCGCCGTGCCGGATCTCGTATCGGCCGTGCAGCCCATTGTACTCGGCGGAACGTCGGGCAAGAGCCACGCTCACATCCTGGGCCTCGACAGTCACAAAACGAGTTCCCTGCAGCCTCCAGGCGGCAATCATTCCCACCGTCCCGACCCCGCTGCCGAGATCGAGGGCCGTGCGCGCGCAAGGAACATGACTCGTTCCGTACCAAGCCGCTAGAAGGTCATCCGTGGAGAAACGATGTCCGTCTTTCAACTGAAAGACCCGATAGTGACCGCTCAACGCATCGAAGGTCACGTCCGGGATCTCTGGATGCCCACCTGAATGTCCGTCCGGAATATTTGGGCCGGGCTTTGCCCACCCCTTGAAGTAATCACTCATAACGTCCCGGCATCCTTATCCTGATCAGACCTATTTCAGCAACCCGACTCGTCGAGTCGTATTTCTCGAGCGAACGGATCAGGAATCCTGTGGCGGCGCTCCATATTTACGGGTACATAAAACTCTTCGTATGTTCACCCAGGTTAAACGACTGATTCTTGGCCAGCCCTTGCTGAGCCATCATGCGGAAGATGAGAAGATCCCAAAGTGGAAGGCCCTCTCCACTCTTTCTTCGGACGCGGTGTCGTCAGTGGCGTACGCCAGCGACGCGATCCTCTCGGTTTTGCGCGACTTCACCCGAAGCGGGGTTTTCATCGGCGCCGCGGCTGCCGCCTATGTTTGGTCTATCCCGGTCGCGTTGATGATCTGCACGCTTCTGGTGATTCTGGTGGCCTCTTACCGCCAGACCATCAGCGCTTATCCCAACGGCGGCGGCGCCTACATCGTCGCGAAAGAAAATCTGGGCGTCAACGCGGGCCTGGTCGCCGGCGCCGCGCTGCTCATCGACTACGTTTTGACCGTGTCGGTGTCGGTTTCGTCGGGCCTTGAAAATATCGGCTCGGCTTTTCCCTTCATCATGGCTCACAAGCAAAGCCTGGGTGCCGTGATCATCCTCATCATCGCGCTGCTGAACCTCCGCGGCGTCCGGGACTCGGCGACGGTTTTCGCGTTTCCGACCTACGCTTTCATTTTTTCGATTTTCACCCTCATCGGGCTCGGACTATGGAGAGCCGTCACCGGGCAGGTTCAAACCGCGCCATTGCCGGTGCCCTCGAGCTTCGCCGCGGTTCCCTTGATCTTGGTCCTCCGTGCGTTCGCCGAAGGCTGTACCGCGCTCACCGGGGTGGAAGCCATCTCCAACGGCGTGCAGATTTTCCGGCCGCCAGCGGATCGGAACGCGAAAATCACCATGGTTTGGATGGGCGTGATTTTGGGCGCGCTCTTTTTGGGCATCACCGCACTTGCCCATCTTTACGCGCAAGTGCCGGTCGGCGACGAGACTTTGATTTCGCTTTTGGGACGCACCGTCTTCGGGGGCGGAACGATTCTTTATTATTTCACGCAGATCTCGACGGCGCTGATTTTGTTCCTGGCCGCGAACACCTCCTACGCGGATTTTCCGCGCTTGGCCTCCCTACTGGCGAACGACCGGTTTCTTCCGCGGCAGCTGGCGAGCATGGGAGACCGCCTGGTCTTCTCGAACGGCATCCTGGGTCTAAGCGCCGCATCGATGGGGCTGATCGTCATTTTCGGCGGCGAAACCATGCGGCTTTTGCCGCTCTACGCGATCGGCGTTTTCATTTCGTTCACGCTGTCGCAAGCGGGGATGGTGGTTCATCACCTGCGAGAGAAAGAGCCGAACTGGCTTCGCTCGCTGCTGCTGAACGCGTTGGGCGCGCTGACCACCTTTGTTGTCCTGCTCGACATCGGCTCGACAAAGCTGCTTCAAGGCGCGTGGATGGTCTTGCTCTGCCTCCCGATCATGGTCCTGTTCTTCCGCAAGATCCACAAACACTACATGGCCGTCGGGCGCGAACTGACTCTGGTCGGCAAAAAACCGCCCGCCCACTTCAAGAAAATCAAACATACCGTGGTGATCCCGATTTCCGGCATCCATCAGGGGGTGCTCGAGGCGCTGCAGTACGCTCTTTCGATCTCCGAGGACGTGCGCGCCGTTTACGTCGAAATCGATCCGGCCAAAACGACCGCCATGAAGGAAGAGTGGGTGCGCTGGGTTCCGGGCGTGCCGTTCGTTGTCTTGAAGTCCCCTTATCGCTCGGTGATTGAGCCCCTGATCAAATACATCGACGACGTCGAGGAATGCTCGCACGACGACGTGGTCACGGTCGTCGTCCCTGAGTTCGTGACGGCACGTTGGTGGCATAATGTTTTGCACAATCAGACGGCGCTGTTCATCCGCGCGGCACTCGCTTTACGGCGCCGGCGCGTGGTGACGAGCGTGCGCTATCATATCACCGGCCGATAAGCCGGGTTTGAGGGAAGGCGGAACAATTCCATGCTGAAATATCTCCACACGATGATCCGGGTGGTCGATCTCGACAAGTCCATGCGCTTTTATACCGAAGGCCTCGGCTTTCGCGTCGTGAGCCGGGAAGACCATCAGGACGGCGAGTTCACGCTCGCCTTCCTGCAAGCGGGCGGCGATCCGGAAGGCCGCTCCCCGATGATCGAGCTGACCTATAACTGGGGCACGAAATCTTACGAGCGCGGCAACGCCTACGGCCATACGGCCTACCAAGTCCAGTCGATCGCCGAAGTTCAGGAGCGTCTGAAAAAGCACGGCTACGATTTGAGCTGGGGCCCCGGCCCCACCCCGAACGGCCGCAGAAAAATGGCTTTTGTCGACGATCCGGATGGCTACGAGATCGAGTTGATCGAAGGCTAGGCCCTGTCCGGTGCTTCACCTTCACGGCATCTCCAAACAGTACGGCTCGAAAGTGCTCTTCACGGGAGCGGAAGCCCATCTCGGCCTTCGTTCGCGCGTGGCGCTCGTGGGGCCGAACGGAGCCGGAAAAAGCACACTCATCAAAATCATCCTGGGCCTCGAATCCCCCGACGAGGGAGTGGTCTCGCGCGCAAGCCATTTGGCGATCGGTTACCTTGCCCAAGAGGTTCCGAAATTCTCCGGACGCAGCGTCCTCGAAGAAGTGATGCGCGTCAGCGACCGGAGGGAAGACTTGCTCCAGGCCAAAGCCGAGCTCGAAAAGGAGTTCTCGGAACCTGAAGGGACCCAAGAGCCCGACGAAGAACGCCTGGCGCGCTACGGCCGGGTTTTGGAAGAGCTCGAGCACCTGGACGAGTACCGGCTCGAATCCCGCGCCAAGGAGATTTTAAGCGGGATGGGGTTCAAGGATTCGGATTTTTCACGTCCCCTGACCGAGTTCAGCGGCGGCTGGCTGATGCGCGTGGCGCTTTCGCGCGTTCTGCTCATGGATCCCGATCTGCTGCTTCTCGACGAGCCAACCAATCATCTCGACCTCGAATCGCTGCTTTGGCTTGAGCAGTTCCTCCGCGCTTACCGGGGAGCGCTGCTTCTGGTCAGCCACGATACCGAATTCCTGAACCGGATGGTCACCGAGGTCCTGGAAATCGATCAGCGCAAAATCTCGAGCTATCGCGGCAATCTGGATGCATGGATCACGCAGAAGCAGGAGCGAATGGCCGTCTTGCGCTCGCAGTACGACAGCCAACAGAGCAAGATCGCCGAAATCGAAGCCTTCGTGGAGCGCTTCGGCGCCAAGGCGACGAAAGCGCGGCAAGCCCAAAGCCGGCTCAAGCAGCTCGAGAAAATGGAGCTCATCGAGATGCCCGACGAGCGATCGACCGTGCGCTTCCGCTTTCCGCCCGCCCCTCACAGCGGAAAAGAAGTCGTGACGCTCAAATCCGCGTCCGTGCGCTTCGGCGAAAAGACAGTATTTCGGGACCTGGACTGGGTCATCCGCCGGGGCTCCCGCACGGCGATCGTCGGCGTGAACGGCGCGGGCAAGACGACGCTATTGCGGATCCTCGCCGGCGCGATCGAGCCCAGCTCGGGCGAGGTGAAGCTAGGGCATATGGTCAAGCCGGGCTACTATGCCCAGCATCAGGCCGAGAGCCTCGACATGAACAAAACCATTTTGGAAGAGCTGGAGGCCGCGGCGCCCGAAATGCCGGTGGCCCAGGTTCGCGCCATCGCCGGCGCGTTTCTTTTCACCGGCGATTCGGTCGCCAAGAAATGCGCGGTGCTTTCCGGCGGAGAAAAGGCGCGCGTAGCGCTCGCCAAACTTCTCCTCTCCCCGTCCAATTTCCTGATTCTGGACGAGCCGACCAACCACCTAGATGTCGAGTCGCGCGGCGTCTTGCTCGAAGCCCTGCAGGATTTCGAGGGGACCCTGGTTTTGGTCTCCCACGACCGGGGCTTCGTCACGCCGCTCGTCGACAACGTGCTTGAGATCGAGCCCTCGCCTTCGGGATCGCGGGTCACCCCGCTTGTCGGTTCTTACGAGGATTACCTGGAGCGCGTGGAACAAAGGATGCGGCAAACCACGCCAGCTTTAAGCGCGAGCGCGCCGAAAAAGGCAGGGGCCAACGCTCCCGTCGTCGATCAGGCCGCCACACCCAAGCGTCCCGCCATTTCGAATAACCAAAAAACCGCATGGGCCCGCGAGCGGGATCGGCTTGAAGCCGAAATCACCCAACACGAGCAGGCACAAGCCCGGCTTGCCGCGATTCTCGCCGACCCCGCCACTTACGACGACAAGCCGAAATCGCTTCTGCTCATCGAAGAACAGAGCAAAAACGAAAAGGCGCTCTTTGAAAAGCTCGCGCGCTGGGAAGAGCTTTGTGCGATCTTGGAGCCCACGACATGAGCAGACTCGATCCTTTCACCTCGCACCGCCTGAAGAAGCTCATCCCCGAGTTCCGGCAACGCACGGGCCAGCTGCCGACAAGGCAGGATCTTGAGGAAAACGGGTTTTCGAGCACGCAGATCGACGCGGCGGTGAAAGACAAATTGATCGAGCCTTTTTACGTGACGCTGACGAGCGGGACGATCGTCAAAGGGTTCAAATTGAAAGACGCCGATTGAGGGACGGACCGCGGGTGACAGCGCGTGGTGTGTGGCCGATTCGCGACTTGTGGAGGAGTACAACAACCTTAAACTGAACTCTTCGGGAATGGCGCCGGATGAATATCGGGCTATAAAATCAGAATTCATCGAGTTGGTCTTAAGTGGAAAGTTATCGCGATCATTTCAGACCAAATAAGAAACTCAAATTCCACCTGATTTTCGAAAGACCGACGCTACCGCGACGCCTACTTCGCCGTTCCGTAAAAGTTCCGGAAATTTTTCTTGACGAATTTTCGGGGCGCATTTTTCTCGAAGCACGAAGCACCTAAAGCTCGACACCTAAGACGCTCATTTTGTTCCTGGCGCGCAAACGCTCGACGCAGCCTCTTTTTGAAGAAAACTCCGATTTTCTTCGCTGCACGCGCCTGCCAGAGGCCTCAAAAATCGTCGTGTATACGGTTTACATGACGATTCAAAAACTGTCTGACGATGCCCTGCTCTCTCAAACCAAATCTCTGGTTCATGAGGAAACGCGCATCACAACAGAAATCCTTCATCATCTACGCGAAATCGAAGCGCGGAAGTTATTTTGCGCGCTGGGGCTCTCCTCGCTGTTCGACTACGCAACCAAAGAACTGGGCTACTCCGAAAGCGCCGCGCAACTTCGCATCGATTCCATGCGACTCCTTCGTGAGCTCCCGCAAGTCGAGGCGCAGGTGCAAAACGGCGATCTCACACTTTCGGTACTCGTTCAGGCTCAGAAATTTTTCCGGCAGGAAGCCAAGTTAGGACGCCCCGTGAGCGTCGAGCAGAAACAAGAGGTCGTTCAGCAACTGGAAGGAAAATCCACGCGTGAAGCCGAGCGTACGCTGCTTTCGATGAGTCCAGAGCCCGAAAAACATCGACCCGAGACGGTGCGCGCGATGAGCGCGGACCTCTGCGAAGTTCGCCTCAATCTCAGCAACGAAACCGTGGAAAACTTGGAAAAGCTGAAGGGCCTGCTTGCTCACCAATTCCCAGAAATGACCCTTTCCGATTTGGTCGCGCACCTCGCAATGCGCGCCCTGAAAGAACTCGATCCGGCCCAAAATGAAGTCCGAGCGAAAGCATCGGTTGGGACGTCACAAGTAAAAACCATTCCGGCGGCGGTGAGGCGCGAGGTTTGGCGTCGCGATGGCTCGCGTTGCACCTATGTCGATCCCGTGACCGGACGGAGATGCGAATCGCGGCATCGACTGCAGGTCGACCATCGAATACCGAAAGGCCTTGGCGGAGGAAATGAAATCGAGAATTTGCGGCTTTTATGCGCGCAACACAACGCGTTTGAAGCGGCGCGGGTTTAT
>JARLHE010000029.1 GCA_031292385.1 Oligoflexia bacterium
GATCTGATTGTTGATGACGATGTGGAGCGTTCCGCCCGTGGCGAAGCCCGCGAGCTGGGACATCTGAAGCGTTTCGTAGCAGACCCCTTGGCCCGCGAAAGCCGCGTCGCCGTGAATGGTGATCGGCACGACTTGAGAGCGGTCGCGATCGCCCAGGAAATCCTGTTTCGCGCGCGCAACGCCTTCGCTGACCGGATTGACGAATTCAAGGTGGCTCGGATTGAAGCTCAGCGAAAGGTGAACGTTCTGTCCGTGGCGGGTTTTCACATCGGCCGAATAGCCCATGTGGTATTTGACGTCGCCGTCGCCATGCGAGGTGTCGGCTTTGTAGGCGCCTTCAAACTCGGTGAAAATATATTCGGGCTTTTTGCCGAGGACGTTGACGAGGACGTTGAGGCGGCCGCGGTGGGCCATGCCGAGAACGAATTCCTTGACCCCGAGATTGGCGCCGACTTCGATCATGCAGTCCAGGGCCGGAATCGTGGACTCGCCGCCTTCGATCGAGAATCGCTTCTTGGCGACATAGCGCGTGTGCAGAAAGCGTTCGAAAGTTTCGCTTTCGGTGACCCGTTTCAAAATGAACTCGCGCGAAGCCGCGTCGAGATTCTCGCGGTTCATCGACTGCTCCATGCGATCGCTCAGCCACTTGCGTTCTTCGAGATTGCCGATGTGGGTGAATTCCACGCCGATCGAGCCGCAGTACGTGGCGCGCAAGCGGGCGATGATATCGGCTAGGGTCGCCGGTCCCATGCCGATCAGTTTTCCGGCCGTGAAAGTCCGGGTGAGGTCGGAGCTGCTCAAGCCGAACCGGCCGAGATCGAGCAAAGGATGCGACGAGGGCGCCGCCGAGATCGGATTGATGTTGGCGATTAGCCGGCCGAGCTCGCGGTAGGCGTTGATCAGCTCCGCGACTTTCGCTTCCGAGCTCAGGTCCGTGCTCGGTGCCGCATGCACTTCGGCTGCGGCGGGCGCTGCGGTTTCAGTGCCGAGTTCCAGGCCTTCAAAGAAGTAGCGCCAAGAAGGATCGACCGAATCCGGATCTTGGATGAAGCGAGCTAACAGCTCGTCAATGTAATCAGCGTTCGAACTTTTGAGGTAGGAAAATTTGTTGAATGCGTCCATTGAATCCGCCTGAGAAAAAAGCCTTTCGAAAAGAGAAGGATGCTCTTTCTTTTAGGCTTGTTACGATCTTGCGTCAAGGATTACTGGACCGGTTTTCCACGCTCGGTTACTTTGGTTTCCGATGCGGCGTATCTCAGTTTTTTTTTGGGACTTTTGGGTTCTTGTCCTCGTTTTTTTTCCTCTGCTGACTGGCGGAATTTGGATGAAAGCGCCGCATCTTTTTTTGGAATTGACGGACGTTGGCCTTTCCGTTCTGGTGGTCGGTCTTCTCGGGCTTGCATTAAGGATTTTTGATTCGCCGCAGCACAGTTGGGTTTGTGGAAAGATTCTTGATCTTTGGCAAGCTTGGCGTAGGGCGATCGAAAATAGCCCCACTCGGACTTTGACATTGGGAGTCCTGTCGGCGGGAGGACTGATGAGCGCGGCATCCGTGCTTCGTCATCTCAGTTTCGACAGTCATGCTTACGATCTCGGAATTTTTACGAATGCGCTCTGGAATATCGCCCATGGCCATGGCTTTTTCTCGTCGGTCAAAGACGGCATTTCCTTGTTGTCGGATCATCAGTCTCCTCTTTTGGCGCTTTTCGCTCCGATTTTCAGGATTTTTCCGGATCCGGTCGTTTTGCTTGTTTTCCAGGGGGTTGGTCTCGCCGCCGGCGCATTTCCGCTTTACCGGCTTGCCCGTCAGTATGAGGCAGGCGAGTGGAGCGCCGCGCTTCCGTTGTTCTATTGGGCCTGGCTCCCGCTGCGAAACGCGAACGCGTTCGATTTTCATCCGGAAGTTTTCATGCTGCCGCTGTTTCTCGCGGCGATCGCGGGGCTGCAGAGTCCGCGCGGTAGGTCACGCGTTCTCGGAGCGATCGCGTTTATGCTCGCGCTGGGTGCAAAAGAGTCCGCAGGCCCCGTCGCCTTCGGGATCGGGCTCAGCTGGTTGCTTGGAGCAGGGCCGTCGCAGACACGGGATTGGACCCGCAAGCTGGGCGCCGTCGCGGCCATGCTCGGATTGGCCGTCTTCGTTTTCGATATCAAAGTCGTGCCGGCGCAAGTTCTGTCCGCTTCCCGCTATGCCTATGAGGGCTTGTACGAGCAATATGGCGGAGGTTTGACCGGAATTTTGCTCGCCCCGGTTCGGATGCCCGCTCTCTTTTTCAGCCAGCTTTTTGGCCATGAAAGGTTGAAGTTCCTGTTTTGGACGCTCGCGCCCTTGGGTTTTTTGCCGCTTTTGAACTGGCGCGCTCTGCCCGCGGCGCTTCCGGGTTATCTGATGCTCTTTTTAAGCGCGGGCTCCCATCGCGTGAATCTCCAGTACCATTATGCGATCGAGCCCGGTGTGGGGCTCTTCTGGGCGCTGCCTGGCGCGTGCGCCGTACTGCGCCGCTGGCAGCCCCGGGCGCCCCGGCGAAAAATCTGGGCAACCGCGCTCGTGATTTTCATTGCCGCCTGCACCTTCGGCCGAGGCGAGATGACGCGCATCCGGCGTGAATGGCCCGACGCCTACGACCGCTGGCGCGTTTCGAAATTCATTCCTTGCGTGGATCCCGATCTCTCGCTCGCGGTTACCGATGCCGAACTTCCCCATCTCGCGACGCGCGCCTGGGTGCATCTGCCGAACTCGCGGGTCGATGGCAGCGGCAAGCCCGTGTCCTGCGTCGTTTTGGATCGCGAGCACTTCGACGTATCCGCTTACCAGCGCGTGTACGCTTGCGGCGGGCTTGAGGTGTATGCCTGGGGCGGCGCTCATTGCATGCGCTGCGATCCAGGCTGTGGACCTGATGCGCTATCTCGATAGCAGGGCTTCCGACAACACCCGACCTTCCGACATGCTGGGCGGGACGGTTCCGGAAATAAAAGTAAGCGTCGGCGCGATATCGATGACCCGGGCGCTTTGCGAATAAACCCCGGCTTTGAAGAATTTCGCTCCCGAGAGAATGATCGGCACCGTGCGATCATAAGCATATCCCGTGTGATGATTCACTCCGTAGGAGCCGCCTTCCATGTAGTAGGGCTTCGGAATAATCACGAGATCGCCCGATCTGTCCGGAAAGCGCGATCGCTCGAGCTGCTGATCGAAAAGCCCCGGTGCGTGCGAGCCTGCTTCTTCGGAGACGACGTAGAGAACGCCGACGCGGCTTTCAAGCGCCGTCTTCGCGACGGCAATCGCTTCGCGAAGGGGGATTTTTTTGGCCGCGAGCGCTTCGTGGTTGAGGTAAAAGTTTAGGTCGGTCGTGAAATCGACCCAGCTTTTCTGCTTGGCGGGAAGTTTGCCGAAGCGCGCGGTGAGCTTCTGATCGATGAGCCGCGAAAGGTCCGGCCCATTGATGCGGCCCGCGGGCGTTTTGCCCTGAAGGGCGTATTCAGGGCGCATCGGCGCACCGTGATCGCCGGTGAGCGCGATCACGACATTGTCCAAACCGTCCGGCATTTTGGCGCGGATATGGTTTAAGAGTTTCGCGATTTGGCGGTCTTCGGACAGAGTCATTTCTTCCATTTCCCGCGAGTTGGGGCCGAACTCGTGCCCGACCAGGTCGTGGCTGGAAAAACTGACGGCAAGCAGATCGGTCGGCGCCGGGCCGCGGCCCAGCTGAAGCCGATCGAAAGCGAACTCGGCGGCCTGCTCTGTGAGCGCGTCCCCGATCGGGGAGTGAATGGCTTCTTCTTTTCCGGTCGCGGACGGATGAGCGAACGGAGTGGCTTCTTCGGTCGAGTAGCCGGATCCCTCTCCTTCCGGATGCCAAACCGTCTGGATTTGGGGAATCGCCGCGTTGAGCGCTTTCATCCATTCCGGAAGCTCGCCCGAGGGGAGATAGTAGCGGCTCGAGATCCATTGCGCGCGTTCGGGATCGAACCAGATCGCAAGATCCGCCCGATGCCCGCCCAGCAAAATGGCGGCTCGGTCTTTGAGCGCGACAGTGTAGACGCGCGAGCCGTAGCCCGCGTTTTTGAGCTCGTCGCCCACCGTCGAAGCAATGAGGTTTCGCGGAGATCGTCCGTCGCCGAAGGAGCCTTTTTTGGCCGGCGCCACGGGAACGGGCGGAGAGGACGGGTCTTCCACGCAGTAAACGGGGGCATGGGTCTCGCTATCAAACCAGGCATTGATCGGAATCCCGTGCTGGTAAGGATAGGCTCCCGAAAGGATCGTCGCGTGCCCGGGGCAAGTCATGCTTTGGAGCAGGCCGTATTCGCCGTACGGATAATAGGCGCCATTCGACATCAGATAGCGGAATCCGTCCGGGCCGAAGCGTCTTTCGAAACGCATCAGATAGTCGGCGCGAAACTGGTCGATCACGATCGTCAGGATGAGCTTGGGCCGCGGACGAAGCGGGGCGTCCGCATGGGCGGCCGGCAGAAGCAGGGAAAGGGAGACAAGCAGAACGCCTAAAATTTTCATGACCAGGCAATTTCCCGAAAGATGCTCTCGAGATCAAGTCATTAATCGGTTAAAGGCTTAATTATGTCCAAAATCCTGACCTGGAACGTGAACGGAATCCGCGCCGCCCAAAAAGGCGGTTTTCTTAAATGGTTCGCCGAACAATCGGCTGACGTGATTTGCGTGCAGGAAACCAAAGCCAGGCCGGAGCAACTCGACGAGCAGATGCTTCATCCCGAGGGCTATCACTCTTTTTGGCACTCGGCCGAGAAGCCGGGCTATAGCGGAACCGCGATTTATTCGAAACGCGATCCTCTCGAAGTACGCTACGGGATCGGAATTCCGGAGATCGATCGTGAAGGACGGGTGATCGTCGCGGAGTACGCTGATTTCGCCGTCGTGAACGCCTATTTCCCCAATAGCCAGCGCGATCACGCGCGCTTGGGCTATAAGCTCGAGTTTTGCGACGCCATGCTCGGATTCCTGGAGCATTACCGGAACGCGGGCAAGAGCGTCGTTCTTTGCGGCGATCTCAATATCGCCCATCGCCCCATTGATCTGAAAAACCCGCGCAGCAATGAAAACAATGCGGGCTATCTTCCCGAAGAGCGCGCTTGGATGGATAAGGTCCTTCATCCCAAGGGGCCGGCCTACGTGGATGCTTTCCGGCATTTCACGCCTGACCCCGATCATTATACCTGGTGGAGCTATCGCCCCGGCGTCCGTGAGAAAAATATCGGGTGGCGCTTGGACTATTTCGTCGTGAATCCGGAATTCCGGGATCGCCTCAAGCGCTGCGAGATCCAGTCGCAAGTGCGTGGCTCGGATCATTGTCCGGTACGTCTCGAACTGAAGTCTTAAACAGAACCGTCCTGCGATGACGGCGCGCCGGTGTTGAATTCGACGCTAAGGGTCTCGAGCTGTGGGTCGTCGAGCAAAAACTCGGTCTGCAGTTTGCGAATCTGATTATCCGCCCGGCGCAAGCGCTCGGCGACGGAGCTGATGATCGTTTTGAAATAATCCGGAATTCCAGCGTAAACCTTTTCGAGGCAATCGAAGCGAATTTCGAGCGCTTCGATATCGGTGAGCGCCACCGCGGTAGCGCTACGGGGTCTTTTATCGAAAAACGAGAGCTCCCCGATCACTTCGTTGGAAAAAATGCGCGCGATTTCGATTTGCCCCCGCTTCTTGGCTTTACGAATGGAGACCGCCCCTTTTTTGATGAGGTACATCGCCTGCGGGTGCTCATTCTCTTTGAAGAGGATTTCGCCTTTTTGGAAGTAGCGCAAGGTTTGGGGGATTTTTTTGGCGTCCGACATGGTTGCTTTATTGTGACAGCGACTTTCGCTTTATGCAAGCGGCCATGACCGGGGTTCCATGCCGATCCGCGCCTTGTTTTTTGCGTGTCCTCGTTGCTATTTTCCGCCGCCGGGCTTAGTCGGCCTTGGTTCGGAGGAGTCGACGCATGGAAGAATTCATCTCGAGTTTTGGTCTTTTCGCGTTCTTCGTGCTCGCCCT
Source organism: Oligoflexia bacterium (assembly GCA_031292385.1). Taxonomy (GTDB): domain Bacteria; phylum Bdellovibrionota; class UBA1018; order UBA1018; family UBA1018; genus JARLHE01. Next base: position 6,008 of record JARLHE010000029.1, read on the forward strand.
CTCCGCTCCGGCTCTCGGGGCTCCTGACGTCGATCCGGCACTCGTCAAAATCCTCGACTCGCGCTTGCCCTTCGATTCCCGCCCTATCCGAGTGATTGTCGCTTTGCGCGACCAGCAGCCGTTGCCGGATATTCCTCATTCCGCCGACTCTCATGAGCAGATGGAACGGGCGATGATGGAAAACGCCCGCGCCAGCCAAAACGCGTTTCTCGCGCATTCCGCGGACGGAGTCTCCTCGCGAGTGGTCAGGCGGTTTTGGCTTTTTAACGCGTTGACGCTCGACTTGCCCGTCCCCTCCGTCCGGCATGCGATGCTGTCGGACGATATTAAAGCGATCTATGCCGATCAGCGGGTGACGCTTCAAGAAGAGGCGGCGCCGATCCCCGCGCAGGCTACGGCGCATCAGCAGCCTTATACTTGGGGGCTAGAAAAAATCGGGATTCAGGATGCGAGCCGCCGGTTCCCGTCTTTGAACGGCCAAGGCGTGCGGGTCGGCATACTGGATACCGGCATCGATCCGACGCATCCGGACCTCCAGGGAAGACTGGTCGCGTTCAATGATTTGTCCGGCCGAACACCCGGCGCCGCGGGTTATGATGATCAGGGTCACGGCACCCATGTGGCGGGCACGATCGCGGGTGGCGATTCTTCCGGCACCCAAATCGGCGTGGCTCCGAAAGCGCAGCTCGTCGTCGCCAAGATTTTCGACCAATCCGGCAATACTACCGTCGATTCGATCCTGGCGGCAATGCAATGGATGGCCGATCCGGACGGAGATCCGGCCACCCGTGATTTTCCGAGCGTCGTGAATGGCTCTTGGGGCGGGATGCAAGTCCAGGCGAATCAAGATCCGGCAAACGTCAGTTTTTGCATCGCCGTCGATGCTTGGGTGAAGTTGGGCATTTTACCCGTTTTCGCGGCTGGAAATTTCGGCCCGGCTGACGGCACCGTGAGCTTGCCCGCTGCTTGCCCCGGGGTGCTGGCAGTCGGTGCGAGCGATGCGACCGATCAGGTCGCGGCCTTCAGTTCGCGCGGCCCCGCGGTTTGGAAAACCGGGACGGTGATTCGCCCGAACGTCGTTGCCCCCGGAGTCAATGTGATCTCATCCGTGCCCGGGGGGAAATACGCGGCCGATAGCGGAACCTCGATGGCCGCGCCTCATGTTTCGGGGGTGGCGGCCTTGCTCTATCAGCAGTCGCCGAAAGCCACCATTGAGCAAATCGAGGAGCGCTTGATGGCGACCGCTATTCGCTTGGATGGTACCCCGGGGGATCTCAGCGCGAACAATATTTCCGGCGCCGGACGGATCGATGCCTTGCAGGCGCTGGCTCGGCCGCTCAGGGCTGAGGCGTCGTTGCCTGAGTCTGGGCCTGCGCCTTCGCTCGTCCGATGATGCAGCGTTCTTCGTCTTGCCGATGGATTTTGAGGCTCTTGACGGTGAGCGGCGGAAGGTCGGGATGCGCTCGAAGCACGGCCGACGTCAGGTCCACGATCCGTTGCTCGCAAAGCGACGGAAAGAGAGCTCCCGCAAAGTAATGCGCGAACTGGCTGTCGCTGATTTTCTCGAGCTTCGGCAACGCTTCGAAGTATGCGTCCACGTAGGGACGGATCTGGTCTTCGTGGAAGATCGAACTGAAGCTCCACATCGCGTTTCGCAGTTTGGCGATCGGCAGCGCGTGAGCCGGATCTTCCAGCGGGGCGATGATCTGCCCCCAGGCTTCCTTTTTCGCGGCAGCCGTGGGAATCGCGGCGCGCGCCGCGATCGCTGAGTTCTGTCCCATGTCGGTATTGTCTCGCGCAAGCTCGGCGTCGATCAGCTGCGAGGCATCGCTCGCGCCGGCCGCGGCGAGAGTTTGGATCAGATTCCAGCGGTCTTGTTGCATAACGGCGAAGCCTGGAAGCTTCGCGCCACCCGTGAGCAGATCGCGCGCCAGTTTGATTGCCGCCGGGCTTTGCCCGATGCGCTCGAATTCCGTGATCCATACCCGCTGCTCGTCGCTTCCGGGGGGAGTGCCTTTCATATGCTTGATCGCGAATGCCTCGATCTTCGCCTGGTATTCCATGCGCATCGGGACGGGCATGTATTGCAAAGGATTCTTGAACATGGCCAACAAGCGGGCCAGCAGGTCGATGTTTCTCTCCTGCGCGCTTTGCGCGAGAATCGCGTCCGCCAGGTCCTGCGCTTTCATCCGGCCGTCGTTGACCATCTGCGAGAGCGTGTTCCAGATCATCTGTCTCTGCAGGGTCGACTCGATGGATTCGACGCCCAGCGCGGCGGCCTTCAGGCTGACGGGATCGAGGTCGACTTTGGCGTAGTCGCGGTCATTATGATTGGGATAGACGAACGAAGGACAAGGTTTGCCTACGGCCTCCGGAACCGCGGTCGTCGCGCCCGCGTACGTGGCGGTCAAAATATCCTTCTTGCGGAGGTGAAGCTTCCCGGAGCCGTTTTTCTCGGTGTCATAAAACGCGATTTCCGTGCGATGGGAATGGAGCTCGCTGCCTCCTTCGGGCGGGGTTTGAACGAGATTGAATTTCGAGATCGTCGATTTTCCGTCTTCGTTCGTCGCGCAAGCCCAGTCGACAGATACGCCCGTGAGGCCGGCCGTTTGAAGCCAGCTCTTTTGCCATTTCAAAAGATCTTTGTCCGAAGCTTCGCCGAGCATCTTCATGAAATCGCGCGTCGTCGTGTTCCTGAGGGCGTATTTTTGGAAATAGCGCTGCAGGCCTTCCCGGAAATCGTCCTCGTCCAGGTAGAAAAGCAGTTGATTGAGAACGGCGGCGCCTTTGCCGTAGGAAATTCCGTCGAAGATCGTTTCCGCCTGATCCGTGTCGGTAACCGGGACTTCGACCGGATGGGTGGTGACGCGCTGGTCTTCCTGGTAAGCCCACTCCTTCTCGGCGTTGAACGAAAGCCAGGCGTCCGGAAAATGAGTTGCTTCGTCGAGCGCTTTCGTCGCCATGAAAGTCGCGAAGCTTTCGTTCAGCCATAGCCCGTTCCACCACTTCATAGTGACCAGGTCGCCGAACCATTGATGGGCCATTTCGTGAAGGATCGTGGCCGCGAGGCCCCGTTTGTTCGCCATCGTGGAGCGGGTTCTCCGCACGAAGTGCTCCGAAAAGGTGATCGCCGCCGCGTTTTCCATCGCGCCCGCGTTGAAGTCCGGGACGATGATCTGATCGTACTTCGCGTAGGGGTACGGGTATCCATTGAAGACGCTGAAGTATTCCAGGCCCTTCCGGGTGGTGTCGAACCACTCTTTCGGGTCGATGTAGGGTTTGAGGGACTGACGCGCGAAAAGCCGCATCGGAATACCTTCCGCGTCCTCGTGCCACATCTGGAACGGGCCGGCGTGCAGAGCGAAAAGATAAGTACTGATGACCGGAGAGATGGGGAACGCCCAGCTCTTGCGGCCGTCCACGGTGGTGACGTCGCGTTCCAGGGTATTGGAGATCACCTGCCAGTCTTCCGGGCTTTCGACGGTCAATTCGAAAGAGGCTTTCAAGTCGGGCTGGTCAAAGCACGGAAACATGCGATGCGCGCCATACGGCTCGAAATGCGTATAAACGTAGACGTGTTTGTCCACCGGGTCGCGAAAGCGGTGAAAGCCGTAGCCATCCGTCTGGAAGGGGTGGGAAAACGCGATATTGATCCGATTGGCGCCGGGGGCCAGTTCGCTGACGTGGAAGTAAATGCGATGGCCGTCGTAGCGCTCGCCCCGGTTGCCGGGAATTTGCTTCGGATCGACCGTGGCGCCGTTGATGGCGATCGAGCGGATCGTGCCGCCCTCGAAATCCATCGCCAATGTTTGCGCTACCTCTTTGAGCTCGTTGTAGAGATCGCGGGCGTTCGTCTCATTGGTTTCGTGGGCGGCGACACTGAGTGATTTTTTCAGATCGCGCAGCTCGAAGTTAGCGACCACCCGTCCTTCGAAGTCCTCGTGCTCGGCGTCGATTCCGAACCAGAGGTTATAGGCGACCTGGGCGATTTGCCGCGTGCGGAGCCAGGCCAGCTCCCGCGAAAGCGCGGTCGGCTTGACGCCGGGTTTGCCGCTGCTAGCCGGTGCGGTCGTGGCTCGCGGATTGTAGGCTTGCGGGTTTACCGCATTACCGGAGCAAGAGCCGAGCATGATAGCCAGAAGGGCGGCCGTTGAGACGACGAGGGCGCGTGATTTCAGGAGGTTCATAACTTTTCGACCCGGATGCCGACGGATTTCAGAAGCTCGACGGAATCCCGGACCCGGTAGTCTTCCCCGTAGAAAACGGCTTTTACGTTTCCAAGGTTGATCAGGCGCTTGGCGCACTGAACGCAGGGAAGGTGAGTGACGAAGACGAATTTCTCGACTATCCGGGGCGAATCGCAATTGATGACGGCGTTTTCTTCCGAATGCAGGCATCCGCAGTTGCCCGGCTCATCGCGGTCGCAGCCGTTGTGCAGGCCGGTCGCGTTGCCGTTATAGCCCACGGCCAGGACCTTTCGGTAATCGGTGCTGGTAATGACCGTTCCGACCTGCAGTCGGCCGCAGGTCGAGCGGGCGGCCAAGGTCTTGGCTAAGTTCAGGTAAATTTCAGGAAAGCTCGGCCGGGGCTTGCTCATAGTTTCAAGAAGGGGTGGTCGTGGTGGTGGTTGCCGGGGTTACCGGGACTTTAACGAAAGAGAGGTAAAATTTCAGTTCGTTTATGGACTCTAAAATATCATCGGTCGCCCGATGGGCGTTCTTTTTCTGGAAGCTAAGCCCATAGATGTCGCGATAGACCTCTTTAAAAGAGCTCACGTCAATCAGGCGGTAATGAAGCCGTTGGGCCAGCGTGGGCATGTATTTGTCGATAAACCGTCGATCGTTGCCGACCGAGTTGCCGCAAAGGACGATTCTTTCGTTTCGGCTGTAGTGGCCCTCGATGAGGGCCAGGACTTCCTTTTCGACTTGGGCGAGCGGGGTTCCGTTTGGAATAGCCGCCGTCAGGCCGCTTTGGCCGTGGGTTTTCTTGCACCAGTCGTTCATTCCGTCGATGACGTTTTGGGGTTGGAAGACAACCTTTTGATATTGCTCGATAACGTTCAATTCCGTATCCGTGAGAGCGATGGCGACCTCAAGGATTGAGTCGACCGCTTCGTCCAGGCCCGTCATTTCCAGGTCTACCCAGAAAAATGGCCTCTTGGTCTTTGTAACGCTTTGGGAATTGGACATATAATCACCTCATATCAGAAAAAGCACTTGATGGAATCTGTCCTTTTTGGTTACAAACTCCCGAATTCATCTACTGCTACTACTTGGTTTTAACTGGAGATAGGCGATGGCAACGACCACCCGTGTACCGATTGAGAATGTTCGAAATATTGGGATTTCGGCCCACATCGATTCAGGAAAGACGACGCTTTCTGAACGTATCCTCTTCTATACGAAGAAGATTCACGCCATCCACGAAGTGAAGGGCAAAGACCAAGTCGGCGCCACCATGGATTTCATGGATCTCGAGCGCGAAAAGGGCATCACGATTCAATCGGCCGCCACTTACTGTATCTGGAAGGACTACAACGTCAATTTGATCGATACTCCTGGCCACGTCGATTTCACGATCGAAGTCGAACGCTCCCTCCGCGTTCTTGACGGTGCCGTTCTCGTGCTTTGCTCGGTTGCCGGCGTGCAATCGCAATCGATCACCGTTGACCGCCAGATGAAGCGCTACAAAGTTCCTCGCATCTGCTTCATCAATAAGATGGACCGCGCAGGCGCGAACCCATTCCGCGGCGTTAAGATGTTGCGCGAAAAATTGAGCCACAACGCCCACCTGATCACTTATCCGATCGGCGCTGAAGATCAGTTCAAAGGCATCGTGGATCTCGTCCAGATGCGCGCCTTTTATTTTGACGGCGACAACGGCGAACACATTCGCGAAGAAGACATCCCAGCCGACATTATGGCTGAATGCAAAACCCATCGCGAAGAGCTGATCGCCGCGATCGGCGAGTTCGACGAAGAAATCATGAACAAGTATCTCGAAGGCGAAGAGCCTTCGGTCGCGCAACTCCGTGCGGGTATCCGTAAGGCGACCTTGACCTTGAACTTCACCCCGGTGATGGTCGGTTCCGCGTACAAGAACAAGGGCGTTCAGCTCTTGCTCGATGCGGTCAGTTACTATCTGCCAAATCCGACCGAGCGCGAAAACATCGCTCTCGACCAGAACAATAACGAAGCGAAGGTCACGTTGACCTCCGACCCGAAAGCCCCTTTCGTGGCGCTCGCGTTCAAATTGGACGACGGCCGTTATGGTCAGCTCACCTACATGCGCATTTACCAGGGCACCATCAAGAAGGGCGACGTGATCTTCAACGCCGCGAACGATAAGAAGCTGAAAGTCCCGCGCCTCGTTCAGATGCATGCTGACGAAATGCATGACATCGAAGAAGCTCAAGCGGGCGATATCGTCGCCTTCTTCGGCGTGGATTGCGCATCGGGCGATACGTTCAGCGACGGCAAGGTGAAATACACCATGACCTCGATGTTCGTGCCGAACGCCGTGATCTCGCTCGCCATCGCTCCGAAGGACAAGGGGGGCCAGGCTAACTTCTCGAAGGCGCTCAACAAGTTCACGAAGGAAGATCCAACTTTCCGCGTGCATCGCGATGAAGAGTCGGCGCAGACCATCATCAGCGGAATGGGCGAGCTCCATCTTGAAATTTATTGCGAACGCATCAAGCGCGAGTTCAACTGCGAAGTCGTCGTCGGCAAGCCACAGGTCGCTTTCCGCGAAACGATCACCAAGCGCGGCGATTTCAACTACACGCACAAGAAGCAAACGGGTGGTTCCGGTCAGTTCGGTAAAGTCGTCGGTTACATCGAGCCGCTCCCGGCTGACTCGGCGGTCAACTACGAGTTCGTCGATGACATCACCGGCGGTTCGATTCCGCGTGAATTCATCCCTGCCTGCGATAAGGGCTTCCAAGAAGCGGTCAAAGAAGGCCGTCTCATCGGCTTCCCGATCGTCGGTGTTCGCGTCATCATCAACGACGGCGCGTACCACGATGTCGACTCGTCCGAACAAGCGTTCAAAACCGCCGCTCTCATGGGCTTCCGCGAAGCTTACGAAAAAGCGGGCGCCGTGGTTCTCGAGCCGATCATGAAGCTCGAAACCCAGGCTCCGGAAGAATTCCAGGGCTCGGTCATGGGTCAGATCAATCAGCGTCGCGGCATTATCGTGAACAGCGGAACCAACGAAGGTTACGCCGTGATCGAAGCCGAAGTGCCTTTGAACGAAATGTTCGGTTACTCGACCGACCTCCGTTCGGCAACCCAGGGCAAGGGCGAGTTCTCGATGGAATTCTCCAAGTACTCTCCGGTGCCACGTAACGTTCAAGACGAAATGACGAAGAAGTATCAAGAAAAGCGGGCTAAGGAGAACAAGTAGTGTCGATTTTTTTGACCGTTCTTCATGTGCTCTGCTGCGTGATGCTGGTGACCGTGGTTCTTTTGCAAGCCGGCAAAGGAGCGGAAATCAGCGCGTCTTTCGGCGGATCCAGCCAGACGGTGTTCGGGAGCTCGGGCGGGGCGAATTTTTTCGTGAAGTTCACTTCGATCGTCGCGGGGATTTTCATGGCGACGTCTTTGACGTTGACGGTCTTGGGATCGCAGTCGCGCAAGAGTCTCTTTGAAGAGACTTCGACGCCGATTTCGGCTCCCGCGACGTCTAAGTCCGCGGCCCCGGCGGCTCCGATGGCGGCTCAGCCTTCAACGGCGCCTGCCGCTCAGGCTCCGGCACCGGTGAAGACCGGCGCGGCTTCGCATTAATCGTTCACTCGTCGTTCGAAGAACCGTAGGATAGTTCCACATCGCCGTTCGTGGCAGAGTCGCTCACGACGGTGACGTGCTGTCCGCAATTGGTCACTCGATCACGAACCGTCCAAAGAAGCGAAGGAAGTCCGTTCGGCAATTCGAGCGATATATCCGAAAACGCGGTGGTGCCGACGGGGTAAGCTGTGCATTCGTGGACCCGATAGGCTTCAAGCGTTTCCGTTGCTTCCCGTAGCTCCTCGATTTCATGAACCCTCAGCACCGTCTTGGGAATGCCGTCAAACTCCGAGACGTAGCTGAACTTTGAATCCGAATCTTCAATCAGGGTCATGACGCCGGTGAGGACCTCTCCAGGTTGGACTCGAATCAGGGGCGTATGAAAGGTTTCGCCTTTTAAGTTTACAAACCAGCTGGCTACTGCCCAATAACCGCCCCCGCCGGCGGGCGACACGCCCCACTGCAAGACAGGTTGCAGGATGGTTGTATGCTTTACGTTCATGATCCCGTTAAACAGATAAATCAGCTGATTTTCTTTGCGCGCGGGCTCATTCGGCACGCTCCATCGAGTCACGAATCGTTGAATGGGTTTTCCAGGGGGAGCGGTCCAGCTCGAGTACGAGATCCAGCCTTGGCTGTTCACGGCTGCATGGCCCTTGTTTTCGCCTGAGTCCACCGGAAATACCTCCCCCGAGCGGACTTCGATGACGCTCGAACGCGGTCGCAAGCCACCCGGAGTGGAGACCCAATCCTCTGAAGCGAAAGTTACCGCGGCACCTAAACTCGATGATGTTCCGAGAAATGCCCCGAAGAGTAAGATCCAATTGTCCATAAGGAATAGAATAAGCGGCTCAGGTCGTTCTGGCTATTGATGGGCATAAATTTGGCAATAAACAGCCGATATGTCACCGCAGCCCTTGCGCGTCGCGCTAGTTGCACCCCCGTTCGAAAGCGTTCCACCGAAGTTCTATGGAGGGACCGAGCGAATCGTTGATTTCTTAGCGCGAGGGCTAAGCGAAATGGGAGTCGATGTGACGGTGTTCGCATCGGGCGATTCCGCTCCTCAAGGGGGGCGTCTTATTCCTTATCTGGATGAAGCGCTCCGGCTGAAGAAAATCCCGGCGCAGGATGCGGCTCCTTATCATTTGAAGGCGCTTGCCGATGTCGCTCGGTGGGCCCATTCGGACGCCTTCGACATCATCCACAATCACGACGACTATTGGCTTTTGCCGCTCTCGGATATGATTTCCGCTCCGGTATTGCACACGCTGCACGGACGGATGGACTTGCCTGATATCGATCAGGCGTTCTGCAGCTATCCGCATAATTATTTCGTTTCGATCAGCGACTCGCAGCGGCGCCCGATGCCGCAGCTTCGATGGGTCAGAACTATTCATCATGGCTTGGATTTCTCGAGTTTCCGGTTTCAACCCAAGCCGGGCGAGTATCTAGCGTTTCTCGGGCGCATCACGGTTGAGAAGCGGCCGGAGTGGGCGATACAGATCGCGAAGCGGGCGGGAGTGCCCCTTAAAATCGCGGCTAAAATCGAAGGGCGGCAAAGCCAGGACTATTTCGATGCGTTGGTTCGTCCGCACCTTGACGGAAAAAACATCGAGTATGTCGGTGAAATATCGGAATTGGAAAAGTCCGAATTTTTGGGCAACGCTTTGGGGCTCGTGTTTCCGATCGATTGGCCCGAGCCCTTCGGGCTAGTTGTCGTCGAAGCGCTCGCATGCGGGACCCCCGTGCTTGCCCGCCCTTGCGGAGCGATGCCGGAGCTTCTCGAGCCCGGCGTCACCGGTTTTTGCAGTTGGGACATCAACGTCTTGTCGGAGAAGGTCGCCGATCTGAAGTCAATCGATCGTCGACGCTGCCGGGAGTGGGTGGAAACCCATTTTTCCCTGAAGCGAATGACCGAGGATTACATCAATGTCTATCGACAACTCACCGGAATTGCGCAAACAAAGTCCTATCGTCATCGACGGGATATCCTACATTCCGTCGAGCGTTTTGCTGACGGGCATTCCCAAGCTCAGCGTTAAAGACAATCAGTCGTTCGCTGTCCTCGATACCTTGGGCGAAGCGCCCCGCATTTACTCCGGGGGTTCCGAGCTCGGGGTCTATTTCAAGGATACGAGATATCTTCAAACCTGGGAGATGACCTTCAACGGCCAGCGGCCCGTTTCGCTCGCGCACGACCTTCGTCATCGCGGCGGCACGGTCGTTCTTTCGATGACGAACCGGGACCTTCCGCTGCTTCGGGGGACGGGCCGGATTCCGCGCGAAAGCCTGCTCTTTCAAAGAGTCATCAGCATCGTCGATGACACGTTTTACGAAACGATGGAGGTCCAGAATTTCGACTCCGTCACCCACACGTTGCAGGTCGAGCAATGGTTCGGCGGCCGATTCGACGATCTGTTCGAGGTCAGGGGCTTCGCGCGTGCCCGCCGCGGCCGGATGTTGAGCCCCGGCGACAACGAAAAGAACGTGACGATGCTCCAATACGAAGGGCTCGATGAAACGATTCGCCGAGTCTACATTCAAAGGTTCTTCGACGGGGAAAAAATCCGGCTCTCGCCCGCGTTAGCCGGCTATTATTCTCAGATCACGATCGCGCCCAGGGAAAAGGTCTATCTTCGCTCGATTGTTTCCTTCGACGAGCAATCAGATGGCGTCTTTCATGGAGCTGCCTATCAAACGCTGTCGATCGCGGAGAAGATGTCCCTGCTATCGAAAGGAATCGAAGCTTCGCCGTTCCACGGACTGACGATTCAAACCGATCACGTGATCTTGAATCGTTCCATCGCGAACGCCCAGACCGATATTTTCATGCTCATGACCCAGGAACGGGGCGGGATTTACTACCCATATGCCGGTGTGCCGTGGTTTTCGGCGCCCTTCGGCCGCGACGGCATCATCACCGCTTATCAGCTGCTGCCGTGGTATCCGCAAGTCGCTCGGGGCGTTTTGGATTTCGCTTTCGGCATGCAGGGCGACAAGGTCGACCCGTTCACGGACGAAGAGCCGGGAAAGATCTTTCATGAGCTTCGCCGCGGCGAGATGGCGCGGACCCGGGAAGTTCCCTTTATCCCGTATTTTGGATCCGTGGATTCCACTCCTCTGTGCCTGATCCTGCTCCATGAATACGTGCGCTGGTCGATGGACCTCGAGTCGCTCCGCAAATGGTGGCCGAAGGCTCTGCAAGCGATGGCGTGGCTCGGCGACGGCTTTGTCGGGTATCTCAAAAAATCGCCGACCGGCCTCGTGAACCAGGGATGGAAGGATTCGCATGATTCGGTGATGTACGAGGACGGAAACCTGGCCGTCGGGCCGATTTACCTTTGTGAAGTGCAGGGGTACGCCTTTCGCGCGCGTCTTGCGATGAGCGCGATGGCCAAGCTCATGGGCGAGCACGAGCTTTCAAGGAAGTGGCGGCTCGAGGCGCTTCAGCTCAGGATCCGGTTCATGGAGAAATACTGGGACTATCGGAGAAAAATGGTGCATCTCGCGCTCGATGGAAAGCTCGATCCCTGCGCGGTGCTCTCTTCGAACATGGGGCATTGCCTTTGGTCGGAAATTTTGGAGACCGGCCAGGCCGAAAGCGTGAAGCAGCATCTGCTGGGGCGTTCGATGTTCAGCGGGTACGGCGTCCGGACGCTGGCCGACAGCGAGAAATCTTATAACCCGATGAGCTATCATAACGGCTCGATTTGGCCGCACGACAACTCCATCATCATGGAGGGGCTGCGCTATTACGGTTTCACTTCCGAGCTCGAAACCCTGGCGAGCGCCCTGATCGGCGTGCTCGAAACGAGCGTTGATTTCCGCTTGCCAGAGCTCTTCTGCGGCTTCAGAAAGCGCGGCGAAATTCCGCCCGTTCCTTACGAGGTCGCGTGCAAGCCACAGGCATGGGCCGCGGGCTCGATCTTTCTGATGTTGAAATCGCTGCTGGGAATCTCGATGGATCCGGATCGCAGCAACGTCGTGATCAACGCGCCGGTCCTGACCTCGAAAATTTCATACCTCGAAGTCAAAGGTTTGCACGGCCGCGACTGGGAAATGGATTTGGTCTTTCATCGCGGCAAAAGCGGCACGACGACCGACATTACCCGCAAGGTGGGCGACGTGCGGGTATTAAAGGTGCGGCCGTAGTTTTTCCGTATTTCGAGAAGAGCGTAATTATTGTTGAAGATCCGGGAAGACGAGCGCCCCCATGACATCGTGACGCAGTCCTCTACCAAAAGGTACGGCCTACCTTTGATAATAGCGCGAGAAAGCTTTCGGGCTTGAGGCTGGCTCCGCCAACCAGGCCGCCGTCGACGTCGGGGCAGGCCAGCAGGGAGTCGATGTTTTCCGGAGTGACGCTGCCGCCGTAAAGAATCACGATCTTATCGGCGATCGCGCCGTGGGTTTTCTTTAAATGCCCGCGGATAAAAGCGTGAGCCTCTTGCGCCTGGCCGGGCGTCGCGGTCAGGCCGGTGCCGATCGCCCAGACCGGTTCGTAGGCGATGATGAGCTTGCCGCTGCTTAGTGCCGCGGCTGAAACTCCTTCATCGAGCTGGCGCCGCAAAACCGCTTCGGTTTGATGGGCTTCGCGCTCGGCGCGCGTTTCGCCGATGCAGAGAATGACTTCAAAGCCCTGCGCGATCAGGCTGTCTGCGCGCTTGCGCACGGTTTCGTCCGTCTCACCGAAGAATTGCCGGCGTTCCGAGTGGCCGATCAGGACGGTGGAAAGACCGATCTCTTTCAGCATGGGGCCCGAAAGCTCGCCGGTAAACGCGCCTTTCAATTCCCAGTGCGCGTTCTGCGCGGCGATCGTGATCGGAAACGGGTTTTGGCTCGCGAGATGCTGAGCCGTTGCGAGACTGACGGCAGGCGGGATCAGGCAGGCGCGAAGCTTGTCCGAGGGCAGCGACGGCGCTTGCGCGGCCATCGCCCGAAAGTACGCTTCCGTCTCTTTTGGGCCGTAGTTCATTTTCCAGTTGCCGGCGATCAGGACTCCTCGAACTTTAGGCGGCATCACGCTTCGTGGCTCATTTCGGGCCGCTTTCGGAGGTATTTCAGGACGTCGATGCCAGGAAGGCCGTTGCCTTCGAGGTATTCCAGAACGGCTCCGCCCCCGGTCGACAAATGATCGTAGTGGTCAGCGGCCCCGGATGCCTTGATGGCCGAAACCGTGTCTCCGCCCCCGACGATTTTCAAGGCCTTGATCTCGGCGAGAGCGCGGGCCACTTCAAAAGTTCCTTTGGCGTATTCCGGCTTTTCGAACCAGCCCAAGGGGCCGTTCCAGAAAATCGTCTTTGCGCCCTGGCACTCTTGAATGAACTTTTGAACCGTCTTCGGCCCGATATCGAAGCCTTGGTTGGTATCGGAGGGGACGATCAAAGGCATCTCTCGCCTTTTCGCGTCGCGCATCAGCGATTTCGCGGCTTCGACGTCCGAGGACTTCGGTTGCTTGGCGCCCTCGGGAATCGTATCGCCTTGAGCGGCCCAGAAGGCATGAGCCATCGCGCCGCCGATCAAAAGCTTGTCCACTTGTCGCATCAGCGATTCGAGGGTCTTGATCTTGTCGGTGACCTTGGATCCACCCATGATCGCGACAAAGGGCTTTGCCGGATGGTGAAGTAGGGGGTCGATGAACTTGAGCTCTTTCGCGATCAAAAAGCCCATGCCCTTGATCTGCATCAACGAAGGCACGCCGTAGGTCGAGGCATGCTTGCGGTGTGCGGTTCCGAATGCATCGGTGATATAGACGTCGCCGATACGGGCCAGTTGCTTGGCGAACTCAGGGTCGTTCGCTTCTTCACCCGCGTGAAAGCGGAGGTTCTCAAGCAACATGACCTGGCCGTTCTTGAGGTTTTTCGCCATCAGCTCGATGCCTTCGCCGACGCAATCGTCGGTGAGGGTCACTTCCTGATTAAGCAAAACGGCAAGGCGCTTGGCCACGGGCTCGAGCGAGAACTCGGCGATCTTCTTGCCGTCCGGGCGTCCCAAGTGAGAGGCCAAAACCAGCCGCGCGCCCTTTTTGATTGCGTATTGAATCGTCGGCAGCGCCTCTTGAATGCGGGTATCGTCCTCGATGTGGCGCTCACCGGCGCCGTCCGTCGAGAGCGGGACATTGAAGTCCAGGCGCATGAAGATGATCTTGCCGGCGATTTCCAGCTCGTCTATTAAATAAATATTTGGCGAATAAGTATTTGTTGTGCTGCTTGTCATTTTATTACAGGCCTTTTTTAGCCATGTGGACGGTCAGGTCGGCCATACGAGCCGAGAATCCCGATTCGTTGTCGTACCAGCTGATCACCTTGACGAGGTTTCCTTCGATCACGTGCGTGAGCTCGGAGTCGATCGTCGAGCTATGCTCATTGCCGTTGTAATCGACCGAAACGAGCGGCGCGGTCGCGTAGCCCAAAATGCCTTTGAGGGGGCCTTCGGCCGCGGCTTTGAAAGTCGCGTTGATTTCGTCTTTGGTGGTTTTGGTTTTCAGCTCGCCCGTGAAATCCACGAGGGAAACGTTCGGAGTCGGCACGCGAATCGCGAGGCCGTCGATTTTTCCTTTCAGCTGGGGAAGAACCAAGCCCACGGCCTTCGCGGCGCCCGTGGAAGTCGGGATCTGCGACATCGCGGCCGCGCGTGCGCGGCGCAGGTCCTTGTGTGGAAGGTCCAGGATGTTCTGGTCGTTCGTGTAGCTATGAACCGTGAGCATCGTGCCGCGAACGATGCCGAATTTCTCGTCGAGCACCTTCACGAGAGGGGCCAGGCAGTTCGTGGTGCACGAGGCGTTCGAGACGATCACGTGCTTGGACGGATCGTAGGTGTTTTCGTTCACGCCCATGCAAATCGTTTGGTCGGGATCTTTCGAGGGAGCTGAAACGATCACGCGTCGCGCGCCGGCTTTCAAGTGAAGCGCGGCCTTTTCGCGATCCGTGAAGATGCCGGTGCATTCGTGCACGAAGCTTGCGCCGATATCGCCCCAAGCGAGGGCGGTCGGATCCTTTTCCGCGGTCATGCGGATTTTCTGGCGGCCGTTCGGACCCTCGACGATCATCGTGTTGCCTTCGATGCGGATATCTTCCTTCATCGTGCCGTGAACGGAGTCGTATTTGAACAAGTGCACCATCTGCTCGGGCTTGGCGAGATCGTTGATTCCGACGATTTCCAGGGGGATCCCTAAGTTCGACCCGCGCTCGATGATGACGCGCGCTACTTTACGACCGATTCGACCAAAGCCATTGATTCCGATTTTGATGGTTTGCATGGGACTCTTTTCGCATATTGAGAGCCTACCGTCTAGCGAGTTGAACAGGTTGCAATAGCGTCGAACGATCCAGGTCGATCGTCAGCACGGCTTGCTGGTAGCCTTGTAACCAACTGCCGAAGCGCACAAACGAAGGGCCCTTTTTCTGCGGCGAGAAAAACACCGTCACAGGCGAAGCGAGTGCGCCAAGTCGTGCGCTGCGACATTTCATATCAATCGTTTGGCTCTGATTTTCTGCCTTTTCGAAGCGCCAAACCGAGCATGTCGCCTCCACTCGCGCTCCGTCGCGGATTTCGGCTCGCACGGCTCGGAGAGAACTCGACTTCGGGTCTTGGGGGTATCGGGGGCTTAGAAGAACCAGGCGAAGGGGGGATCCCCACTGGAATCGGGCGGAAAAGAGGGTTTGATCGGCGCCCCATGCATTTGCGGTTGTCATGCTGGTGATCAGTAGACCCAAGCTGAAACGCATTATCCGAGATGACATGGCGGATACCTCCCTGTAATTTCGCTCCACGCCGTCGGTGGCGTGTGCGCTCTAGAAGTACAAGGAACGTGCCGCCTTGTGTCACTGAAATCATGGGCATTTTTTTGGCGAGGCGAAATGACACCGGGGCAGTATTTTCTCGGCCTTTAGGGTAGGACAGGGGCTATGGGTAAGTCCGTAGCCGAAACCACCGAGCTCCTCGAAGAGATTCAGCGACTCATGGAATTGAAGGGTGAAAATCCCTTCAAAGTCCGGGCATTCGAGCGAGCCGCGCAAACCATTTCCGCGGCGGAATCGGATTCCGATCTGGAAAAGCGCGCGCGCGCCGGATCGCTCACTGAGCTTGCGGGAGTGGGCAAGGGCATCGCGGACGTATTGACGGAATTTCTCCTGCACGGAAAATCCACGGTGCGGGACGAGCTTCTGGCCGCTTTGCCCGAAGGGCTTTTGCAGCTCACTCAAGTGCCCGGCTTGGGGCCGAAAAAGGCGCGGCTTCTAATCGATGAGCTTGGAATTCATTCATTGGGTGAGCTCGAATACGCCTGCAAAGAAAACCGCCTGCTGAAGCTTCCGGGCTTTGGCGAAAAAATCCAGCATAAGATCCAGGAAGGCGTTCGCTTTCTCGATTCGACTCGCGGAATGCAGCGCTTATCGGAGGCGTTCGCCTCGGCAGGGGCTATTTTGCCCGAAATTCTGGCCGCCGCCGACGGGCTTCGCGTCAGCGAAACGGGCGCGTTGCGCAGGCGGGTGGAGACGCTCTCGGCACTCGAGTTTTTGGTCGAGGTGAGCGACACGGCGGGAGCCCGCGCCGCGGCCGAGGCCAGGGTTCAGAAAGCGATCGAGCAGTATCGGCGCAAGCACGGGGGCACGATCGCGATCGAGATTCATTACAGCGCCGCTTCTCGCTTCGGCTATGAACTTGCCCGAACCACCGGGTCCGAAGCGCATTGGCTGGCTTTGAGTTCGGGATCGCTGGCGGCAGGGCAGTTCGCCGATTGCGAAAGCGAGGAAAAATTTTACGCGCGCCTGGGGCTTCCGGTCATCGCGCCCGAAATGCGCGAAACCGGCGAAGAGGTCGCGCTCGCCCGCCGGGGAGAATTGGATCAGGTTTTACCGTGGAACGGGATTCGCGGCGTCTTTCACAATCACACGACGCGCTCGGATGGCACGGCGACGCTTGAGCAGATGGTGGTCGCCGCCAAGCAAAAGGGATTTTCCTATATCGGCATCTCCGATCATAGCCAGTCGGCCTTTTACGCGCATGGCTTGAAGTCCGATGATCTGAAGGCGCAGGAAAAGGAAATCCGCGATTTGCAGCAAAATCACCCGGATATTCGTATTTTTTGGGGCGTCGAGAGCGATATCCTGGCCGACGGATCGCTCGATTACGAGGTATCCGAGCTGAAGCGCTTTGATTTCGTCGTCGCGTCGATCCATTCGCGCTTTCAGATGGATCGCGAAACGATGACTCAGCGGGTTCTCGAGGCCGTTCGAAATCCGTATACGACTTTCCTGGGGCACGCGACGGGCAGGCTGCTGTTGGGGCGAAAGGGTTATGAGCTCGATATGGAAAAAATCATCGAAGAGGCCGCCCGCAGAAAAGTGGCGATCGAGATCAACGCCAATCCCGCCCGCCTCGATATCGATTGGCGCTGGGGTCCGTCGCTGCGGAAAAACGGAACGTTCGTTTCGGTCAATCCCGATGCGCACGATACCGCGGGCTTGGACGATACCCTTTACGGAATCGCGATGGCCCGAAAGGCGCTCCTGCCATCGAGCCTGGTGGTGAACTCGCGGAGCGCGGATGAGGTGGCGGAATGGCTGAAGCGCGGGTAGATCGCGAGCGGAAGCGCGCGGCGGAGATTATCCGCATCCTTTGGCGGGAATATCCGGAGGCGCAATGCAGCCTGGATTTCAAGACGCCGTTTCAGCTCATTGTCGCGACGATTCTGTCCGCGCAATGCACGGACGTTCGGGTGAACCAGGTCACGCCGGCTCTGTTCGCTCGCTTTCCGACGCCCGATAAAATGGCCAAAGCGCCCTTGAATGAAATCGAAGATTTGATCCGCACGACCGGATTTTTCCGCAACAAGGCGCTCTCGCTCAAAGAAATGGCGCGGTCTCTCCATGAAGACTACGATGACGAAGTCCCTAAAGAGCTCGATAAGCTCGTCAAGTTGCGCGGCGTGGGCCGGAAAACCGCGAATGTGGTTTTGGGCGTGGCCTTCGGTATTCCGGGCATGGTCGTCGATACGCATGTCGGGCGCATCGCCCGGCGGCTGGGGTTCTCGAAAAACACCACTCCTCATTTGGTCGAGCAAGACCTGATGAAGGTGATTCCCAAAGCCGATTGGACCGATTTCGGCCACCTGCTGATCCATCACGGACGGGCGATTTGTACCGCTCGGCGCGCCTATTGCGAAAACTGCGTGATTTCCCGCTATTGCCCTAAAATCGGAGTTTGTGCTAAGGAGGCCTGACGTATGACACCCGAACAACTCAAAGCCCGCCTTGAAACCTTGTCGCCTGGTACCGAAGCTCAAGTGACCGATCTGACCGGTACCCAAGATCATTATCAGGCGGTCGTTATTTCTCCCGCGTTCGAGGGAAAAGCGATGATCGATCAGCATCGCATGGTTTATGCGATCGTTCAGGCTGAAGTCGATTCGGGCGAAGTCCACGCTCTTACATTGAAAACTTATTCAAAGAGGTAATCCAAATGAGCCATCCACTGACTTCCAAAGTCGAAGAAATCGTCAAATCGGCCCCTGTCGCCATTTTCATGAAAGGCACGCCCGATTTTCCTCAATGCGGCTTTTCCGCCCGCGCCGTTCAGGTGCTTCGCGCCGCCGGCGTTTCCAAGTTAGCGAGCGTTGATGTCCTCTCGGACGACCCGCTTTGGGAAGCCTTGGAAGACTTCACCCAATGGCCGACCGTTCCGCAGATCTTCATCCACGGCAAATTCATCGGTGGCAGCGACATCGTCATGGAAATGTACGAGCGTGGCGAGCTGCAAACCATGCTTTCAGCTCAGTAATCGGCTCAAGTTATCGGGATTTACTTGCAGATTCCTTGCATTGTCGTGATGCCCATGGACCAGGTCTTCACGAAAATCGACTGCACGGGTTGCTGGGTGTAGGCATTCACCAGCTCCCAATGGCTGCCAGGCGCGCGCTGGATGATGATGTCGCAGCTGTCGTAGTTTCCCCATAGCCCGTTGCTGAGATAATGAATCGTCAGCGTATCGGTCGACGAGATCGGATCGAGCGTTCCCTTGAGAATGACGGCGTTATGGTCGTGGTCTAAAACCACGCCTTGCTCGCTATCAATGTCACCGACAGAGAAATAACGGATTTCCTTGCTGGGAGTGTCTTGCTCGGTCGGGGTTAATCCAACGACCTCTTCCAGACCTTGAGGATCTCCATGGGCATCGAGAGCGATGTTGAGAAGGCTCAATTGAGAGTCCCTATCGCTTCTGATGCTGACCAGTTTTTGAAGAGTGAGTCCGCCTGGAACAGTGGAGCTTCCGTTGCTCGCAAAGGCTGGGTGAGCCGCCAATAGAACCGTGGCTAGCCAGGCGAACATTTTAGTTCATCCGGTAAGCGTTTTTCAGCTTAGCCTTTTCACTGCGTTCTTTAGCGACTTTGTGCTTTTTCGGTGCCTTGCCAGCCGCATAAGCGGTGGCTTTGTCACGGGACATTTTACGATGCTTAATGCTGAGTCTTTTGGCCATTTTTAAACCCCTTTGGAAAGGGTTTCGTAACACAATCAAATGGTTCCATCAAGCTGCTGCGTGCGCTAAGATCAATCTTATGCCGACTATCCTGCATCGTTTAGCCCAATGGGCTAAAGACTCTCCTGAATCCTCCGCGCAAGTCTATAAGCCCGACTCCGCTGGGCGCTGGGAAAAAATCACGGCCCGTGAGTACTGCAATCGGGTTTATTATCTGGCGCTTTTTCTGGAGTCCCGCGGAATTACCAAAAATGATGCCGGCGCGATTCTGTCGGTTAATTCGCCCCAGTGGGTTCATGCCGATCTCGGAACGATCCTTTTGGGAGCCAAATCAGCGGGGATCTATCCCAATTCCACTCCGCAGGAAATTCGTTACGTACTGGATCACACCGGCGCGGCGGTCTTCTCCGTTCAAAACAAGGAGTTTTGGGAGAAGGTCGACCTCCCGAAGACCGTTCGATGCGTGCTTGCCTTTGACAATGACACCAGTATTTCTCCCTTGGCCGTCGGTTACGACGAAGCGGTGCAGGAAGGCCAAAAGATCGCGCGGTCGTTGAGGAAGTCGAAGACTAAGCTTTCGGAATTTCTGTCGCGGCTCGACCCCGATAAAGGCATGTTCCTGATCTACACCTCGGGCACGACCGGGGTGCCCAAGGGTGCGCTTCTTTCCTTGGATAACTTCACCTACACCTCGGATGTCGCGGCCGAAGCCTGGAACTTGCCGGAAAGAGGGGGAAGGCTTTGCTCCTTTCTGCCGCTCTGCCACGTTGCCGAAAAGATCCAGAACATCGGCGTCGGGATTTCCAAGCGCTATGAAGTGACTTTTTGCTCGCGGATCGAAAACGTCGCGAAAGAGCTGCCCGAAATTCAGCCTACGCTGCTCTTATCGGTACCCCGGCTTTGGGAAAAAATGCAGGAAACCGCCCTGCATAGAATTCATCATCTGGCCGGGCCCCAGCGCCATCTAGCCGAGTGGGCGCTCGAAACGGGCGCGCGTGTCGCGGAAGCCCGTTATGCGGGAAAACTGGTCAGCCCCGTGGATGCGGTCCAATACAAGCTCGCGGACGCTTTGGTTCTGAGCTCAATTCGGCGGGCAATGGGGCTCGGCAAGGCGCAGGTCTTGGCTTCGGGAGCGGCGGCGCTTTCGCCGAGCGTCTCGCATTGGTTTCATTGCCTTGGGCTCGAGATTCTCGAAGACTACGGGCAGACCGAATCGACGGGCGTGATTTGCATGAGCGAGCCCGGAATCGACAGCGCGGGAACGGTCGGTCGCCCCGTGCCGGGTCTTGAGGTGAAGGTCGCCGAAGACGGCGAGATACTCACGCGCGGGCGTCATGTCTTTAAGGGATATTACAAGGATCCGGAAGCGACGGCCCAGGCGCTTGAGGGTGGGTGGCTGCACACGGGAGATCTCGCGGAGGTCACCGCCGCGGGCACTTTGCGCCTGCGTGGCCGGAAGAAAGAGATTTTAAAAACCTCGGGCGGAAAAATGATCGCCCCCGCGCCGCTTGAGGAAAAGCTCAAAGCCTCGCCTTGGATCAGCCATGTCTGCATCGTCGGCGATGGGCGCAAGTACCTGACGGCGCTCGTGACGCTTTCGGAAACGGCACATAAGGACCTATCCGAAAGAGGTGTCATGACCCATGTCGAAAAGGACGAAAGCGTAATCGCCCATGTTCAGGAGGCGGTCGATGCCTTGAACAAAGACCTCGCAACCTACGAGCAGATCAAACGTTTCACGATCCTACCCGAGGATTTCTCGATCGATGCCGGGGAAATGACCCAAACGTTGAAGATGAAGCGCAATGTGGTCGAAACCCGCTACAAAGCGGTGATCGACCGGATGTATTGATCTCCGTTACCAGGCGCCGCTTCGACTTTGGATCGACGAATGTGCAGCGCGAGCCATCCCGGTGCCAAACGGCGCGTTTTACCGCGGACGTCCCAGGTGATGCTTTCAAATTGGCCCCCTAAAGTGCGCTTGATGAGGTGAGAACCTGGTTGTGGTAACGAACATAGATTGAGAGATGGTCGATGAGCCCCTCTCTCGTTTTCGTCGTGCACCACGTCCTTCGAAATAGCCGGTTCAGGTTCGCTCTCAGCATCGCGCAGGTGTGATTGAGCGAAAACATGGGGTCGAATCCGCCCCTTTTCAGCTCACCTTGTCCCGTGACGCAGCCTCTCCGTCCTTTCTTAGGGTTGTGCCGCGCGTTCGGATAATGGCGTTTGAGGTAGCGTGGGTAGTGAGGGTTTTCGTCTGAAGTCCACTCCGCATCGGGCGCAACAATCGGCTTAAGAGAAGCAAAAAGCGCGTCCCAGCCTTCTCCCCTCTGATCGGGCCGATGGCCGTACTTTCGGCGGGCAATCTCTGCGAGATGCCCCTTGGCAGGCATCTGGGATACTTGAAAACCAAGGATTTTCCTGGATTTCGGCTCAACCGC
>JARLHE010000030.1 GCA_031292385.1 Oligoflexia bacterium
AGATACTACGCGTCCGCGCTCAATCCGGCTGATTCGGCTGTGGCTGACGCCGGACGCCGCGGCAAGTTCACGGAGGGTCCATCCTCTTTTGAGCCGCTGTAGCCGGATTTCAAATCCTCTGCGTTCTTCGGGGGTGACCATTTCGGGTGCTTGAAAAAGGACAGGATCGTAGCGCCTAAAGCACCTTCCACCGGATGGCCAAGGTTGCCATTGCTTTACGTTTGAGAAGAGAATCTGTCTCAGGATAGGTTTTATTCGCCGAAACACCGCAAGAGCCATGGTTCGTTGTCCTTGTCGTGACTCGCCTCCACGAATTTCAAGGGCGATACGCCAGTTCGGGTCCACAAGAATCAGAGTCGTAAACGGCTCGCCCCAAATTGAATAGGGACTGAATTTTCTTTTTAGCTGAGTTTTCATGCGGGATTGACCGCAAAATCAATGCCGCGCACCAAAACGACAAGTTTTTGCAGAAAGTAAATTCCAGGTCGTGGAAGGAGCGCCCTGACTTGTCGGCATGTAGCACACGGGCTTCTGAACGTAAAAAGCCCCGGTCAGGGATGATCCTCGACCGGGGCTTCATGATACGTTTGCGCTAAACGAGTGGATTACTTTTTAGCGGGCTGGGCTTTGGCCGACATGGCCGCGGCATTCGCCTTGGCTTTCGCGGCTTCAACGGCTGCGATAGCTGCCGGTACCGGTGCTCCAGCAGCGGTAGCACCGGCTCCGGGAGCCGCGGCTTTTTGGCCGATCCCGACCTTCTTCAGAACTTCTTCGCGGATGGTCTTCACCATTTCCGGACGTTCTTTCAGATAGTTGCGGGCGTTGTCACGGCCTTGGCCGATGCGCTCGTCCTTGTAGGTGTACCAGGTGCCGCTCTTATCGATGATGTTGTGAGCCGCGGCGAGGTCCAGAAGGTCGCCTTCTTTGGAGATGCCTTCACCGTAGAGAATATCGAATTCGACTTCACGGAACGGAGGCGCCATCTTGTTCTTCACGACTTTGACGCGCGTGCGATTTCCGATGACGTTCTCGCCTTCCTTGATCGCGGCGATACGGCGGATATCGAGACGGACCGAGGAGTAGAACTTGAGAGCGTTACCGCCGGTGGTGGTTTCCGGGTTGCCGAACATCACGCCGATCTTCATGCGGATCTGATTGATGAAGATGACCAGCGTTTTGCTGCGGTTGATGCTGCCGGTGAGCTTACGAAGCGCTTGGGACATCAAGCGAGCCTGCAAGCCCATGTGCGAGTCGCCCATTTCGCCTTCGATTTCGGCGCGCGGAACGAGTGCCGCGACGGAGTCGACCACGAGAAGATCCACGCCGCCGGAGCGCACGAGCATGTCGGCGATTTCGAGCGCCTGCTCGCCGGTATCCGGTTGCGAGATCAATAAATCATCGGTGCGTACGCCGAGCTTGCGCGCATAGGTCACGTCGAGCGCGTGTTCCGCGTCGACGAACGCGGCCACGCCGCCTTGTTTTTGGATTTCAGCGATCGCGTGAAGGGTCAGAGTCGTTTTGCCCGAAGACTCCGGTCCATAAACTTCCATGATTCGGCCGCGCGGATAGCCGCCAATGCCTAATGCGATATCGAGGCCCAAGGATCCCGTGGGAACCGCGGGTACGTCGGTTTGGCTCAAGCTGTCGTTCAAGCCGAGGCGCATAATCGAGCCCTTGCCGAACTGCTTTTCGATCGCCTGAACCGCGAGATCGATCGCTTTGTTTTTCTGGTCGCTATTCGTTGCGAAGGTCGTTGGTTGGTCCATATTACTCATGAGTATTTTCTCCTTGGGGCAGCGCGTGAGCACTGAACGTACCAATAAAGATTGGGAAGTCAAAGCGGGTTCGAAATTTTTATCGGATGCTTACAATGCGTTGCGAAAAACGTGGAACTCGTTGAGGATTATCATCACGATGAGGCCTTGAACGCCGGCGAGCAGGTCATCTCCCATGACGCCGAACCCTCCGTACCAAGGAGATCCTCCTTTCGCTTTTTTCTTGGACCATCGATCCAGCTGTCGGACCGGCGCGATTTTAATGATGTCGAAAAGCCGGAAGAGGACGAACGCCGCGAGCCATTCCCAAGCGGTGGATTGCCGGGTTAACAGAAATGTCGTGATTCCGATTCCGAGCACCTCGTCGATGACGATGCACTGATTGTCGCCTGTTTGCATCGCTTCATCGAAAACTTTCGCCGCCCAGGTCCCTACGAGCAGGATCGCGACGAGGATTTCCAATTTATAGGGCCAGCCCCAGTCGGCAAAGTACCAAAAAAGCGGCACGGCCACGGCGGATCCCGCGGTTCCGGGCATTTTCGGCACGAGGCCCGCGCCGCCGGCCGTTCCGATCCAAACTGCGACCCAGGTCTGAAAATTTTTGACTCGATCCCAATAAACCATGGCTCATTCACTCCAAAGACGAGAATAAGGTTCCGTCATTTCAACCGGGCGTCCGTTCTCGTTTACGACGACGGATTTCACGGTCGCGCTCGTGACCAGCACGCCGTCGCGGTAAATCATTTGCTCGAGCGTGAAGCGGGCGCGGCTTTGTTCGATCACGCGGGTTTGGATTTCGAGCTGATCTCCCATGAAAGTGGGTTTCAGGTAACGGACTTCGATTTGGGCGATGACGGGCCAGCGTTTGTCCCGCGTGATCAGCTCGAGCGTGATGCCTTCTTCGGCCAGCATTTTCCAGCGCGCATGCTCGAAGTAGTTGAGGTACACGCCATGATTGACGTGCCCGAAGCTATCAAGCTCATATCCGCGGACTTCAAGCTGGCAGCGATAGGTTTTCATATATAAACAATTTCACCCGGGCGTCAGTTTGCCCAGTATTGTGTCACGAATCGCCCGGCCTCACAAGATCCTAAAGCTTGTGCAAATTTTTATATTGATGATCATCGCTTCACAAGGATAGTGGAAAGAGTATGAGTACTTCGTTACTTCGCGATCGATTTGATTTCCGTCCTGATGTCCTGGACGTCATCATCAGCGGCAAGTCGGCGCTTGATACTCCGAATTCGTTTCAGCTGAAGACCGCTCAAGAGGCGAGCGACTTCATCGACAGCTATGGCTACGATCTGGACAAGCCGGTCGAGAACGCCGAAGTGTTGGGGAATTGCCACGAAGCGCTGAATTTCATCCGTAAACATTTTTTACTGCCCGAAAACCCGAACGGCCTGAAACTTGAGGTGCCGCGCAAAATCCTGGAGATCACCGACGTACGGGATCTGTTTCTTTTGGCGGGGTATCATTACCCCGGGCAGACGCACGACGGCCAGGGAGTTTATCTCCGGGATTGGTCGTGCAGCTTGCTTAAGGTGATGCACACGATCGCTCACATCGATCGCGACCTGCGATCGCCTTACATCAGCGATATTCAGCAGCAGATCTTCGACCGCTTCTACAAATTCATCCATCGCGACCCCGACGGGCATCTTTACCTGGGCGATGACCAGTCCTCGCGGATCGATCTCGCCGCGTTCGAGACGAAGCCGAAGAAATCGCGGGATTCGATCATCCTCAAGCTTTTGCACAAACCCGAGAACGTCGCCGAGGACATCTTCGATCGCGTCGGCATCCGGTTCGTGACCCGTACCCGCCTGGGAGCCCTCGAGGTGGTCAAGTTTTTGAAAGACCGGATGATCGTCATCCCCGCCAACATCAAACCGAGCCGCTCCAGGAACACGCTCATCGACATTCCGGCTTTTCGCAAAGTCTTGGCCGAGCAGCTTGGGCGGGCCGAAAGCGGCAAGGTGACCTATGGGTCCCTGCTGGATCCCCTCGAAAACTTTCTGGAGGAGGCGGCGCTCACCGCGTCTTCGGGAGCGGTCGCGAACCCGGATAACCCGCATTCGAGCGAGTTTTATCGCGCGATCCAGTTCACCGCCCGTCAGCTCATCAAGCTCAAGAATACGATGTACGACGATCTTCGGGAACTGAAGAGCCGGTCTCGGGCTTCCGGCCTCGATGAGGATATTTCGAAAATTCTCGAGCGCATCGACCTGAAAAGCGTGCAACGTGAGATCCGCTTTTTTTATCCATATGAAGTGCAAATCATGGACATGAAGAGCCATGAGCAAAACGAGCGCGGACGCAGCGCCCACAGCGAGTACAAAAGAGCGCAAGTGCAGACCGCTCTGAAGCGAGTGATGGGAAGCCTCGTGGATGCCGTTCGATAGCGATATCGCATTGATCGGCACGGGGGTGGCGCCGCTGGTGGCCGCGAGCCATTTGCTTTCCCTCGGCAAGTCGATATTGCTCCTCAATCCCGATTCCGATTTTTTCCTCGAAGACTCCGAGCTGCCGCTGGACCCGCTCCTGCATGGCGTGAAAATCACGCCAGCCCGGCTCAGCGCGCAGCGGGTGGACGATTCCTTGCGGGTGATCGAGCCGTATTTTCCCGGCGCTATCGAGCGCTGGCCCGCTTCGCCGTCGCAGGCCCGCGGGTTTCGTGACCCCGAGGCTCCGCATATCCGGAGCCGCGCGCGACTTTGGTTGCCGATGACCGACGAACTCGAGGCGCCTTACGTCGAGTCATCCGATTTAGGGCTCAACCCTCAGATACTGGAGGGCGTCCAGGCGCTCGTGAAGTTTCCGGGAATGGCCCCGGGGCGCCCCGGGAATTCCGTGGCCCGGGCATTGATGGTTTCGAAGCTCGCCGATGTGGACGTCTCGCGCTACCGCAACGGCTTGCTTGAGTTCATGCGCGAACGGTTGGGTCGCGAGGGCGTCGTTTGCAACGCCTCGTCGCTCGAGCTGACTCCCGAAGGAGTGCGTTTTCGCTCGCAGGGCGTGGCCAGCACCGCGCGCCTGCGCTTGGGCGCCCTGATTTTCTGGACCCCTCGGCTGAGCAGTTGGATTTTGGGACAGGCGAAACGCCAAGGCGCCAAACTGCCCATGCCGGTCGGCGTGAGGCTTTGGGAACAATGGTCGATCTTGTCGAGGGACGAGGTCGATCCGAGCGTGGTGGGAATTTGGGACGGGCGCATGGCCGTCTGGGCGGACGGCGAGGGGGCCCCCGGTACGCGGCAGCTTGCCGTTCTTCGCGCCGGCCCGCTCGTTTCGCTCGACTCGCTGCAAGCGAGGCGGGAGGGAGTGAGCTGGGCGTCGAGCGAATCTTTCGATGCTTTGGGCGCGCTGTGCCGTGAATTTCTGCATTGGGAAAGATACACGATTCGCGGAATGCGGCCGCGCGCGATTTTCGAGTGGGGCCCAGGCGAGCCGGATGGCGTCGCCTCGGTTTTCGACACCCCTACTTTCGTGGTTCAAAAAAGCGACGGTCCCTTGCGCGACGTGGTTGAGGCCGCCCGGCGCGCGTGCGATCGCCTGCAATTGTGATGATGAACTGAGATTACGGAATGAAGAAGATTCTTCGCGATGGTGAATTCGATGTTGTCGTTGCCGCCGCTCCGGGCGTGACGGAGTGGCCTTCGGTCGGCGCGCGCGTCATCACGTCCATTTGCGCCGAGGCGGGTCTTTCCGTCGGCGCTTTCGGCGGAGACGATCTGCGCGTGCGCGGCGTGATCCCCCTGCCGGGAACGGGCGCGGTCGCGATCGCGGAAGACGTTCAAGGGCGAATTCACCGCATTCACGCACGCGCGGTCGTCAAGCTCGGCCCGCAGCCGCAATCGCCGGATCCCTTCACGGGATGGCAGCAGCCCGGATTGATTCCTTTGTCCACGGCGGTCCGGCTTTTCCGGGAGACGCACGTTCGCTGGGATCCCGGGGTCGCGATTTTGGGATCCGGCAATCGCGCGCTTCGGTTCGGGTGCGCGCTGCTCGAATCCGGGGTTCCGGAAGTCTACTGTATCGAGCCTAATCCGCAGTGGGGGGCGAAACGTTTCTCGGGTTGGGAGGTGGAGCGCCGGCGGTTCGAGATTTTGGGCGGCAAAATGATCGAAGCCACGCCGGTCCGGCTTTCGCTCAAATCCGCGCTCCGCTGGGAGTTCCGCATTCAAGACTCGCTTGGCGTTCGCGTCCTGGAGGTCTGTCGCGTGGTATCGGCGGGGCCGTTCGGCACTCGCGACGAGGTCCGCGAATATCCCGAAGGCTCTTTTCTTTTCGAACTGACTCAATCAGCCGGCACGACTCCGGACGAGGATATCGAAGGTTGGGTGATGGAAGAAGAGCGCGCCCGCTGGCTCGGCGCGAAGATCGCGCGCGCCCTCTCCAGCGATCTGCCGAGCGAGCCGCGCGAGGAACTCGATCGCGTTTACCGAAACGCGCGGAGCCGGCTGAAACGTTATTTTCGCCATCGGGAGGAGCCGTTCAACCCGGTTTATGAGGGAAAGTGGATCGCGCCCGGGGATGCCCGCGCTATCCGCGAGTTTTCGGGCGCTCCACGGATCGCGCAGAAAATCCGAAACGTCGCATCCATCGAATGCTTCGAGCAGATCCCCTGCCGTCAGTGCCAGATCGCCTGTCCCACCGACGCGATCTTCCTCGGAAGGGTGCCGCGCGATCCGGAATCATCCATTTTAAATGAAGATGCTTGCACGGCTTGCGGGCTTTGCCTTGAGGCCTGTCCGAGCGGCGTGCCGCTGATGATCGAGGAAAAGGACAGCCTGCCCACCGCGCGCCTCACCTTGCCGTGGCGGGGAATCCCGGCCTGGAAGCCGGGCGAGTTCGCGCAGCTTTTGAATCGGCGAGGCGAAAATCTCGGGACCGTGCGCGTCGTGGGCGAATCCACGAGCGTCGGACGCCCCCAACTCGTGCAGATCGAGGTGCCGACCCATCTGGCTTGGGAAGGCCGGGGCCTCAAGCGCGTGCGCAAGGAGAACGCCGAAGACGAAGTCTATCTCGCGATGGTGCAGCGTTCGTCCGAGGGCACCGGGTCGAAAGTCGAAATCGCGTTCAACGGGGAAAAACGGCTCGTGCGCGATCAGATCCCGGTGGCGGCCGCGCTTTTCGAGACCGGCTGGAACCGGGAAGGCGACGCGCTCTTCTGCCGCGACGGAAGCTGTGGTCTTTGTTCCATCTCGGTCGATGGGGATCGAAAGCTTGCCTGTCAGACCCTGACTCATCGGGGGATGTCGATTCAGACTTCCAATGTTCAGTCGGATCCGGCGTCCTCCGTTCTTTGCCCGTGTTTGGGCGTCACTCGCGAGGAAGTCGAAAAGCGTCTTCTGAACGGCGAGCTGGGCTCGGTCGAGGCCGTGATCTCGGTCTCTCACGTCGGGGAAGGACGATGCCACGGACGCCTTTGCATGGATCCGTTTTTGCGCCAGCTCAAGGCATCGGGAATCGATACGGATTCCTGGATCGATTGGCGCTTTCCCTGGTCGGATTGGTCGATGCAGGGTTAAGACCACTCAGTATTTAAGCTCTTTCAAAAACTGCTCGATCTTCACATTCACCAGATCCGGCAAGTCCATCTGCGGGCAGTGGCTGCCGTGCTTGATGACCTCCAGGCGGCTGCCTGGAATCAGCTGATGCAGCAATTCCTGCTGCGCGAGCGGCGTGATTTTGTCGCGCTCGCCGGCGATCAGAAGCGTGGGCACTTTGATTTCATGGAGCCATGAGGTGGCATCGTAAGAATCGTAGCTCGCGATCAGGTGAAGCAAGGTCGAAGGGTCAAGCTTCGCCATCTGGTCGACATAGAGTTGCACGTCTTCCGGCGCGGTGAGATGCGGGTTGAAGCCGCCGAACTGGATCAGCGCGCGGGCGAGGGGGTTTCCCTTTTGAAAAGTCCAGATTTTGTTCAATAGCGCGGGCGACCGGCGATGAAGCATGCGCGCGAGCTCGAAAACGGGCTCGAGAACGTTGTTGTTGAAAAGCAGGGTTTCCAGCGGCCGTTTGGCCGTGCCGTTCGCGAGCACCATGCCGAGCACGCGCTCGGGCTGCTGGCGATAGACCTCCAGCACGGTGTTCACGCCCATGCTGTGGCCCAGAAAAACGGCTTCTTTGATTCCGATTTCGTCGAGAAACAAGAACAGGTCCTGGGCGAGGGTTTCGACCGTGAGGCTGTTCATGTCCTTGGGAGTGTCCGAGTTGCCGTGGCCGCGGTAATCCATCCAGGCCGCCTGGTAGCCATGGCAGAAATGCTCGATTTGGTAAGTCCAGTGAAGGCTTGAGCAGACTAGCCCGTAGCAGAAGACGAGAGGTTTCCCGGCTCCTTCAACGCTGTAAAAAAGCCGGGTCCCGTCCGGGCTTTGCAGGTAGCCGTGCGCCAGTGGCGGGCGTTCGGGATTTAGGGCCGGAGTCGAACGGCCTTTGGCGCGATGACCTGTAGGCCGAGCCTTTTTCTTCAGCTGAATGAATGGCGCCATTCTCCTATTTTCGGAGAGCTAGGATCGTTTCGCAAATGCTATGAAAGGTTTGTTTCGTTTTTGAGTCTGCGCGCTGGTATGCGTCATAAAGGAGTCTCATAAACGGGCCATCTTCGATGGCAACCGGGAATTCTTCATGGGTATTCGAACCGGAATGATTTAATCCATCCATTTTGGATAACCGACCTGAAACTTTTAATGTGTATTCCCTTTCGAGCAGAGAGAGCATCTCGCTTTCGTCGATGCTGAGCGCTTTCGTGAGGGTCGAAACGTGGTTGAGAGGGAGCGGCGTCACTCCACGTTCAAGATTCGAAATAAACTGGGTAGTCACGGGCGGACTGAAAAGCATTCCAAGCGCGCGCTGTGAAAGCTTAGCATTTTCCCTACGTTGGCGGATGAAAGCACCTACAAGTCGCGGTTTGTTCCTATGATTCATTGACAAAAAATTATAGGACAATTGACCGGCTGGATCAACGACTTGTTATCAAATTAATAATATGTTGTGATTTCAGTCTCTTAACGCGTCAAGACGTCTTCAGGCGTTCAAATTGAACGTGGCCGTCGCGCTCAAAGAAGCGTCGCAACGTGCTGTTTTCGTTGTGGAGTAAATCGGGGTCCTCGCGAAGAAGAGCTGTCGCATCGTCGCGTGCTTTGATCAGCCATTCTTGATCGCGAACCAGATGGGCCATGCGAAATGGCAGTCCGCCTGATTGCCGGATGCCCAAAAATTCGCCTGGACCGCGAATATCCAAATCGGCTTCGGCGATTTTGAAGCCGTCCTGGGTTTGTTCCAGGACTTCAAGCCGCTGGGTCGTCGTTTCTCCCGTGCGGGGGTGCGAAAAAAGAAAACAAAAAGACGAATGCATCCCTCGGCCCACTCGTCCGCGCAGCTGATGCAGCTGGGAAAGTCCGAAGCGTTCGGCGTGTTGGATGGCCATGACCGTCGCGTTCGGGACGTCGACTCCGACTTCCACAACGGTGGTGGAAACGAGGATCTGGATTTCGCCTTTTTCGAAACCAGCCATGATTTTGGCCTTTTCATCGGGCTTTTGCTGCCCGTGAAGCAGGCCCACTTTGAATTCCGGAAAGACCTCGTTTTGCAGCCTTTCCGCCTCATTGACGGCCGATTTGAGCCGGGTGAACCCTTCCGCTTCGCTCTCGTTCACCAGCGGGTAAATGAAATAAGCTTGGCGGCCGGCGCGCAGTTCGCCGCGGATCGTTTCAAACGCGCGCTGGGTCGAGGCGTGATCGCGGACGACCTGCGTTTGGATCGGCTGCCTTCCCGGCGGCAATTCGCGAATGCTGGTTACCGCGAGGTCGCCGTAGGCGGTGAGCGCGAGGGTTCTCGGGATCGGGGTCGCTGTCAAAACCAGGGAGTGCGGTAGGATGGCTCGCCCCGTTTCCTTGTCAGTGCTCCGGCCTTTCATGCGAAGGGCGCGGCGCTGCTCGACACCGAAGCGATGTTGCTCGTCGATCAGGATGTACGCGAGATTTTTGAAGACTACCGGCTCCTCGATCAAGGCGTGAGTTCCGATCAGAAGTAAAGGTTCGCCGGACGCCAGGCGGGCAAGAAGGGTCGCGCGCTCGGCGGCCGGGGTTTTCCCGGTGAGAAGAGCGGCATTCAGGCGGCCGTTCAGAAGCTTTTGGGTGGTTTTGTAGTGCTGCTCGGCCAGGATTTCGGTCGGGGCCATGAGAGCGGCCTGGTAGCCTTCGGCCAATACGCAGCTTGCGGAGATGAAAGCGACCGCGGTTTTGCCCGAGCCCACGTCGCCTTGAATCAACCGATTCATGGGATGCGGCTGGGAAAGATCGTTCAATATCTCCTCGACCGCCTTTTTCTGTCCGGCGGTGAGCTCAAAAGGCAGGAGCTTCGCCAAATCCAACGCGCCTTTTCTTCCGCCGTTCGCGCCGAAGGCGATGGCGAGCTGTTTTTCCATGCGCAGGCGTTGGCGGAGGATGAGGTACTCGAACTTGAAAAACTCCTCGTAAATCAAACGCGCATGCGCGGGCGTATTGAATTCGACCAGATCGTTCACCTGAGGAGGCGTTTCGTTTTCCTGCTCGGGAAAATGAATGAATCGCACGGCTTTAGCCAGCTCCGGAAGGTGGTGCTTGGCTCGCAAAGTTTCGGGCAAGTCTTCGGTCAGGGCGAATGAATATTTCTGGAGAGCCTCCCAAAGGACTTTACGGAGCACTCGGCTCGATACGCCTTCTATCTCCGTGTAGATCGGTACCACGCGGCCGATATCGGGAGTCGTCGGATTTCCGGTATCTTGGGCGTCACCCGCGGCGGGGTTCCCCACGTTCCATGAAATCTCGGGATGGATGATTTCCGGGCGTCCCATGAATATTTTGACCGCGCCGGTCACGACGATCGGGGTTCCGGGCTTGAAGCGGGCTTCCATCCCGCGGGGCGCATGAAACCATTTGAGCGCGAGAGTTCCGCTTTCGTCTCCGGTGCGAACTTCGAGAATCGTGCGTCCCCGGGCGGGGATTTTGCGCATGGACTGGACGCGCACGGCGACGGTGGCGTTGACGCCCTCGACGAGGTCAGCGACGCGCAAGAGACGGGTGCGATCTTCGTAGGCGCGCGGAAAAAAGGTGAGAAGCTCTTTGACGGTCGAGATTCCGCGGCTTTGAAAAACAGCCCCAAGCCTCGGGCCCACGCCTTTGACGAACTGGATAGGAGTATCGGCCGGAGAGCCGGGTGAACCGTTATTTGAAGGAGATCTGTTTGACTTCGTAACGGATCTCGCCTTTAGGGGCATTCACCACCACCTCGTCTCCCACTTTTTTGCTGATCAGCGCACGGGCTAGCGGAGAGGTAATGCCGATTTTGCCGTTTTTTATGTTGGCTTCGTCAACACCCACGATTTTGTAGGTGATGTCTTTGCCGGTTTCCTCGTCCTCGAGAACCACGGTCGCGCCGAAAACGATTTTGTCTCCGCTCAAGAGTGAAGGGTCGATGACTTGGGCGCGTGCAAGCTTGCCGTTGATTTCCTGAATGCGCCCTTCGATGAAGCTTTGGCGCTCTTTCGCGGCTGAATAGTCGGCGTTCTCGGAAAGATCGCCATGGCCGCGAGCAACCTCGATCGCTTTGATGATGGTGGGGCGCTCCACGGTCATCAGCTGTTTCAATTCTTCGTCGAGAAGACGTTTGCCTTCGACCGTCATCGGAAATTTCTCTTCGGGCATAGACCCAAGGGCTAACATACTCCGAACAGAATGCAAACGCCCTTGACGGTGCGGTTCCGGACTTTATAGCCTCGAATCCAAGTGCGTAATCTGATTTTATCTGCATTTTTTTTAGCTTTTTTGACACCCGTCGCCTACGGGGCCGGAAATGCCGAAATCGGCGCTTGTTCGGGTTCGGCGAGCGCCGGTGCGGGCTATCCGGAGCTTCCTATTCCGGTCGCGCAGCTCCGCCAAAGAGTTTTATCGCTCAAGGACCGTTTTTTTCCCGACCTGAAAGGTTTGGATCCGCGGATCGAGGTTTTTCAGGGGGGAACCGATTTTCTTCGCGCAAATCTCAGGCCTTGGACGGCGTTTTTGCCCGCTGACCGGCGGGAATACCTGCTTCAGGTCAATCAGGCGCTTCTGGCGGATCCGCCTCCTCCTCTCGCTTTGGATGCGATTTTGGTTCACGAACTCACCCATCTTCGGGATTATCGCGGGATGAGCCCGCCTCGGCTGGTCTGGTTCGGGCTTAAGTATTTTTTATTTCCCATCACCGCGTACGAGCGGCAGACCGATGAAAACGCCTTGAAGCTCGGCCAAGCCTGCGGCCTGATCGCTTATCGTCGTTGGCTCTACGCGCATGAACAGGGCGCGGCGCTTGTAGCGAAGCGTCGGGATTATTATACCCCGGAAGAAATCCTTGCGTGGTTGAGGAGCAATCGATGACGCGGTCCTCAACCAAAAGGTACGGCCTACCTTTTTTTGAAGAGGGCCTCGGCGGCGGAGAGGGCTGAGTCTTTGGAGGGCCCGCCGGTGCCGGAGAGGCCGGCGCGCGGACGGAAGTAATCGCAGAAGTTCGCGCGCTCTTTGTCGACGACGCGATCGGCTTGGTTTTCGCGGCATTCGTTATTGGAGCCGCGGTCGTAAAACTCGCAGCCTTTGCACGTTTTGGTATCGCGCCCGCATTTCGGGCATGAATCGCCGCGGCCATAATCGGAAGCGCTCAGCGCCGTCCCGCAGTTCCAGCAATTTCCGCTCTTTTCGTAAGCCATATCAGAGCGGTAAGATTTCCAGCGGTCCCCGCGCTTGCGCGCGGATGCCTTCGAGCATCGCGCGGGCCGCGGAAAGCACCGTGCAATAGGGCACTTTTCTTTCGAGAGCCGCGCGGCGAATCGTGAAGCTGTCCCGGATCGCCTGTTCGTCGGAGGTGGTGTTGATGACGAGGGAGAATTTCCCGTCGCTGATCGCTTCCACGCAATGAGGGCTTCCCTGGGTGACCCGGTTGATCGGCGTCGCGTTCAGGTTGTAGCTGTTCAGGAACTTCGCGGTGCCGTCGGTCGCCCAGAGCTTGAAGCCCTGCTCGCGCAAGCCGCGCGCGATCGAGAGTACTTCGGCCTTGTCCTCGTTCCGGATCGAGAGAAACGCGTTCCCGCCGCGAGGCAATTGCATGCCCGCCGCGGCCATGGCCTTGGCGTAAGCCGCGGGGAAGGTATGCCCTCGGCCCATCACTTCGCCGGTGGATTTCATCTCGGGCCCAAGCAGCACGTCCACGCCCGGGAATTTATTGAATGGAAACACCGGGGCTTTGACGTTGAACGTCTTGAGATTCAAATCGAGGTCTTCGCGAATGCCGAGGTCATGGAGCGATTTTCCGAGCATGACTTGCACGGCGAGCTTGGCCAGCGGTTTTCCGACCGCCTTGCTGACGAACGGGACCGTGCGCGAGCCGCGCGGATTCACTTCCAGCAGGAAAATGCGATCGCCCTGGACGGCGAACTGCACGTTCATCAGGCCCACGACCTTGAGCCGGCGGGCGAGCTCGCGCGTGTAAGTGCGAATGCGCTCGCAGATCGGAGGGGGCAGCGTGACCGCGGGCAGGCTGCAGGCGCTGTCACCGGAGTGAATCCCGGCTTCCTCGATGTGTTCCATCAGGCCGCCGATGAAAGTTTCCCGCCCGTCGGAGATCGCGTCGACATCGACTTCCGTCGCGCGATCCAGGAAGCGATCAATCAAGACTGGATGATCTTCGCTCACATCGATGGCTTCATCGATCCATTGCCGCATCATCGCTTCGCTATGAACGATGCGCATGCCCTTGCCGCCCAAAACAAACGACGGGCGGACGACCACGGGGTAACCCAATTTAGCGGCGCGTTCGATGGCTTCTTTGCTGGAGCGCGCGGTCGTCGCTTCGGCCTGCTCGAGCCCGAGCGGCAGGAGCTCGCGCACCAGGGCCTCGCACTTTTCGCGGTCTTCGGCGGCATCGATGCTTTCGACCGAGGTGCCTAAAATCTTGAGTCCGCCGCGTTCGATCGCTTTCGCGATCTTCAGCGGGGTTTGGCCGCCGAACTGGACGATCACGCCCAGGGGCTTTTCGATCCGCGCGATATTGAGCACGTGCTCGGGGGTCAGCGGCTCGAAATAGAGCTTGTCCGAAATATCGAAGTCCGTGCTGACGGTTTCCGGGTTCGAGTTGACCATGATGGTCTCGATGCCCGCCGAACGGAGCGAGAGCGAGGCATGCACGCAGCAGTAGTCGAACTCGATGCCTTGCCCGATGCGGTTCGGGCCGCCGCCCAGGATCATCACCTTCGGCCTACCGGAGGGGCGCGATTCGTCGCGGCCTTGATAGCTGCTGTAATGGTAAGGCGTGCGCGCTTCGAATTCGGCGGCGCAGGTGTCGACGGAATGGATGGAGGCGTGAACGCCCAGTTTTTCGCGCGCGACACGGACGGCTTCTTCGTTCGAGTTCAGAACGCCTGCGATCGCGCGATCGGTCCAGCCGCGCGTTTTTATCCTTCGCATATCCTCAGCGGGCAATGGCCAGCCAGTTGCGATCGTTTTCTCTTCGGAAAGCATCAAAGCGATTCGGCCCAAAAACCAACGGTCGATGTAGGATCTGCGGGCGATCTCCTCGGTCGAAGCGCCTTTGCGAATCGCGTCCCCGATGGCGAAGATGCGTTTCGGATTGCCCTTCTCGATCAGATCCCAGTGAATTTCTTTGCCGGGCAGGGGTTTGAACCAGGGCGAATCGGTTTCAAGGCCGGCGAGCGCTTTGCCGAGCGACTCCTCGAACGTATGGCCGATGGCCATCACTTCGCCCACGGATTTCATCTGGGTGCCCAGGATCGGCTCGGTCGGGCGGAATTTCTCGAAATCGAAGCGCGGAATTTTGGTGACCACGTAATCGATGCTGGGCTCGAAGCTGCACGGAGTGGTGCCGGTGATGTCATTCGTGAGCTCATCCAGGGTGTAGCCGACCGCGAGCTTCGCGGCGACGCGCGCGATGGGGAAGCCCGTCGCTTTCGACGCCAACGCGGACGAGCGCGACACGCGCGGGTTCATCTCGATGACGATGATGCGCCCGTTTTTCGGGTTCATGGCGAACTGGATATTCGAGCCACCCGTTTCGACTCCGATGGCGCGGATGATGCGGATCGCCTGGTCGCGGAAGACCTGGTACTCGCGGTCGGTCAGCGTCTGCGCCGGGGCGACAGTGATGCTATCGCCGGTGTGCACGCCCATTGGATCGAAGTTTTCGATTGAGCAGATGATGACTACGTTGTCTTTGCGGTCGCGGACCACCTCAAGCTCGTACTCTTTCCAGCCGATGAGGGATTCCTCGACCAAAACGTCTTTGGTGGGCGAGAGAAAAAGGGCGCGCTCGAGCTTCTGTAAAAATTCCTCTTCCGTGTGGGCGGTGCCGCCACCTTCGCCGCCGAGCGTGAACGAAGGACGCAAAATCAGGGGCAGGCCGATTTCCTTGATAATTTTTTTGCCGTCTTCCAGGGAGCGGGCGACCACGCTTTTGGCGCTATCGACGCCGATCGCCGCCATCGTGGCTTTGAACGTTTCGCGATCCTCGGCGCGGTGGATGGCATCGGGGCGGGCGCCTAGGATCTCGACGCCGTACTTGGCGAGGATTCCTTCTTTGTGAAGCGCCATCGTGAGATTCAAGGCCGTTTGTCCGCCCATCGTCGGAAGAAGCGCTTGTGGGCGCTCGGCGGCGATGACTCGTTCGACGAACTCCGTGGTCAGCGGCTCGACGTAAACGCGGTCCGAGAGCTCCGGGTCGGTCATGATCGTCGCGGGGTTGGAGTTCACCAAAACCACTTCGTAGCCTTCTTCGCGCAAGGCTTTCAGGGCCTGGGTTCCGGAGTAGTCAAACTCGCAGGCCTGTCCGATGACGATCGGCCCGCTGCCGATCAGTAGAATTTTTCGAATGTCTTGTCTTCGTGGCATTTCGATTCCTTTTAAAACCCTATTCCGGTGTTGAACTGAAGCTGAATCGGATCATTCGGGCGCGCGCGGTTGTACGTATCGACCGCATCGCCCAGTTTGGATTCATTGGTGTGGATGGCGGCTAAGCCCAAGGCGATGCTGCCGAGGAAAATACTGCCTCCGCTCAAATACATGATTTTTTTCCCTGTGCCTCCGCCTCCCAAGATTCCGGCCAGCAGCAAGACAAGTCCAGCGCTTCCGGCATAGGCCGTGGCGCGCAGCCGGCGTTGCTGGCGTTGGTATTGGTCGAG
The DNA here is from genome assembly GCA_031292385.1 of Oligoflexia bacterium. Classification (GTDB taxonomy): domain Bacteria; phylum Bdellovibrionota; class UBA1018; order UBA1018; family UBA1018; genus JARLHE01. The sequence continues at coordinate 15,979 of JARLHE010000030.1, forward strand.
CTCGGCGGATGCGCCCGGAACCGTCGAAAGAATGGGCCTCAGTCGCTCGCCATCGGGACCGAGATTGGAGTCGCAGCCCAGGGTCCGGCCTTGATAGACGTAAAATCGCTGGCAACGGAAGGTATCGGGAGCGGTTCGCTCAAAAAGTTGAGGGGGCGCCGTGGGCTTTTTGGGAATCGGAACTTCTTTCAGCATTTCGTCCAATTGGCCTGGCGCTAAAATGACCTCATCCGCCGGAGTCGGGCTTGGGCCGGCTGCCCAAAGAAATGGAGTCAGAAGCAGATTCTGCGCGAGAATCAGAGCTAAGCAAGAACTTGCTACCCGGAAAATTGGTACTGAAGACCAGCGTTGCACGTATTTTCTATTGTCATAGGTGGGCCACCGCTGGCAATGTGCGTTTAGGTTATATTGCGGTGCGAAATACGAAGCCTCCCCGTTCACTGCCTTCCTGTTTCTTGCTCGATCGGCTTTACAGTCGGTATCATCGAGTCGAGTTTCTCGGCTCCGATCCGTTGGAATTCCCTCATCGCTATTCCGATCCCTGGGACCGCGAAGCGGTCGCTTTGCTCGCCGCGGTTTTGGCTTACGGAAACGTCAAACAAATCCGTCGCTCGGTGGAGGCCGCGCTGGAGCGCATCCACCGAGCGGGCCAAGAAGCGCAAACGAGCCCTCGGGCCTGGGTTGCCGGTTTGAGCCAAGCCGAAGGGCTGACACAAGCGCGGAGCGTTTTTAAGTCCTTCGTTCATCGATTCAACGGCGGAACGGATATCGTGATCCTTTTCGGGCTTTTGTCGAGGAGCTGGAAAGAGCATGGGTCCCTGGGCGCTCATTTCGTGTCGCATCTCGATCCGGCGGCGCCAGATATCACCGTCGCTTTGAATGGCCTGATGGCTGATTGGCGAAGTTGGCTTAAGACCGACCCCGCCCTGCGCGCGCTAGCCAGGAGCAGCCCGTCCCATTCCTATTTTTTGACCGCGCCTTCGGAGGGGAGCTGTTGCAAGCGTTGGTGCATGTTTTTGCGCTGGATGGGGCGCGAGGAGCGCGGATCGGCTCACGAGCGGCTCGATCTCGGGCTTTGGGCCCCGGGCAGCGAGCTTGCGGATAAGACTTTTCCCGCTGGAAAAGCGCTTCATCCGTCCCAGCTGGTGATTCCGCTGGACACTCATACCGGGAGAATCAGTCAATACATCGGTCTCACCCGTCGCAAAACCCTCAACTGGCTTGCGGCCCGCGAGGTGACCGAAGCGCTTCGGCTTTGCGACCCGCAAGACCCGACCAAATACGATTTCGCGCTGGCTCGTTTGGGAATTCTTTCTCTTTGCCGGCGTTCTTACCGCAGTGAAATCTGCTCTCAGTGCGATTTATTGGAAGCCTGTCGATTTGCCCGCAAGGGCCGGGCGCGCGAGCTTCGCGGAGCCCGTGGACTTGCCTAAATCGCCGTGCCATAAACTCCTTATGGAACGTCTGCTCGCCTTGGCCTTGGGCCTGTATTCCGTAACGACGCTGACCTCGATGGCGATCATGAGCATCGGAGCCACGCTTGCGCTTTTGAGCCTGGTCGTTTTTTTCGCCGGCCGCTTCGGGCTCGCGCTTCGCGAAGAGGTCGCCCGGCCGAATGGGCGGCTTTATCTGCTTGCCGCTTCGGGGCTGGCCTTTGCCTGCATCTTGAGCTTGGTCGTGGGAAAACTCGACCCCATGGCTTACGGCGGAAAGTTTTCGCAAGTCCACGTGCTCCGCGACAGCCTGAAGCTTTGGTATCTTTTCTGGCCGATTCCTCTTGCGGCGGGGTTGCGGGCCCTGGGCGGTTCCCGCCGTGATTCGGTCCTGCGATCCTGGATGATCGCGTTTGGCGTGGTATCGCTGATCGGCATCGCGCAGTTTTGGACGGGATGGCCGCGTCCGCAGTGGATTCCGGGCACCAACCGCCACTATCACGCGACGCTCTTTCTCGGGCATCATCTGTCGGTGGCGAGCTCCCTGATTTTTCCGTTTTTCGTGAGCTTGGATCTGGCTCTCCGCTCTTTGAAAAAGCGCGAGAAAGTTTTGGGTTTCGCCGCGCCGGTCTGGATCGCGCTTGCGGCCGCCGGGCTCTGCACTTTATTTTTCACCTATTCGCGGACGCTTTGGGTCGCGCTTCCTTTGGGGATCGTCCTCTGGGTGCTTTTCAGCTTGCCGGCGCGCCGGGCGATTTTTCTCGCGCTGGCTTTCGCGGTGGCGGGAGCGGCGCTCACTCAGGTTCCGATCGTCAAAGAGCGGCTTTTTTACGGCGGAGGATTTTCCACCCGCGCCGAGCTTTGGCGAGCCAATTTGGATATGTTCCACGACCGGCCGTTCACGGGCGTGGGTTGGCTGCATAATCAGGAGACCTCGGGTTATTATTTGATGAATAAATTCCAGTCGACCGATGTCTTCAGCGGGCATGCTCATAACAACGTGCTCGACGTGCTCGGAGGGACGGGCGCCATCGGCTTGGTTTTCTGGCTGTTTTGGAGCGCGGTTGCCTTGATTCTTGCGTGGCGCGCGCGCGCCGTTTGGGGGCCGGGGCTTTTTTGCGCCTGGCTGGTTTTTCAGATGAACGGCCTGACGCAGATGAATTTTTGGGATGCCAAAGTCACCCATCAGATGATGCTGGCCATGGCCTGGCTGGTTTTGGGCGTGGCTTGAATGAAAAAAGTCTTGATTGATGCGCGTATGGTCGGAGCGGTTCCTCACGGCATTGCCCGCTATGTGACCCGGCTTGCCTCGGGCCTGCGCGGGATGGCGCCCGATCTCCGATATGAGCCGGTCTTTCTGGTGAGCCAGGACTGGCCGGGGGAGACTTTCGCGGGGTTTCGACAAGTTCGTACGGATATCGCTTTTTTGGCTCGACGCGAATTGTGGGCGCTTCCGAGGCTAATCGAGTCGACGGGTGCGTCGCTATTTCATTCGCCCAGTTTTTCAAGCTTGCCGGTTTGGAGCTTGGGCATTCCGTGGATTCAGACGATCCATGACCTCAATCACCTCTATTTCGGCGACTGGAAGCAAAAGCTCTACTACCGATTTTTGCTGCGCCCGTTTGCCCGCAAGGCGTCCGCGCTCGCGACGGTCTCGGAGTTTTCCCGCCAAGAGATCGCGCCGTGGCTGGGGCTCGCTCCGACGCGTATCGAGGTCGTTCCGAACGCCCTTGAGCCCGAGTTGCTCGATGCGCCCGGCGAGTCCGAGCGTTCCGAGGTGCTGGCGCGCTTGGGCCTTTCGGCCGGGCGATATTTTTTCTGTCTCTCCAATGAAAAGCCGCATAAAAATCTCGGCCATCTTTCCCGCGCCTACGCGACATTTCGTGAAGGAAGGGGCGATGCGTTTCCCCTCGTTTTGAGCATTCAAGACCCAACCCCGGCGCCGGGAATTTTACCGGTCGGGGGGCTTACTGATCGCGAAGCCAGAGTTTTGCGGGCGAGCGCGGCCGCGGTGTTTTTTCCTTCCTTGTATGAAGGCTTCGGCCTTCCGCCCGTCGAAGCCGCCTTGGCCGGCGTTCCGCTCGCCGTATCCGATATTCCTCCCCACCGGGAAGGGCTGGCCGATCTGGTCGAGGGCGAGGCGCTGTGGGTCGATCCTCGGGATCTGGAAGGCTGGGTTGCCGCCTTCTCGCAAGCGCAGGCCCAGCGGATTCCGGTCGCTTCACCGGAAAAGAGAAAACGGATCTTGCAGCGCTTCAGCGAGCATGCGCTTGCCTCGCATATGGACCGGCTGTATCGCGATGTGATAGGTTAATTTCGTGAAACACGTGGTGATTACCGGCGGCGCCGGCTTTATTGGATCTCATCTTTCAGAGCTTTTCATCAGCAAAGGCTACGCGGTCACGGCAGTCGACAATTTCCTGACCGGCAGCGAAGCGAATATCGAGGGCCTCAAAAAGAACGAGAACTTCCGTTTCGTGCGAAAAGACGTTTGCGAGCTTTCGCCAGATGGAAAGGAAATCGAGCTGATCGCCCGTCATGGGCTGCAGGGCGTGCTGCATTTCGCCTGTCCGGCGAGCCCGGTTGATTTCGATCGCTTGCCGTTTGAAATCCTGGCGGTGGATTCGATCGGCACCATGCGCACCGTCGACCTTGCCTCGAAATTCGGCGCTCGTTATCTGCTCGCATCGACTTCCGAGAGCTACGGCGATCCGCTCGTTCATCCCCAGACGGAGGATTACTGGGGCAATGTGAATCCGGTCGGTCCGCGGGCTTGCTACGACGAAACGAAGCGCTTCGCGGAAGCCTATGTCTCGACCGCGGCGCGCTTGGGGGTCCAAGGCAAGAAGTTCAATGCGGGCATTGTGCGGATTTTCAATACCTATGGCCCGAGAATGCGGCCCGATGACGGCCGGCTCGTGCCTGAGCTCTGCATGCGCGCCCTTAAAGGTTTGCCGATGACGATCCATGGGGATGGGCTTCAAACCCGCAGTTTTTGCTACGTCACGGATCTCATCGACGGGATTTTCAGATTGTTCGAAAGCGACCGCCTGGGGCCCGTGAACATCGGAAATCCGGACGAGCACACGATCCTGGATTTTGTCGAAATCCTGGGCCGTCTCACGGGCAGTGCATCCGCCGTGACTCATCTTCCGGCTCGCCCGGATGATCCGCGCAAGCGCCGGCCCGATATCAGCCGCGCCAGAGGATGGCTCGGCTGGGCGCCGGTCGTGAAGCTCGAGGATGGCCTGCGCAAATCCCTCGAGTTCTTCCGGTCCTCGATCAAAGGATAAGTCGTGAGCTCTGCTCCTTTACCGCTGGCACCGCGGGTCGCGCTTGTCCATGATTGGCTCACCGGTATGCGGGGAGGGGAGCTTGTCCTCGAGGCGATCGCCGAACTCTTCGTCGCTCCCGAGCTTTTCACCTTAGTTTGCGCCGAAAGCGAGCTTTCGGCTTCGCTTCGCGCTCTGCCTCGGCGCGTGAGCTGGCTTCAAAGAATTCCAGGCGTGGTCAAACGGTATCGAAGTTTTCTTCCGCTCATGCCCTCGGCGATCGAGAGCTTTGATCTGAGCGGTTACGATCTGGTCATCTCTTCTTCCCATTGCGTGGCGAAGGGGGTGCGCAAGTCCGAGGGCGCGGTTCATGTGAGCTATGTTCATGCGCCGATGCGCTATATGTGGGAGCGTTTCGACGATTATTTCGGGCCGGGCAAGGCGAGTCTCGCCGTGCGCGCGGCCGCGCACGCCTTTCGTCCGCGCCTGCAAGCTTGGGATCGCAGGGTGAGCTCGGAGGCGCGGATCGACCGCCTCATCGCCAATAGCCGCTTCATTGCCGGCCAAATCGAGCGCGCCTACGGGCGGCAGGCCGATGTCATCTATCCTTTCGCCGATCTTTCGCGCTTTTCGAGAATCGCTTCACGCACGGGTTCGCATTATTTGATGGTGGGCGCTTTCGCTCCCAATAAGCGCGTGGATCTGGCGATCGAGGCTTTCAATCGTTTGCGGCTTCCGCTTTTCATCGTCGGCGCGGGACAAGAAGAGGCTCGCCTTCGCAAGCTCGCTGGCCCCACGATCAAAATGTTGGGTAAACTCTCGAACCCCGAGATCGCCGATCTCTACTCAAGCTGCCGCGCCTTCATTTTTCCGGGTATCGAGGATTTCGGAATCACCCCGCTCGAGGCGATGGCCTCTGGCGCACCCGTCATCGCGTACGGGGAAGGCGGTGCCGCTGAAACCGTGACCGATCAGACCGGAGTTTTGTTTCGACCTCAAACCGTCGAAGCCCTGATGGACGCGGTGACCGCTTTCGCCCGCGGAGATTACAAGTTTCAGGAAAGCGATTGTCGCGCTCGTGCCGCGCAATTCACGCGCGCGCGCTTTCAGCGGGAGCTGCTTGGCGTGATTCGGGAGACATGGCGGAAAAAGGGCAAAGATTCCGTTCAGCTCGAGTCCCGGATACGTCCGTCTTTTAGATAAATCCCGGCGCCGGGATTTTATGGAAGCGCCTACAGCGAGATCATCTTCATCAGCGCGTGCTGACGGTCGACGAGCTCTTTGGTTTCAAGGCGCATCAGGCGATGCATGCTGAAGTCTTCGACGGTGAAGCTTGCCATCACGCAGCCCGCGAGAACCGCTCGGCGCAGCAACGTTTCCCAGCGGGCGGGGTCGGTTTGCGCCATCGCGCGGTCAACGCCGGCTTCGGCGAGAAAGCCCATGAACGCGCCGGCGAAGCTATCGCCAGCGCCGGTGGGATCGATGACGGTGTCGACCGGGTAGGCCGGAGCGAGAAACGTTCCGTTCGGGGTGAAAAGAGTCGCGCCGTATTCGCCACGTTTGATGACGACCACGCTCGGGCCCATGCCACGGATGATTTCCGCGGCTTTGGCGATGTTCTTCTGACCGGAAAGCAAATAGGCTTCGCCTTCGTTCACCGAGAGGATGTCGACGCGCTTGAGGGTCTTTTTGAACTCCTCGGGCTTACCGGTGATCCAAAAATTCATGCTGTCGCAGGCCACCAGCTTGGGGGCGGCGACTTGATCCAAAACGCTTTGCTGGAGAACCGGATCGATGTTGGCGAGAAAAACATAAGACGCGCGCGTGTGCGAGGGCGCGAGCTTCGGATTGAAATGCTCGAAAACATTCAAGGCGGTGGAGAGGGTCTTGGCTTCGTTCAAGTTGGTGTCGTAGGCCCCGACCCAGTGAAAGGTTTTTCCCGAAACGATCTGGATGCCGCTGACATCGATGCGGCGCTTGGAGAGCCATTCGAGATGGGATTTGGGAAAGTCCTCTCCGACCACGCCCACGATTTCGACTGGCGCATAAAACGAGGAAGCGATCGAGAAGTAGTTCACCGACCCACCCAAGACCGAATCGGCCTTTCCTGCCGGGGTTTGGATCGTGTCGAAGGCGACCGAGCCGACGGCCAAAACGGAGCGATTATGCGATGCATTGGGGGGTGTGATCATTTGTGACATAGGGCCGCAGTTAAGCCAGAGCTTCCCGCTTGTGTCAATACAGGATCTCACCCCGATTTCTATGAATTTTCCGCTCCAGGCGAGCAACCGGAGTTTGAGGAGGGTGGGCCTCGAGACGGGCCAGAAGCGATTCAAAGATCATCCAGCCTTTTCCCGCCGGAACCCAGGTCTCGGGTAGGGAACGGCAACTGCTCCAGCAATAAAGGCGGAACGCGTTTCCGGTTTTAGCATCTTCCTGGAAGATGACGATCCACTTCAGATCCGCCGTAGTCCAAACCGAGCCCGAGGGATCCGAGCGCAGCGGAAGCTTCCGTCCGGCGAGATGGATTTCTTCCGGTTTGAGGACGGGGCGAAACCCTTGCGCTCCCAGGCCATGTTCCCAGGCTCGAGGAGTCGGAGGGTGATCGATTTCCCATTCCTCGCGTGCTGCGTTCGCGCTGAAATGCTGGGCCGTAAGCCCGGTCACCGCGGCCAGAATCAGAGCCCCTGCGACGATAAACGGCCGATAAAGCCGCTTTGGCGGGATAAAATTTGGGCGTAATGCCGGAATTCGGAACGGTATCCGGCGGCTAAGCCTAATGAAAGTGTTGTCAGCAGGAAAATCCATAAACAGGCCTCAATGAAAATTTGTCCACTCTGCGTGCCAGTCGCTCGATTCGGTTTGGGCATTGAATTCATCTCCTTCTCCACCGGCTCCTTCGTTACTGATTTTCGCCGCCGCCGATCGTGAGCCCGAGCGCGTTTCGACCACGAATTCGGATGTCTTCCAGGTATAGGGCTGGGGTCCGATCTCATCTTCGGGCAGGCGCTCCCATTCGGCGAGCGCCATTCGAGAGCCGAAATCGAGCATCCAGCGAGCCTGTTCGGCTTCCCATTTGATGCGAAGGCCTTCTTGGAGCACGTATTCCACTTCGAGCTCCGCGCGAATCGCCGCCAGTACCTGTGGAGCGAGCACGCTCGAGGCGGCGGCGGCCGCTCGTATCGCGGTCATCCGTTGATTCGAGGCTTCGGCCGTCCGCAAACCGCGTTGCAACGAGAGCGCTTCGCGCGCCACCCGATGATCGAGGCGAAACTGGGTTTCGACTTGAAACCGCCAGGCTCGCAACAACCCCCAGGTTCCGAATCCGGCAAAAGACAGGATGAGAAGCAATCCCGCGCAGAGCGGGCTTATGCCGCCTCGTTCTTCTTTCAGAATGCCGGTTACCATTGACCCTCCTCCAGAGTGGGAAGATCAACCGATTCTTCGATCGCTCCGCAACGAGCGGAGCCGCGGTATCCGCCTTCGATCGGCTCCGCCGTCGCGATGATTCCCGAACCCCATAAACCTGGGGTCATCGGCAGTCCGATCCTCGCGTGGTGGGCGGCTTCGAACGCGAATCGCGCGCAGCGGGTTTTCTGCCATTCCGCGCGGCAAATCTCGATCGCGCCCATGGCGATGACGATCAGTAGCGTCGCGGACAGGACGAATTCGAGAACCGCCTGTCCGCGCTCGTTCGCATTATTTGCCATCGATCGTGATGTCGCTGTTGATGTGATCGCGGGCTTCTTGGAGCTTCATTTTAACCGTCCCGCCCAGGGCCTTGGTGGCCGCGATCGATACGACCGCGATCAGCAGCACCAGCGCGATGTATTCGGTCAGGGCCTGGCCCTTTTGGTCGAGCAGGCGATTCGGTCGTGATTTGAGGGATTTTTTGGCTTTCATAGTGGCTGTTTTCCTTTCCTTGCGTGAGTTGTTGGGAGGGGCATATGAAAGACCCGTGCCGGCTAAACCCGTTGAAATGCGGCTGTCCGCAGCTTTGAGGGGGCGTGATTCGGACATTGCGTCCGGAAGCCGGTCTGATTATGATTTTCAAAGACGATGGATAAGAAACCCCGTTTTTTCATTTACGACCGCCGGGAAGTGGCAGTGCTGGTTTTACTCGGCTTGATGGTCGCTGTTTTCGCGTTTACCTTGGGGGTCCATCTCGGCAAGCACGCGGGAATCAAGAATTCAGCCCCACAAGTGGCTGAAAATGGCCATAAAACCGAAGCAGCCACCGAGCCCTCCCAGCCGGCTACACCGACTCAGGAAGAAATTGATAACCGGATCAGGGCCCGTCCGCCTGCTCCGGCCGACGTTGTCCACCAAGCGACCCAGGAAGAGGTGGCGCGAACGGGGATTGGCCTAGACTCTCCGCGTCAGACTAAGTTGCCGGAATCCGTCGCTCAATCAGGAGCCACGCAGTCGCAGTCCGCGCCCGCTGAGCGTGCTGATGGCGGCAAGAGATACGCTATTCAAATCGGCTCTTATCCTTCTTTGATCATGGCCCAGGACCGGGCTCACGAGCTTGAGGTCGAGGGGATCAAGGCTAAAATCCGCAAAGCCGATATCAAAGGTATCGGCATTCGTTATCGGGTCATGGTGGGTGAGTTCCGCACCCGGCATGGCGCGGAAAAGGCGGGCGAGATTTATCGCGACGCCAAGAAAATCGATGCTTTCATTATTGCGCCAATTCAGGGATAAAAAATAGTCACTATGTCAAAACAGTCGATCACTCGCGTTGAGAAGCCTTGGGGCTATGAGCTGATTTGGGCGAAAACCGCCGATTATGTCGGTAAGGTCATTCACATCAACAAAGGCCACAAGCTGTCGTTGCAGTACCACAACATCAAGGAAGAGACGATTTACGTGCTTTCGGGCAAAATGGCGCTTTTGATCGAGAACGATCGAGGCGTTTTGGAAGAGATTCCGCTCGCGGCCGGAGAGGCGCATCACATCCCGGTCAAGCGCAAGCATCGCTTCATCGGCGTTGAAGACTGCGACATCGCGGAAGTCTCCACCTGTCATCTCGACGACGTAGTTCGGCTCGAGGATAATTATGGCCGCTCGGGCACCTCAAAAGCTTAACTCTTATCTGGTGGTGATGGCGGGCGGAAGCGGCACGCGCTTCTGGCCGAAAAGCACCTCGAAGCGCCCCAAGCAGCTGCTTGCCTTCGGCGGCAACGGCCAGGGCGATTGCGGCGAGGGAGAGACGCTGCTCAAACAAACGCTGGGCCGTTTTGATGGCATCGTTCCCTCTTCTCAAAAAATCGTCGTAACGACCGCCGCTCTCGAGCCCGCGGTGCACGAGCAGGCGCCCGGAGCGCTGGTTCTTGCCGAGCCTCAGGGACGGAACACTGCGCCGTGTATTTATTGGGCGGCGCGAACAGTCGCGGCGATCGATCCGAAAGCCGTGATGCTGGTGATGCCATCGGATCATTACATCGCGCATCTTTCCGCGTTCAAGAGCACGGTGCAAAAGGCCTGCGAGTGGGCCGCTTCTCACGACGATCTGGTGACCCTCGGCGTGCAGCCCGAGCGCCCGGAAACCGGGTATGGTTATCTGAAAGTCAGCGCGAACTCCGAAGGCGGCTGCAAAAAAGTCGATTCGTTCGTTGAAAAGCCGAACTTGGAGCGGGCCAAGCAGTTTCTCGCCGATGGAAATTACCTCTGGAACGGCGGCATGTTCCTTTGGCGGGCCGAAGTGATTTTACGCGCGTTTGATGAGCTCATGCCCGAGATGAGGAAAGTTTGGGACGGGGAAAGCGGCGAGGTCGCGCGCGCCTATCCCAAGATGACGGCCACGTCGATCGACTACGGCGTCATGGAACGAGCCAAGAACGTGGTCGCTTTCCCGCTCGAATGCGGCTGGGACGATTTGGGCAGCTGGACTTCGCTCGAGTCGCTGGCCGAAGCGCTTCATGCGCGCCATGCCGCGGGAACGGTCACCGGCGGCGACGCGCTCGCGATCGACTCGACCGGCAACATCGTGGATACGCCGAATCGGCTGACCGCGCTTCTCGGCGTGAATGACTTGATCGTCGTCGAGCACGGCGGCGCGATTCTCGTTGCCGATAAAAGGCGCGCGCAAGACATCCGCCTGATCGTCGAGGAGCTCAAAAAGCGCGGTTCGAACCTACTGTAGGCCGTTCTTTCGCTATTAGCCTAAAAATCGATAACCCCATTTCTGTTTTTAGGCTAATCGTATATGATTCTCGCCCGCGAATACGCCACCTTGGACGTGCCGCGCGAGCTGGAGTTCGCCACGAACAATCCCTCTCTTTTTATCGAGAACCGGGCGCATCCATTCGGGATCGACGAAGCACAGCTGTGTCCTCCGTCCGCGAAGCTCGACAAATTCGCGGAACGGTCGTCGATGGCCAAGCCTTCCTCGTTCGAATCTTATCTGGCGAGGGGCGGGCTGCCGGGAATTTGTTTTTTCAGGGAAGCCCAGGTCAGAAGGGATCGCTTCGAAGCCCACCTCGACACGCTCTTGCTTCGTGACCTGCAGCTCGTGCTCCAAACGACCACGACCGGAACCCAGCTGAAAAACCTAGTTCGGTTCCTGGTGCCAAACGAAGGCACCGTCGCGAAAGCGGCTTATGTCTTCGAGGATCAGGGGGTCGCCAGTTTCTGCATGAGGTCTAAACCCTTCGAAACGACCGATATTTTTCGCGGTTTATACGCGAACCTGAGGCAGGAGTTGATTTACGTACGGGAGTCGCGGGGAGATATCTTCACTTACAAAACTCACGACGGAGCGTGGGTTCCCCTTGTTTTCAAAACCTCCGCTTGGACGGTGGGGGTCATTCCGCTCGATGACGACCAGATCCCGCGAAAAGCCGTCGAAAGCGCAAGGAGCTTCTTATCGCATTACACCGATGCCAAGGTGATTTACGCTTATGCGGGAAAGACGGCTTATGCCAAGACCGGCGATTTCAGGACTCTGGCGATTCCGTATTGGTGGCTGGTTTGATCAGGCCGCGGCGAAAATCGCGCTGCGCTTTTGCTCGTTGAGCGCCGCGACCGTGGTAGCCACGGCCTGGAAGCGGTAGTGAAGCAGGAACGACTGGGTTTCGATCTTCGTAAACATTTCCGAAAGCGATTTGATGTCGAGAGCGGTGCAATAGCCGACGTTGACGAGTTCCATGAAATCGTCCATCCGGAACGGTTCCCTTTTCTCCGGCGAGCTTTCGAGCTCCTTGATCAAGGCCAGGTTGACCCGGGTGATGTCGCTGTCCGGCTCTTTTTTAAATTGGTCCAGGTGATTGACGATCATGCCCATGACCGCGAACGCGCGAGCCGTGAGGTCGTGTCGTTTCGACGGTTCGGCCACGTTCTCCGTGTTGAGGTAGCCGATCAGTTTTTCGATGAAAGGCAGATCGTGCGCGAACGCGCGATCGCCCTTCGGGCTGAGCGTGGTGAGTCCCACCGTTTCGAGCACGGCCAGAAGCGAAGTGATTTTCGCCTCCGGAATCCCCATGATCTGGTTGCCGTAGCGATTCAGCAGGCTCATCGGGAGCTCGACGCTGGTGCCGGGAGCTTTTTCGCGGGAGCCGACCAGGAAAACGGCGGACAGGATTTTCATCACGTCGGTCGTCGAGAGGTAGAGATAGTTGGAGGCGCGCACGCCGCCGGATTTGTCGGAATAATCCACGCCGCTGCTCGCGGACTCGAGCTGGCGAATGCGGGTGCTCGCCGCGCGGAGGCGTCCCACGATGGCTTTGAGCAGGATTTTGAGCCATTCCGGCGTTCTCGACAGCTCCTGCTGGAAGCTGTGGACGGATATTTCGACGAGATCGCAGTCGACCAGCGCTTCGCCCGAGGCGGAGCGGGGATTGCCGTCCAGGAAAGCGAGCTCGCCCAGGACTTGTCCCGAATGGATGGTGTCGAGCTCGATTTGGGTATTTCCCTTTCGTTTAAAAATTCGGATCATGCCGGATTTGAGGAAGTACATGGAGCGCGATTTTTCGCCTTCCGAGAAAATCAGCTCTCCTTTTCTTAGGCGGCGCGGCATTGGACCGGTCGCGGGTGTCGGAGCGGATGCGGCTTGCGTTTGGGGCGTTTGAACCGGCTTTGCCATATTCAATTTATCGGCGGTTCAGTTAAAAAATTAAGGGGGCAAGCCCTAGGACTTGCCCCCGATCGAGGTAGGCCGCATCGTTTTGGGGGCGTTAGTGTGAGTGCGAGCGCTCTGGCCTCGATCAAACTGCCTCACCTGCGTTGTGGCGATCCCTGGTGTTTCAAGTAGCATGCCCATTGCAAAGAAACGCGTCGATGGATTGCGTTCGACTGACGGAATTTTATCGCAGGATGACGGCATGGCCTCAAAGCAAAAGCGAGCTCGGCATTGCCGCGGAGCGCGTGGCTCTGCTGCTCGGATGCCCTTTTGCCGCGATCGACATCGCGGATACCCGGGAGGGCGAGCCGGAACGGATCGCCTTTCGCTTCGTCAATAATTTACCGGCTTCGTCCCTGGCGGAAACGCACGCGGACACGGCCCTTCTCGAGGAGATGCTGCGGGCGCAGTTTCTCCGCGTCGAGGAGCAGTTCGGCGGAGAAACGCATGGGCCGGAGTGCGGGATCAAGCAGCTTCAGATTTCGCGCGAGTCGGCGCCGCTCGCCACCGTTTTGCCTTGCCGACATTTGACCTTCGTGGCTATTCCTTTTGTCCCGTCAGCCGGCGACGAGACTGAGGCTTCCCGAGGCGATCTTGGAAGTGATCCAGGGATGATCATGGTCGGCTCCATGAAGCCGCTGACGGATCGCGAGCAGTCCTTGCTTCTCGCCGCCGCGCAGAAGCTCTCGGGGCTTTGGATCATCGCGCATCTGGAGGCGGCCATTCAGCTGCGCAGTCAGTTCCTGTCCATAGCGAGCCATGAGCTGAAAACCCCGCTGACTTCCATTTACGGCATTTTGCAGCTCCAAGAGCGGACCATGCGTGCGAAGAAGCCGACCCCATCCCCATCCCTATCCGATGAAGACGAACGGCAAGCGAAATTCCTGAAAATCACCATACGCCAAGTCCAGAGGCTGAATGAGCTGATCGACGGTCTTCTGGATGTTTCCCGGATCCAGAACGGGAGATTTATGGTCGAGCCATCGCGGACCGACGTTGCGGCGGTTTTGAGGGAGGTTGTCGGCTCGCGGCTTTCGCTGATCGCCCATGATGCCAACGTCATGCTCAATGTCGACGCTCCCGAGAATCTGATCGCCTGGGTTGATCCGGTCAGGATAGAGGAAGTGATCACGAATCTGGTGATGAACGCGATTCGCTTTTCTCCCGAGGCGGGTGTCGTATGGATTCGCTTGATCAGTGCCGGCACGGGGACGGCGGTCGATGGATCGGCGTTTCGTCTGACGGTGCGCGATCAGGGGCCGGGCGTTCCGGTGGAAGATAGCGAGCGGATTTTTCGGCCCTTCGAACGGGCGCAACGCACCGGACGGTTGGGGGGATTGGGGCTTGGTCTTTACATTTCGCGCCAGATCGCCCGCCTTCACGGCGGAAACGTGAGCCTGATGGAAAGCGTTCCCGGCAAGGGAAACGTCTTCGAAGCCTATTTTCCGGAGTCGAAGGGGATGCAAGCCGTTAAAAGTGCTTAATAAATCGGCGGGTACGGCCGATACCACAGGGTATGCCTTTTAGGCTGGCGGTCTACATTTGTCTTTTGGCGTTGGGTTTGTTTGGAAGCTCGTTAGGGACGGCCAGGGCTGCGTCAAAATGCGAACAGAAGCACATCGTCGAGCAGAACTGCCCGGATTGCGGGCTCAGCTCGGGGGAGGCCGTCACCGGTGATTCGGCGCAGGCGCTCGACCTGATGCTGCCGACGCTGAAGTCCGCCACCGAAGGCTTCGCGACTCAGTTCAAGAACGGGGCAGGGGTCGTCAACTATTTCAAGGCCCCGGATTTTAGCGCGTCCAAACCCGTTACCCCGCTGGTGATCGATATCGACCCCAAAGAGCGGCATCAGCAAATGTGGGGCTTTGGCGGGGCGATGACCGAGGCGTGCATGCTGAATTTGAAGCGTTTAAGCCCGGCCAGCGAGGACGCGTTCATGCATCAGGTTTTCGATCCGAACCGCGGGGCGGGATTCAATTACCTACGCGTTCCGTTGAGCGCCAATGATTTCAGCTCCAGTGACTTTTCGCTCGACGACACCCCCGGGAATCAGCCTGATCCCGATCTGCGTCATTTCGATTTCTCCCGCGAAACCGAGCTCATTCCGTATTTGCTTCAGGCCAAGAAGATAAACCCGGAGCTGCATTTGATGGCGACTCCGTGGACGGCGCCCGCCTGGATGAAAAAGCCGCCCCAGCTCCGGGGCGGGGATTTGAACCCGGCTTATTACGACGCTTACGCGCGCTATCTGATTCGCATTCTCGAGGAGTTCCAGAGGAACGGCGTGCAAATCGACGAGATGTCGGTCGTGAACGAGCCGCTGATCGGCTGGAAGGAGTTCGGCTATTATCCACAGATGGATCTCGATCCTGCGGGGATGACGGTCTTTTTGCGGGACCACTTCGTCCCTCTTTTGCAGAAGGAGCAAAAAGCGGGAAAACTTCACACGCAGCTTCTTCTTCACGACCATAACTGGGACAACGCCCAATACGTAGGCGCCATGCTCGACGACAAGACGATCCGCTCCGTTACCGGCGGGGTGGCCTTTCACTGCTACAACGGAACGCCGTCGACCATGTTTTCCTCGATGGCGAGTCATCCGGATGTCCCGATCTTCAATACGGAGTGCACTGGTCAGCTCAAGCCGTTTCAAGGCGGAGCAGATATGCAATGGTGGTTGAAGAATGAATCGCTCGATGTCGTTCGCGCCGGCGCGGTCGGCGCGATGGGCTGGAACTTGTGCCTTGACCAGAATGGAGGGCCCCGTAACTTCGGCGGCTGCCGCAACTGCCGCGGAATGGTCACTATCGATCAGAAGCAGAATTTCACATTCAATGAGGAATTTGACGCGATCGCACAAATGAGCCGGTATGTCCGTTACGGCGCGGTCCGAATCGGGTCAACGGATTCGTCCAGCCAGGGAGTCAGTAACGTGGCTTTCCAGAATCCCGATGGCAGCTTCGTTCTGGTGATGAGCAATCGCACCGGAGCGCCGGTAACCTTAACCGTGCGTAATGACGACTGCGAAACCACCCAAGTCTCGATCCCCGCGAACGGAGCCGTTTCGTTGCATTGGGGTAAACCTGATGCTAATAGCTCAAGGAATGCGCCTCACTAGTGCGAACCGGTTCTTTTTCCTTTTGATCTTGGTCTCAAGTTCATCCGCTATCTCTTGCGCCCACGGCGCTTCGACATGCGGGCTTGTCGGAACCGCGCCTGAAGGTTTCGAGACCCGTTTCCATGACGGTGCCGTTTCCCAGAGCACGATCCATGTGCGGCCCTTCGAGCTCGGCTCTTTCGTCCCTCAATGGGAGATTGATGTCGATCCTTCCGAACGCCATCAGTCGATGTGGGGTTACGGCGGCGCGCTCACGGAATCCTGCGTGATGAATCTGAATCGTTTGGCCCCGGATTCCAGGAATCAATTGTTGCGGGAAATTTTCAGCGTCGATGGCGGCGCGGGCTTCAGCTATCTTCGGATCCCGCTTGGGGGGAACGATTTCACCACGAACGATTTCAGCCTCGACGATACGGCCGATAACCAGCCGGACCCGGACCTGAAGCATTTCGATTTCTCGCGCGAGGCGGAGCTGATTCCGTACATGCGCCTGGCGAAACAGCTGAATCCGGAAATGCGCTTTATCGCGAGCCCGTGGAGCCCTCCGGCATGGATGAAGATTCCGGCCCGGCTTGACGGCGGCACGTTGAATCCGGATTATTTCGACGCGTATGCGAAGTACCTGCTTCGCGCATTGGAGGAGTTCGACAAGAACGGGGTCCCGATCGAAGAGGTGTCGATCCAGAACGAGCCTTTGATCAAAGGCGCTATAACCGGCTGGGGCTATCCGCAGATGTACATGAGCCCTGCCGACATGACGGTTTTTCTCCGGGATCACTTCGTGCCTTTGCTCGAGGAAGAGCGGAAGGCAGGCAAGCTCAAGACCCGGATTTTCCTGCACGATCATAACTGGGATGTCGGCCAGTACGTGGGGGCGCTCCTGGACGACAAGACGATTCGCGCGGCGACGGATGGGGTGGCTTTTCACTGTTATGGCGGCACTCCCCAGCAGATGGCGGCCGACATGGTCTCGCATCCCGATGTCCCGACTTTTAATACCGAGTGCGCGAGCATCATCCCCCAGGGGGAGACGAGCGCGGACTTTCAGTGGTGGCTGCGGAACATGACGCTCGATCCGACTCGCTTGGGCTTGGTTGGCGCGACGGGATGGAACCTCTGCTTGGACGATCACGGCGGCCCTCATAATACGGGGGGCTGCCAGAACTGCCGCGGGCTGGTCACAATCGATCAGCAGGGGAAATTCACGTTCAATACCGAGTACGATGCGATCGCGCAAATCAGCCGCTATGTAAGGAGAGGCGCGGTTCGGGTCGGTTCAACCGATCTTTCCGCTCACGGCATCGGGAACGCCGCTTTTCGGAATCCCGACGGTAGTGTCGTGGTCGTGGTGAGAAATGAGAACGGGACCGATGTGACCGTCGGCGTTCATGCCTCCGATTGCGAACAAACGACGATATCGATTCCGGCGGGCGGCGCGGTTTCGATTCTTTGGCGTTCAAAATAAATACGAAACGCGGCCCAAAACCCGGTTTTCCTGCTGGTAGAGCTGCAGGAGGCTGCCTTGGCGCCCGAGGATGTAGTCGCCTTGCGCGTGCAGAAGCCAGTGTGCTCCTACGTGCGCGGTCAAGCCCGGATTGGCCCATAAATCCCGATTGTTGAGCCCTTTGTAAATCAGAGCCTCTGGAACCAGTTTGCCGTCCAGAAGCTGCAGGTGGCATTGCACGCTTCCCCAGAACAGAGGCGAGGCGTCACGCGGATCGCTGTCGTAATGGAGCTGCCAACCGAGCGTGGTCTGGTCATCCGCGGTCCAATCCGTCCCGAGCACGCCGTGAAGGGGGTTGCCGTGAAATGGAGTTCCGTAATCGACGGCGGTGATGAATTCGTTTTCGTTATAAGCGATGTCGGCCCTCAGCACGAATGATCCGAGAGCATGGGTCGCGCTGAGGCCGTAAGTTTCGATCATCTGGGGCGCGTTGACCGCGAAGGCCATTTGCTGGCTCGGCAGGATCAGGGCTTCGACGACGGGAATCCGGTTGAAGTGGTGGTAGTAGTAAGCCTTGAGATCCGTGCCCTCCGGAAGCAAAACGCCGGCGCGCGCGCCGTATTCGTTATCGCGGAACGCCCGCGGGTCGGGTGAGTTGTCGATAATCGGGACGCCCGCCACCTGCACCGGCAGCTTGTCATGGACGGTGAGCGGGACATAAACGAGCTGTAGGCTGAAAGGATCGAAGAGCTTTTGGGCGCTCACGGCCCAGACCGGCAGAATCGCCCAGCTGAGATCGGTCAGCACGTAGTCCGAGTAATCGCGCGGGTTGACGACGTCCACGACGCGATCGCCGAAGGTCTCGCCCCAGACGATGTCTTGCAAACCGACCGATAGTTTCCAGCTTTCTCCGCTCCATCGCAGCTTGAGGGTGCGCAGATCGAAAGCGCCCTTCTCGCCTGAGTTGGATTGCGGGAACGAGAAATTGCCCCAAGCCCGATATTCGCCTTCAAAAGCCTCGGGCAGCCAGGGGTTCGTCGTGTTCGGTACCGGCATTTCGAGCTTTTGAATGAGATATGGACGGTTCATCGAAAACATTTCGTCCGACGCGCGATAAAAGGTTTCGTATCCGAGCTCGCTTTGAACCGTGGTGTCGCCCGCGAGCGCGGAGTGGGCTCCTAAGATCGGCACGCTGAAGATAAGGACCTTTAAAATCGATTTAAAAATCGATTTCGTCATTCGCCCAAGGTGTTTTGATTGAAGAGTGAAGCCGGGATTTTATGGATGTTCATTTCGAGGATGTGGATCACGGAGCGATCGCTCTCCCGGATGGCGTCCTGAATCAGGATCTCGGTGGGCCGGATTTTTCCCGCCATCATTTTATAGCCGCCGTAACGCGCGGTTTTGAGCGGCTGACGTCGCGTATGGTCAGGCGTTCGGTGGGAAGTTGCGTGAAATCGGCCGGAATGACGCCGTTACGAAGCGATGCCAGGCTTTGAAGCAGCGAGGTGAGGTTGCTCTTGGGCGCGATGGTGACGTGGAAAAGGCCATCGTCGTTGCGGGTCTTATTCGAGACCGTGAGCTGCCCGCCCAATCGCGATTGGTTGCAAATGAAAACCGCGCTGGTTTTCACCCGCTTGGAAAATTCCGGCGATTGAATTTGAAGATCGTGAGTGTAGTCTTTTCCGAAAACGAGCGCTTTCGCGCTGAGCGCTACATAGATTTTCGAGCTCATTCTCCGGGCTAATGTGCGGAAAGCCCAGGAATTCTTCCGGCGTTCGTTGTATTCGCTCGTCAACTGGGAGCCGACGCCGATGCCGGCGAGCGTGACGAAGGGAATATCATTGACGAAGATCAGATCAATGGCTTGCACCGACCGCTGGTCGAGCAGGGTCTGGACCTGCTCCCAGTCGGGACGGATGCCCAGCTCGGTCGCGAGATCGTTCGCGGTGCCGGCGGGAAAGGGCAGGAGCGGGATCTGCTTGCCGCCTCGCGGTATTTTGCAAAGAGCCTGCAGCACCTTTTGGAAAGTTCCGTCGCCGCCGACGACGATCAGCGCTTCATAGCGGTCGGGGTCGAGTGCCTGGCAGGCCTTTTCGAGCTCTTCGAGTGAGCTCGGCAAAATCGGCTCGATCTGCCAGCCCCACAGAATACGGCGGGCTTCGCGAAGGTGCGACTTCGCCAATCCGGCGCCGGCATGAGCATTGATGAGAATCGCGACCTTCTTCATAAAATCAAACCACTATCGGTGCGAGTTGCAAGGCCGGGACCAGTCATCATGACCGATTAGCAGCGGTTCTATGGCGGGGGAATATTATAAGTGTACAATAAACGCGAAAACTGTAAAAAAAATTAGACGCGCTTAGTTTTCGACATTACACCGGTTTTTGTCGTTTTATGCGCGGCTTTCGTTGAGTTAATCCTCGTGGCTTAAGAGCCTTTCGAACCCTCTCATGAACCATTTTTGAAACCGCTCGACGTACAAGTACGCGGCCGGCACCACTACGAGAGTCAGGAAAGTCGAGCTGATCAGCCCTCCGATCACGGCGATCCCCATGCTGGATCGCTGCTTGGCGGATTCGGTGACCGGGATGGCCACGGGAAGCATCCCCGCTATCAAAGCGAAAGAAGTCATCAGAATGGGCCTCAATCTGACCTTTCCGGATTCGAGAATGGAGCTTCTCAGGTCCTTTCCCTGCTTGAGCGATTCTTGGATATGGTCCACGAGCAGAATCGAGTTTTTCGTCGCGACTCCCAGAAGCAGGATGCATCCGATCATCGAGAAGATGTCGAGGCTCGTGCGGGTGATCGCTAAGCCATAGAATGCGCCGCAAGCCGCGAGAGGCAAGACGAGCATGATGGTGAACGGGATGAAGAAGGACTCATAGAGGCTGGACAAGACGAGATAGATGAAGAGGATGGCCAAAACCAGCGCGAGAACGACGCTTGCCGCCAGCTCCTGGAAGTCCTGGGCGCTTCCCACGAAAGCGTAGGTCACCCCGCTCGGCAGTTTTATTTTCCCCGTCGAGAAGGTGGCTTTCACGTCCCCGATCGCTTTCGCGAGACCGTGCCCGGTCGGGCTGACGTCAGCGGAGATTTGAATATATCGCTCACGATTTTGTCGGTAGATCGTCGCTGGGCCCTCGGTTTGAACGAGGCGGGCGATTTGGGACAAGGGGATCAAGCGTCCGTTCACGTTGGGGACTTCGACTTTGGCGAAGGTCTGGCGCAGATCGCGCTGCTCGGGGGAAAGCCTGACGCGAATATCGTATTCCCGGCCTTCCTTGCGGAACTTCGCCGGGACGGAGCCGCCGATCAAGGTTCTCATCTCGGATCCCACCTGGGAGCTGAGAATGCCGTATCTTTGCGCGAGAGCCTTATCTGGAATGATTTGTAGCTCGGGCCGCCCCGGCCGGAAACTGGTGTCGACATCCTTTAAATCGGCGCCGTTCTTCAATTGCGCCAGAAGGGCATCGGATACGGTCCTCAATTGATCGAGATTTTCTCCCCGAATATTCACCATGAAGGGCTGCTGCGGGGTCCCGCTCACCGCTTGCAGGTCCTCGACCTTCGGATTCGCGACGCTGTAACTTGCGATATCCTTTCGAACGACTTCCTTCATTTGGGTGGTGGACAGGCTGCGTTCTCTCGGGCTTTTGAGGAGGATAATGATCGTCGCTTGGTTGGGCTCTCCATTCGTCCCCCCGGCGGTGCGGACAGTCAGTCTCACTTCGGGATGCCGCCGGATCTTTTCGTCCACTTCGCGCGCAAGCTGGTCCATGCCATCCAGGCTGGTTCCGGCGGGCATGTCCAAGGCAACCTGGAATTCGCCGGTTTCCTGAGGCGGAATGAAAGTCTTGGGAATCGTGGAGAGCGCGGCGAAGCTGAGGAGGAAGATCGCGAGCGCCATCGCGAGCACGACGAGCGGGCGACGAAGGGTCGACTCGAGAAGCTTGAGGTAGATCTTCTCGAGCAGGTCCTGCATTCGATTGAAGACGCCAAGAGCCGCGCCGATCGCCCGTGCGGCGGAATTCGTGCTTTCCGCGTGGGTTCTCGCGGCGAAATACGCGGAAAGCATAGGCGCCATCGTGAGGGAGTCGAAAAGACTGATGAGCATGGCGAAGCAGATCGTCAATCCGAACTGCTTGAAGAACTGCCCGACCACGCCTTGAAGGAAGGCGATTGGTCCGAAAACCGAGAGCACGACGAGCGTGGTCGCGACGACGGCGAGCGTGACTTCTTTGGCTCCGATGCTCGCGGCGAGCTTTGGCTTTTCGCCCATTTCCATATGCCGGAAGATGTTTTCGCGGACGACGATCGCGTCATCGATCAGGAGTCCCACCGCAAGGCTGAGCGCCATGAGGCTCATCACATTCAAGGTGAAACCGGAAACTCCCATTAAGATAAATGCGCCCAGGAGGGAGTTTGGGATCGCGATCGCGGTGATCAGCGTCGAGCGGACGTTTCTCAGAAAGAAAAGAACGACGACGATCGTCAGGGCAATCCCGAGGTAAATAGTGAGAGCGACGTCATCGACGCTTTCGCGGATCGGACGGGCGCCGTCGCGCACGACGGAAAGGCCGAAGCCCGGGACGCGGCCGCCGTAGGTCTCCGTCAGTCGGCTGATCTGTTTCGTAACCGCATCCGCGACCTTCACGGTATTTGCTCCGGATTGGCGATAGACCTTGAGCGTAAGCGCGGGCTGCCCGTTGACGTAGGTGCGGGTCTTTTCGTCTTCGAGGCCGGAACTTACCCGCGCGACATCGCCCACGCGGGTCGTGACCTCGTTTCCGAGGAATTTCACCACGACATCCTGGATTGTCGGGACGGAATCGAAATCACCCAGGGTACGAATGAGCGTTTGCTTGGAGATGTCGTGAATCTCCCCGGCCGGAGTGTTTTTTCCGGCCTGCGCGATTTCGGCGACGATCTGAGTGGCCGAGAGCTCCCGGCTTCTTAGCTTGTCCTCGTTCAGCTCGACTTGGATCTCCTTTTTTCTGCCCCCTTCGATCTGCACGAGGCCCACCTGGTTGACCTGCTCGATTTGCGGCCGAATCGTCTGGTCCGCCAAATCGAAGAGCTGGTCCTCAGGCAAGCTGGCTGTGAGCGTGAGGGATAAAATCGGAATATCCGAGGGATCGAAAGTTCGTACGACCGGGTCATCAATGTCGCTCGGGAGCTGGGGTCTGATTTGACCGACGCGCTCATTGACCTTCTGTTCAACATAGTGCAGGTCCACGCCCAGGTTAAATTCGGCGATCACGGTCGTCACGCCTTCTTCGCTGGTGGAGCTCAAGGTTTTGAGTCCAGGCAGCGTGCTCAGCTGGTCCTCGATGGGCTTGGCGACCAGGGTTTCAAGCTCGTTCGGCCCCGCTCCTCGGTAGGGAACGGTGACCGAGACAACCGGAAAATTGACATCGGGATACAGATCGAGCCCGAGGCCTTTCAGAAACAGGACGCCTAACCCCAGGATCAGGAAAAAGACGCAAGTGATGAAGATGGGCCGCTTGATGGACAGATCAGATAGATTCATAAGTAGGTTTTCATTTGAGCCATGAGGCCGAAGATCGTGGCTTGGGTCTGGATCCGGTTCAATTCGGAATTGAGATAATCGATTTCGTACTGAAACACCTGGTAGGTCGTCGTTACGCCTTGCTTCTGTCGTTTGACCTCGTTCTCAAGTTTGACTTTTTGAGCGCTTTCCGCCGCAACCGCGATCGAAAGCCGCTCTTTCGCCTCCTGGAATTTATTCATCAGGTCTTTCCAGTCGTTTTCCTGATCGAAAAGGCGGCGGTGATAGGCGAGCTCGGCGCCCTTGACTTGCTCGGCGTAGGCTCGCCTGACGGAAGTGACGGTTTGCCGATCGAGCGGGGCGCTGAAGTTAACCGCGAGCGAGTAGTAGGGATACTGCGTGGTCAGCGTGTTCGAGACGGAAGTCCCCAGGCTCGTATCCAGCCCGTTCGTCGAAACGGCTCCAACCAGGTTCAGAGTGGGCAGCTGCTTTTGAGCGGCGGCGTCGCTGTTGGCCGAGGCGGCGATTTCGGATTGTTCCGCCGCTTTCACGTCGTCCCTCATCGACGCGCGGTTGGGCGCGCTGAGGCTATTCATCGCCATTGCCGGGGGCAGCGCCAGCGTTTCGTCCACTCGATCGGAATCGACCCCGCGCGTGGAGTTAAATGCCCGCGCGGAGGTTCGCTCGTTATCGATAGCGGTCTTGACATCGAACTCCTTGGCTTTGGCTTGGGCCACGGAGGTGAGCAGATCCGCTTCATCCGCGAGATGGGAGCGAACCCGCCGGGCGTTGAAATCCCGGATCGAGTTCATACGTTCCAGGCTCGCTCTCTGGACTTTCGTAACTTCGCGCGCGATCGCCAGAACCCAATATCGCGATTCCGCGTCGGCGAGAATGGTCTTCGCTTGATAGGAATTATTGAAAGAGTTGGCCCGGTCTTGGGCTTCGACCGCGCTCTGGGTCAGCCGGTCCATCTTGCCGAAACCGTTTTGCCAGAGAGATTGCGTCAGTTGAAGCATCAGGCCGCTCGTGACCAGGCTGTTCTGAGGGACGAGCAGCGGGCTGACGTTGTAGATCGTATTCGATGAAATGTTGTAAGAAAGCTGCGTCTGTAAACCGAAGTCGAACAGCTTTTTGAAGCCGAACTGGGAGGTGTCGGTGACCGTTCTCGTGCCCTCGAACGCGGGGACGATCGTTTGCCTGCGATCGTCCACATGCTGCAAGCTCGCGAAAAGCTGTGGCGAAAAAGCAAGAGTCGCTTCCCGCGACGCTTCGCTGTCGGCGTGCCCCGAGGCAACCGCGCCCTGATAGCCCTCGTGGGCGTTGGCGACTTGCCCGAGATACTGATCGACGGTGAGCGTCGCCGCTGAGGCTGGGCTGGCTTGAAGAGCCGCCAGCGTCGCAGCGGTTAAAATCGCGCGGAGCTTCATCATATCTTACCTCGGTATAGTTCCTTCCAAGAAGATGCGGGTGGCGGTTTGGATCCATTTTTTCCGATAGGCCGGGTCTTCCAACGAAAGCTTGAAGTACTTGACCCCTTGGGCGTTTCCCCGGATGGCCTGCGTGAGCATGCTGAAAATCATCCCTCCGGCGATGAGCGGATCCACGTCGCGGGACAAAAGATTTCTTTTCACGGCGGAAGTGAGAAATGCGAGCAAGGTTTCGAAGGCCTTTTTGAAGGTGGATTGGAAGACGCCTTGGCTTCTCGGATGGCGCGACTCGCTTTCGTTTTGGGCGATGATCAGCAGGTCGATGTTTTTCAAGGACAAGACGATCATCTCGTTCATGAACATCTCCAGCCGGAGCCGGACTTCCGTGATGTCCGAGGGCGCCGACAGGACCCGGAGCGCGGAATCCAGCCACTCGCTGCCGAATCGCCGGATGATCTGGAGGTAGAGGTTTTCTTTGCTGTCGAAGTGGTAGTGCAAGGCGGCGATATTGGCGTTCGCCGCTTCGCAAATCTCTTTGGTCGAGGTTCCGTCATAGCCCTTTTCCGCGAAAAGACGGGTCGCCGCGATCAAAAGCCGATCTTCGGTACCGGCCGCCGGTCGCGTCTTCGGGTTGGATCTCTTTGCCATGGATCTAGCTTAATCGAATATTTTAAAAAATAAAGTGAACGATTGAATTTTGCTATGAAAGACTTAAAAGGTCGTTTTCCAGCCGACTCCGACGGCGTTGCCGGGCGCCGAGACGGGAATGACGGTTTGAGAGCCGGGCTTTGAGTGGAACCAGGGGATTAAAGCCCCCGCCATCGTTCCGGTCACCGCGCCCGCGATGACGTCGGTGGGAAAGTGTCTTCCCGCGGCGACGCGCTCGTAGGCGATACTGCCGCCGAGGCCGAGCATTACGATCCAGGGAAGGGGGCCGGCGCGGTATCTCAACTGCGCGGTCATCGCGGTCGCCGAAAGCGCCGCGAACGCGAGGGAGGTATGCCCCGAGTAGAACGAGACATAACTGTTGGGGTCGCGAATCAAGGCCGGGTCTCGGCTTCCATACACCAACGGGATGGGGCGTTGAACCGTGTATTTTGCCGTGGTGATCAGCGCGCCGCTGACGGAGAGAACTTCCGAATACACGATCAGGTCTTCGACGAGAGCGCGGTTCGTACCCAGAATCGCGAGATCAAGGAGCGGCGGAGCGATCAATGTGGCTCCCAGGGTGAAATCGCTGACGGTGCCGGCGAGAGCGCTGCTGTTGCCGATCGCCAATCGGTCGAAGGCATTGACCTCTCCGAGGTCGCAAGGGCACTTCGGGCTGATGAGACTCGAATTCAGGCTCAACGGAACGATTGAGCCGAGCGTCGTGATCCCGATGACCGCGCCGTCAATTCGGGGAGAAAGCTGGTAGATCGAAGGGGAAGGGCTTTCTGCCGAAAGAGCAAGCGTCGATCCCAGCAAGCTCAGTGCGATCATGGCGGCGTATCTCACAGAAGCGCCTTATCTTTTTGATTTCGAGCGCGACAAGGCTCCCGGCATCAATGATCGCCAGGCATCAGGATCTTGGCCGCCGGATCAGCTCCACCCACGCGGCGCTGAGAATTCCGACTCCAATACAGATTCCCAGGTCCTCCGCATGGAGCGTCGAAAACCGGAATAAATTACGAAGGGGCGGAACATAAAGGACGATCGCGAGCAATACGACCGCGGCCGCGATGATCGTGAGCGTCACTTGATTCAGCGCGACCGGACGTTTTTGCTCGCCCGTTTCCTTTTGGATCATCACGATCAAAGTCAGATTCGAAATGATGAGAGTCGTGAACGTGAGGGCGCGGGCATCGAGCTCGCCTTGTCCTCGATAGAGCGAGATCACGTAAATCAGCAGAAGCGCCGCCAATACGCTTCCTCCTCTGGCCAGGCTGGGAAGGAACATCTTTCGATTGTAGAGGGATTCCTCTTTACCGCGCGGAGGTACTCTCATTGTCGCGGGTCGCGCGGGCTCCGCTTCGTAGGCGATGGAGCAGGCGGGCTCGATAATGAGGTGCAAAAAAGCGATATGAACGGGAAGAAGAACGAGCGGGAGCTTCAAAAGAACCGGCAGCACGGATATGCCGGCAATGGGCACGTGAGCGGACAGAAGATAGATGAACGCGCTTTGAAGGTTCGCGTAAACCCGCCGGCCCATTCGGATCGCCTCGACGATGGAGCTGAAATCATCGTCTAAAAGCACGATCGCAGCGGCCTCTCGCGCGACGTCGGTTCCTCTCCCTCCCATCGCGATCCCGATGTCGGCGGTTTTGAGGGCGGGAGCGTCGTTCACTCCGTCGCCGGTCATCGCGACGATTTCCCCGTCGTTCTTCAGGGCGGTGACCAGCCGAAGCTTCAGATCCGGGGTCATTCGGGAGAAAATGCTGACATTGCGCGCGACCTCTTGCAATTCAGGGTCGGAGATCCGAGCGAGCTCGGAGCCCGTGAGCACGTTTTCGGCATGCGCAAGGCCGATTTGCCGGCCGATGCTTCGCGCGGTATTGGGATGGTCGCCGGTGATCATGACCACGCGAATGCCGGCGGACCGGCACTCGGCGATGGCTTGCGGAACCCCGGGACGGATTGGGTCGGCGAGGCCCACTAGGCCGACGAATTCGAAATCGAAGTCATGCTGCTTTTCGGGGAGCGCCGCCGATTTCAATTTCGCTTTGGCGACCCCAATGACCCGAAAACCCTTTTCCGCCATTTCGGTGACTTTTTTCGCGATCCTCTCCGTTGCGGCCGGATTCAGGTGACAGAGATCGATAATCGCTTCCGGCGCTCCTTTCGCGCCGACCACGTGGCCTTCGTATTTTGCCGATTTCCAGGCGTGCGAAATCGAAAGCAGCTCCGACGAAAGAGGATATTCGCGTTTCAGCGACCAGTCCGGATGAAGGTGTTCGGTCCCGCCTAAAAAGAGCTTGCCGGCCTCCAAGAACGCCTTTTCCATCGGATCGAACGGGTCCTGGCGGCTTGCGAGAATGCCGAACTCCAGGACTTCGTGAAACTCTTCCGGAATCGGGCCGTGACCGAGGCTCGAAAGTGAAAAGAAAGAATCGCTGGCATAGAGCTCTTGGACCGACATTTTGTTCAAGGTGAGCGTCCCCGTCTTGTCCACGCAGAGAACGGTGGCGGCTCCCAGGTTTTCCATCGCGGGCATTTTTCGCGTCAGGACCCGCCGCTGCGACATTCTCCATGCGCCCAGCGCCAGAAATATCGTCAGGACCGCGGGAAGCTCGTTGGGGAGAATCGCCATCGCCAGGCTCAGCCCGGCGAGAAATCCGGCCAGCCAATCGTGGCGAGTGAATCCATAGACGATGACAACCAGGACGCAAAGGAACGCCGCCACCCAGCTCAAGCGCCAAACCAAGGCGCGAGTCTGGCTTTCCAGCCGGGTGGGTTCTTTCGCCGCGACTTGGATCGATTTCCCGATCTTTCCCAGCTCCGTACGTGGCCCGATGGCGGTGACCCGGATCACTCCCTGTCCGCGCACGACTGTTGTTCCGGCATAAAGCGAATCGTCGGCGTTCTTGTCGACCGGAACGGACTCGCCCGATAGCAGAGACTCGTCCGTGGAAACAAAGGACCCGGAAAGAAGTTTTCCGTCTGCGGGGACCCGATCTCCCTCGTTGACGAACGCGATATCGCCGCGAACCACTTCTCGGCCGGGGATCCTCCTTCGTTCGCCGTTCCGCAGCACCAGGGCTCGCGGGCTCGAAAGATTGCGAAGAGCATCGAGGGCATGCTCGGCTTTTCTCTCCTGGTAAATCGTGATTCCGACGATGATGAACAGGAATCCCAGGAGCATGATCGCTTCCTGCCGATCACCCAGGACCAGGTAGATCAATCCGCAGCCGATGAGGAGA
Organism: Oligoflexia bacterium; assembly: GCA_031292385.1. GTDB lineage: Bacteria > Bdellovibrionota > UBA1018 > UBA1018 > UBA1018 > JARLHE01. The sequence continues at coordinate 44,206 of JARLHE010000030.1, forward strand.
AAAACCATCGGTTCGCGCAGCACTTCCGCCGCGAAGTGGATCAGTCGTCGCGGACGGGAAATAGGAAGTTCATTGAAGCCTTCCTCCTCTTGACGGCGCAGGACCAGGGCTCCGGATAATCCTTCGCTGAGCAGCGCGCGATCAGCCGATCCCCAAGCGGAAAAGTTTGAATCCGTTGCGCCGCTCATTCAGGTTGGTGTGCGGCCAGAGGAGAGGCGTTGCTTTCGATTGTTTTTCCACATAGCGATCACGATACGCGCAGCCGTAAGAAACACCCCAAAAATAGGTACATAAAGTAACATGAGGTGCCAATGGGCCGAGTCCATGCGTGGCTGTAACGCAATGAGCGTACCAATTCAGGGAGATGGGAGAACTTAAGAATGACGCGCATCTCAACCAAAAGGTACGGCCTACCTTTTTTAAGTGGTGAGTCCAGATGGATTCGAACCATCGACCCTTTCATTAAAAGTGAAATGCTCTACCGACTGAGCTATGGACTCACACCACGATTGGGAACCCGAGGGTTACCAAAAGCTTTGGCCTTGTGCAAGGCTAAGAAGCCTGAAAAGGATCAGAAATGACTAGCGTCTCTTCCCGGCCCGGGCCGGTGCTCATGAGGACGATCGGGACGTGCAGGAAATCCTCGATAAAGCGCATATAATCGCGAAGTTCTTGCGGCAGGTCCGCGGGGGAGTGGATCTCACGGGGGTTGTACGAGCCCCAGCCCGGCAGAACTTCATAGGCGGGTTCGACTTTTTCGAGGTCCTCGCCGCTTGAAGGCAGCTCATAAAGGGTATTTCCGGCGAGGCGGTAGCTGGTGCAGACTTTGATGTGGTCGAAGTTCTGCAGGACGTCCGCTTTGGTCAGGGCGAGTCCAGTGATGCCGTTGACTTCGACGGCGTATTTCAGGGCGACCAAGTCAAGCCAGCCCGTGCGCCGGGGGCGGCCGGTGGTGGCACCGAATTCTGCCCCGATTTTCCGGATTTTTTGGGCCAGCTCCGGGTCCACGTGCTCGAGCTCGGTCGGAAACGGACCGGTTCCCACGCGCGTGGTGTAGGCTTTGGTAATGCCGATCACTTGAACCGGAACGCCAGGGCCCACGCCCGAGCCGGTCAGGGCCCCGCCGGCGACCGTATTGGACGAAGTGACGAAGGGATAGGTCCCGTGGTCGACGTCGAGCAAGGTGCCTTGGGCGCCTTCGAATAAGATGGGCTTTTTGTGCTGAAGCGCGTGCACCAGCACGCCGCGGACATCCGCGACGTAAGGCCGCAGGCGTTCGCCGAGCCGCAGGCAAAGCTCGAAAAGAGGCTCGAGCTCCAGCAAGGGAGCATCGAAGTGATGCTTCATGAGGACGTTTTTTTCCTCGAGCGTGCGCTTGAGCTTCGCGCGGAGAACGTCCGGGCGCAAAAGGTCGATCACCTGGATGCCGCGACGAGCGACCTTGTCTTCGTAGGCCGGGCCGATGCCGCGGCCCGTGGTGCCGATTTTTCCGCCGGCACCCGAAAGTTTGGAGGCGTGGTTTTCGCGAAGCTGATCGAGCGTGCGATGGTAGGGCAGGATCACGTGCGCGCGTTCGCTGACGCGAACGACGTGATGGGGCTGGGTCGGATTGCCCGAATGGTCGCGAAATGCCTCGCTCTGCACGAGCGATTCGATTTCCTCGAAAAAAACCTCGGGATCGAAAACGACGCCGTTGGCGATCAGGCAAGTCTTGCCCGGATGCAAAATGCCGCTGGGGATAAGATGTAAAACGGTTTTCTTGCCATTCACGACCAGCGTGTGGCCCGCGTTGTTTCCGCCCTGGTAGCGGACGATGTAATCGGCCTTCGCGCTGTAGAGGTCGACGACTTTGCCCTTGCCCTCGTCACCCCACTGGGCGCCGACTACGATCACGTTCATTATGACTCCTTTGGGGACTTCCCAAAAACCTTCAATGCGGCCGCCACTCCGCGGCCATATTCCACCGGATATCCCAGCTCGTTCAGGCAAAGCTCGAGGCCCGAAAGCACGGTCGTGATATCGAATTTGTCGCAATAGCCAAAGTGGGAAAGACGGATGATCTTGCCCTCGAGCTCATCCTGTCCGCCGATGATGAAAACCCCGTGTTTGTCCCGAAGCAATTTGATCACGGCCTTGGCATCGGGGATCGCGGACGGCATCAGTACGGCGGTCACCGCATCCGATGGGGCATTGCGGGCGAGAAGCTCGAGCCCCAGGGCGGTCACGCCGGCTCGCGTCGCTTGCGCGAGCGTCGCATGGCGCTTGAAGACGTTTTCGAGGCCTTCCTCGCGGATCATCTGAATGCTTTCCTGCAGTCCGATGACGAGCGAGATCGCGGGCGTCCACGCGGTCGCGTTTTTCGGCAGCCCTTTGCGCTCGCGCTTGAGGTCGAAATAAAAGCAGGGCAGATCGGCCGTTTCGGTCATCTTCCAGGCGCGCTCGCTCAGCGCGATCATCGAGAGTCCCGGAGGCACCATGAAAGCTTTTTGTGAGCCGCTGATGAGGACGTCGATGCCCCAACGGTCCATCGGCAGATCGAAAACGCCCGCCGCCGTGATGGCGTCGCAAACCGTGACCATATTGGCCGCTTGCGCGATCTTGCAGATGGCTTCGGTCGGCATTTTCACGCCCGTCGAGGTTTCGGAAGCCTGAAAGAGAATAGCGCGCGCGCCGGGATTTGCCCGCACCGTCTTTTCAAGCTCCTGCGGGTCGACCGCCGAGCCGGCCGGAACTTTGATTTCCACCGGATTCAGCCCGTAAGTCTTCGCGAGCTTCGTCCAGCGTTCGCCGAATTTACCGCCGTTGATCGTGATGACCTGGTCGCCTTTGCGGAAAAGGTTCGTGATCGCCGCTTCCATCGCGCCGGTGCCGCTTGCGGTCAGGATCAGGACGTCCTGTTGGGTTTGGAAGACGTATTGAAGCCCTTTGCGCGCTTCCTCGAAAACGGTTTGAAACGGCGGCGTCCGATGATGGATCATCGGACGCGACATCGCGGAGAGGACTCGCTCCGGGACGGTGGTCGGTCCCGGCGTCAGGAGATAGGACTTGCGCATTTCAGTGCTTCGACTTCGCGCTGGTCTTCGCCGATTTACGTGCGAGCTTGTCGGCCATCATCGTATCGATAATGGCAAGAGCCTCATGGCGCAGATCATTTTCGTAAATGAACCGGTAGAAATTCTCCATGTCCGGATGATGGCGGAAGTTCTTGAACGACGCCGACATATCGCTGGTACCACTTGCAGCGGCGAGAGCCGCTTCATTGCTGTTGGCCCCTCCGCCGGAAGCCGCGGCATCGGCGGCCTCTTCGAGCTCTTCGGCTTCGTCGGCCGAAATCGTCGGAGCGGCTTCAGCTGGTTCCTCAGCGGCAGCGGCTTTGGCGGATTTTTTAGGCTCGGCCTTGGCGGCGGCTTTCTTGGGCGACTTTTCTTTTGAAACTTTTTCCGGGGCCTTGGGCGACATAGTTTTCACTCCTAAGTCACTTCTTTCATCATTTCTTGTGCCTCGGCGTCAACTCCCGATCGAGTGGTCGTCAAGCCCGGCACCACTTCTTCGCCTTCTGGCTTGAGGATTCCGTAACGGTGAAGCTTATTGTAGAGCGTTTTGATCGTGATGCCCAAGCTTTGAGCCGTTTTCGTCTTATTCCCATGGTTATAAGCCAGCGTCTGAAGGATGTGGTTCTTTTCCACGTCATCAAGTGGCATTCCCACAGTGAAATCCGAGCCGGACTCCACCTTCATTTTGGGCATCCGGATCGAAAATGGCAGGTCGTCGAGCTTGATTTCCTGGTTTTCTGCCAAGATCTTGAGTCGTTCGATCGTGTTTTGCAGTTCTCGGATATTGCCCGGCCAGTCATAATTGGCGAGGGCTTCGTGAACTCGTGGGTCGATCCGCTTGATTTGCTGCGCTGAGCCGCCAAAGCGCGAGTTCTTGATGAAGGAATCGACCAGAATCGGGATGTCTTCCTTGCGCTTGCGCAGCGGCGGCATGCGCAAAGTAATGGTGTTGAGGCGATAGAACAGGTCTTCGCGGAACCGTCCCGCTTTGACTTCCGCCTCAAGATCGCGGTTGGTGGCGCTGACCACGCGTGCGTTCACCTTGATCGGGCGTTTGCCGCCGATGCGGTAAAACTCGCCTTCCTGCAGGAAGCGCAAGAGCTTGGCCTGAATGCCAAGCGACATTTCCCCGATTTCGTCGAGGAAAAGCGATCCCCCGTCGGCCGTCTCGCAGAGACCCATTTTTTGGGCGACCGCGCCGGTGAAAGCGCCCTTCTCGTGGCCGAAGAGCTCGCTTTCGAGCAGCGATTCCTGAAGCGCGCCGCAATTGACGGTGACGTAGGGTTTGTTTTCGCGGTCGCTTTTGAAGTGGAGGCGGCGGGCGATCAATTCTTTCCCCGTTCCGCTTTCGCCCTGGATCAGGTCGGTGGCCATCGTGGGGGCGATTTTGTCGACCATGGACAGGATGTTGAGAACCGCCTGGCTTTTGCCGATGATCTCCATCTGCTTGTTGTCGTGATTCACGAGCGTTTTGAGCGCTTTGTTTTCTTTTTGAAGCATGCGCTGCTGCTCGAGAATGCGTTCGTGCGCGCGGCGGAGCTCGAGGGTTTTTTCCTCGACCGCGGCTTGCAGTTTTTTATTGAAGCTTTTGACCTCGTTAAAAAGCTTGCGATTGGTGATCGCGACATCCACTTGGGCCGCGACCGCTTCGAGCGTGACGATATCGTCTTCGTCGAAGGCGTCCTGTTGCTCGCTCTCGATATTGAGCGTGGCGATGACCTTGTCTCCGTCGTGAAGGATCGGGACGCAGAGCTGGCTCAAGGTGACGATGGGTAGCGAGAGGTTCGTGTAATGCGCGTCTTTACGGACGTCGTTCGAGAGGTAGCTCTTTTTGGTGCGAACCACTTCGCCCGTGATGCCCTGGCCCGCATTGAGGGTGTAACCGATTTTCAGGTGGCTCATATAAGCGCCGGCTTGGGCGCGAAGCTGGGTATTGTTGTTCTCGGTGACGTGCCAAATATGAACGCAGTAATAATTGAAGCGGCTTTGGATGGCGTTGACGATTTCCTGGTAGAAATCATCCGCCTCGAGCGAGCTTTGAAGCTTCGTTGAGAGCTCGTTCAAAAAACGGAGTTTCTGCTCTCGTTTTTGAGGAGCGGCGCTGATATCGGAGTCCTTTACGTTTTCAGGCACTTTTTCCACCCGTCTTTTATGAGGACAGTGCACAAATGCACCGCGTTAGACAGGCGGCACAGTATATTTTTTACAGTGCGATGTCAACATCGAACGAGTTAATTACTCGGGGATGCCCTGAAGGTGAGGTAAAGCTATTTAAAATCAATTAGTTATGCTGAATTAAATGGCCTCTACAACCATGACGGAGCCGAGTCCGCCAGCGGCGCAGATGGAGATTAATCCCAGATTCTTCTTTCGTGCGCGCAGCTCGTGGAGGGCTTGCAGAATCATGCGGACGCCCGTGGCTCCGAAAGGATGGCCGAGCGGAATGCTGCCGCCGTTGACGTTGAGCTTGGAGCGATCGACCTGGCCAATGGCCTGGTCCAGCCCGAGCTTTTCCTTGGCCCATTCTTTCGATTCGATCGCCTTGATGGTCGAGAGCACTTGTCCGGCGAAGGCCTCATGCACTTCGAGCAAGTCGAGCTGATCCCAAGTAATGCCGGCTTTTTTTAGTACGCGCGGAATAATAAAGGCCGGCCCGATGAGCAGGGGCTCCTTTTGAACGTCGATCGCGGCGGCGCCGAAAGCGCGCACGACTCCGAGCGGTTGCAAACCAAGCTCGCGGGCTTTGGATTCGGACATCATGAGAAGCGCCGACGCGCCATCGGTGAGCGGGCTCGCGTTGCCGGCCGTGATGGTTCCGTCCTTATAGAATACGGGCTTGAGGCTGCCGAGCTTTTCGAGCGAGGTGTCGCTGCGAACATCGGTGTCGCGATCGATGACCTTGCCGTCGGGCGTGCCGACCGGAACCACATGCGAGCGGTAAAAGCCGCGCTCCCAGGCGTTGTGGGCCTTGAGATGGCTATCGAGGGAGAACTTGTCCTGCTCTTCGCGCCCGACTTTGAATTCACGGCACATGAGATCGGCCGCTTGGCCCATGGTGAGCCCGGTGGTCGGCTCTTTGATGCCGGGAGCCTGCGGGGCGAGCAGGTGCGGTTTGAACTTGCTCAAGAACTGAAGTTTTTGTCCGGCGGTTTTCGCGCGGGCGAAATCCTGGAAATAATCCGTCGCCTCTTGGCTGAAAAGCGCTCGCACCGAACTGATCGATTCGACGCCGCCGGCGATGCCGATGTCGATCTGGCCCGAGAAAATTTTTCCGGCGATCGCGGCAGCCGCTTCAGCGGCCGATGCGCAGTAGCGGTTGATCGTGGTGGCGGGAATCGTCGAGGGGAGGCCGGAATCGAAGCAAGCTTCGCGAGCGACGTTCGGTCCGTCGGCCGGAGCGCTGACGATGCCCATGTAGATCTCTTCGATCAACGCGGGATCGAGGCCCGATCTCGCGACCGTTTCACGAAGCGCGATTCCCCCGAGCATGGCGGGCGGCATTTTTTGGAAAACCGTCCGTGCGCGGACGAAGGGGGTTCGGACACCATTGACGATCACGACTCTTTCGTTTGCCATAGACTTGTTTTCTCATAGTTGCGGCGCGAACGCACGCGGTGACTGAGTTACTTGGGGGGATTGGACCACTTCGGCGCGGTGCAATTTCCCATGCCGTATGTCAGTCGCTTGACGAAGCTTCCGTCGGCGTTCATGACATAAACGTTTTGGCCGCCCGCGCGATTCGAGCTGAAGGTGATGAAGTTCCCGTCCGGGCTGAAGAAAGGATCTTCGTTGCTGCCTTCGTTCTTGGTGAGTCGCTCGATGTGGCTGCCGTCCGGGTTCATCGTGAATACATCGAAATGCTTTTCGAGCCAGCCCGCGAAGACGATTTTGTTGCCTTGCGGTGACCAGTTCGGGGTCGCGTTATACACGCCGGCGTAAGTCAGGCGCTGAGGATTCGAGCCATCCGCGTTCATGCGGTACACCATGGGTTTTCCGGAACGCGAGGAAACGAACGCGAGGGTTTTTCCGTCCGGGCTCCAGGAGGGGTCGACATCGAAGCCCAGGGATTTGGTGAGCCGCGTGACGGTGCTGGTGGCCGGCGTCAGGGTGAAGATTTCCGGATTACCGAGAAAGCTCATCGTGAGCGTGACGCTCTGGCCGTCAGGCGAGTAGGCGGCGCCGCTGTTGATTCCTTTCCGGTTGGAAATCATGCGGTAGGTGCTCGTGGTGAAGTCGAACTCATAAAGGTCGATATTTTTTATGTTGCCGCGATGGCGGGTGTAGACCGAATAGGCGAGCTTGGTCGAGTCCGGGCTCCAAGCCGGTGCGAAAGAGATCGAGTGATGCTGCGTGACCTGCTTCGGCTCCGAACCGTCGAAGTTCATCATGAAGATTTCTTTTTTGCCGCTGCGGGTGCTGCAGGTCATCGCGATCTTCGTGAGAAAGATGCCCCGCTGGCCGGTCAGGGCTTCGACGATGTTGTTGGCAACCGTATGGGCGATGGTGTTCACGTCCGAGGTCGAGGCGACATAGCGCTTGCCGAAAACTTCCTTCGCCTGCGGTACGTCGTAAAGATAGGCTTCCAGCGTCAGCGCCTCGCCTTGCATGCCGATCTGGGCTTTAAAGAGAAATTCCGCGCCGATGCTGCTCCAGTCGGAGAATTTGAAGGTCGACGGGACGATGCCCGCATTGGCGGCGTTTTCGATCGTGGCGGCGGGCCCCAATACTTGGAATAGATCCATGTAAAGCAGGTCGTTCGTGACCGTTTCGTTGATGGCTTTGGTGTATTTGGCCAGGTCGGAGGTGCCGCGGATTTCCGGAAGCGCGATGACCGTCTTTTTGGTTTTTGCCTCGCCGACCGCGATGTACGGTTGATCGGCGGCGTGGGAAAAATTGAAAAAGCTCGAAGCGACGAGGAACGAGGCGAAAAATGGGATGGCTTTGCGCATGCCTAACAAGTTAGCGCAAAAACCATGAGACCTCAAAGGGGGAAGCCGACCAATACGCCGTTCGAAGAGAGTGTAGGTGCGACGTCCGACGGCGGCGCGGGAAAAGGCTGGCTTTGCATGAGGGTGCGTTTGACGGCCTCGTCGAATTGGGGGTTTCCGGAAGACTGCACGAATCTGAACTGAATCAGTCGACCGCTCGCGTCGACGAAGATCATGACTTTCGCGTTGAGCTGCTGGCGTTCAAGCCACATGGGGAGCGCCCAGTTCTGTTGCAGCGCGTTTTGAAGGGTGTCGATGTAATTTTCCCGATCCGACTCGCGCGCTTCGGCCGAGAGGCTGGTGCCTTTCGAGATTTTATTGCCCATAATCGGCGTGGCTTGAGCGGGGGTTTGCGTGTCGAGCGCCGAAATCTTCGCGAGCGATTTGATTCGCTCAAGGGAGCTCTTCAGTCTTTTTTCGCGGTATTTTTCGCTTTGTTTTGTGGGCTTCAGGACCATTTCATTCGGCTCGGCCATGGTTTTGGGCGGCGAAGGGGCATGCGCCGCATGAGGTGCCGGAGCGGGCTTGGCCTGGATGATTTCCTTGATTTCCTTCGAGGGGTTGAGCATCTCCCGTTTGAGCTGCGTCGGCAGGCCCACCAGATCCACTCGCAGCGCCGGAATATAAGCGACGGGCTTTCCCGGAAAGACGAGATTCTTAAAGATGATCAGCAGCGCGAGCGCCACGTGCACCGCGATCGAGATCGTCAAGCCGCGGCTGAGCTTCTCGTCATGGGGCTTGTTGATGAACGGGGGCGGGAGGCTGACGGTGTCCATACGACTAAATGTGCGTGTTCGTTTCGCCCGGTTCGGTCACAAGCCCGATCCGGGTGATCTTGGATTGCTTTACTTCCGCCATGACCTGCGCCACGTAGCCGTACGAAACGCCTTGGTCGGCTTGGATGAAGACCTGGACGTCGGGGCGGGCGTTTTGGATCGCCGTCAATTTTTGCCGCAAAGTTCCCGGCGGAATGACGTTCCCGTTGATCTGGATTTCATGCGAGCGATTCACCACCAGGACGAGCTGCTCGGGCACTTCGTTCAAAGTGCCGGCGTTCGCCCTGGGCAGATCGACTTGAATCCCTTGCTGCATCATCGGGGCCGAGACCATGAAAACGATCAGAAGCACCATCATCACGTCGACGAGCGGCGTGACATTGATTTCAGCCATCGTGGTGGGGATTGAGCGGACCGACGAACCGGTTTTCATCGCCATTTTCAGTTTCCTTTGTGCTTGCCGGAGGCGGCGCTGACGCTGCGCTGGACGATGTTGACGAAGTCCTGGCTGAAGCCTTCCATGTCGCCCGCGACGCGGCGGATCTCGCCCGCGAAATGGTTGTAGGCGACAACCGCCGGGATCGCGGCCGCGATGCCCACGGCGGTCGTGATCAGCGCTTCCGAGATACCGGGCGCGACGACCGCCAGGTTGGCCGATCCGGTGGCGCCGATGTTATGAAACGAATCCATGATGCCCCAAACGGTGCCGAAAAGGCCGACGAAAGGCGCCGCGCTCGCCGTGGTGGCGAGCCAGCCGAGGCGGTTTTCGAGGGAAGCGATTTCCGTGCCGCTCGCCCTGAAGATCGCCCGTTGGACGTTTTCGACTTTTTCGTTGCCGGCATGTTGCATCTCTTCGCCGGAAACTTTTCTGAGCTCTTTGACCCCGGAACGGAAAACGGCCGCCACGGTCGATGATTCGTATTTGCCCGATTTTTCCATGATGTCGTCGATGGTTTTGCTGTGCCAGAAGACGTCGAGAAATTCACGGTTCTCGGCGCGCACGCGCCGCAAAGTGAGCCATTTCGTGAAAATGATGCTCCAGCAGAAAACCGAGGTGAGAAGCAGGACCGCGAGCACGAACTTGGCGACTGGGCCCGATTGGTTGATGAGGTCGATAAATCCTAAGCTGATTGCGGCGTTTGCACTTTGCATTGAGCGGTCTCCCTTTTGTATCTCAGCACGTTGCGAATCATGTCAAAAGTCATCAAAATTTGAAACGCGAAACTCGCGAGCGGGCCGCCGATTCCTCCAGAGAAAAATCGCGTGGTTTCGGCCACGGTCATGTTGATGCCCGAGGTGAGCTGCTCGTATTTGATCAGGATCAGGCCCGCGAAGTCGCATCCGAAGACGGGAAGGCTCATGAGCGGATGGAAGACGGCGAGTACCGCGGCCCAAAAGCCCGCTCCGGGGGCGAAGTCCCTTTCGAAAAGCATCCGGACCCCGAGGTAGAGCGAAACCAAAAAAAGCGTGATGCCGTTCATCCAGCCCAGCTCCGAGTCGAATTGGAGGAATTTGACCGCGACGTAGAGAACCGAGGTGGCGAAAACGGCGAGAAGCTCCCGGTTCTGCGTCTGGACGAGAGCTTGAAGCCGTTTCTTTTCGGGGCCCGGGAGGGGCGCCCGGGGAGTTTCCCTTCCGACTTTCAGGAGGTCGCCGAGGATTTTATCCCGGAAAATATACTCTTCACAGTAGGCGAACACGCCGACCGAAGCGGTGCGCAACAGAATCGAGGAAAAGGCCACCGCGGCTTGTTCGAAGTGCACGAAAAAGCCGAGATAATGATAAATTCCGCTAATTAAGAAAGCGAGAAGCACTCCCGAGGCAAGCACGCTGCCGTGCAGAAACCCGGGCAAAAACCTCTTTTCGAAGCGTTCAGGGGTGAACACGGGCTTTTGATCCGCTTTGCGAAGCGGGTTGAGCAATCGTTGCAGGAGGACGAAGCTGAGCGCGCAGAGGGCGAGAATCGGGATCTCCGCGGACCCGAAAGCGTCATTGACGTCCTCGAAATGAGCGGCGTGGATTTTCGCGGCTCCGCCGGACGCGAGAACGAAATAGGTTATAAAGGTAAGGCTCACCAGCTTGAACGCCGCGATCCAAATCGAATATCCCGCGAAATAGGCTAAGGCGCCCCGGTACTGAATTAATTTCCGCACAATAACCCATGCTATGCCGGATTGGGTGTGGGTGCGACGGTAAATATTTGACACCTTGCGATACCTTGCGGGCCCGGCTTTGTTTGATATGCTAGTGTCGAGAGTGTGTGATGATTCAATTGCAGTCGGTTTCCAAATCCTATTTCGGCGAAGAGCAGGTTCTCCATCAGGTCTCGCTTGAGATCAAAAAGGGGGAGTTCCTTTACGTGCTGGGCGGAAGCGGCGCGGGAAAGTCTTCCCTGCTTCGCATGCTTGCCACGGAAGAAGCCCCTTCATCGGGCCAGCTGAGCCTGTTTGGCTATGATCTCACGCAGATGACTCCGTCTTCTCTTCGGGGCGTTCGGCAGTCGATCGGTTACATCCCGCAGGAAATCCGCCTGATCCCTGACCTTACGGTCATGGATAATGTCATGCTCGCGCTTGCGACCGCCGGCCGCCGGGTGCTCACGGGTTCGCAGCCTCGGGTTCAGGAATTACTGGAGCGCATGGGGCTTCAAAAGATCCGACACAAGCGCGCGGCGTTGCTTTCAGGGGGCGAGGCCCAGCGCGTGGCGGTCGTCCGTGCGCTCGTTCGCAATCCGGATTTGATCGTCGCCGACGAACCGACCGGCGCTCAGGATCGCGATTACACCTGGGCGATGATGGAGCTGTTTTTCCGCGCGAACGCTCAGGGCGCGACCGTCGTGCTGGCCACCCATGATCGAGAGATCGTCCGGCGCGTGCGCAAGCGATGCGCGATTCTAAGCAGCGGCCAGTTGAGTTTCGATACATGGAACGTGGGTGGGCAAGCCGGCCAAGGGGAGGCTCCATGCTTTTATTAATGAAGCTTTCCCTGCGTCCGTGGCGGCTCGCGTTTTTAAGCCAGCTTTGCTCGGCGATGGCCGTCGGTTTTCTTTTGATCTTGGCGGGGTTTCTTTTCTGGGTACAGCAAGGTCTCAGGCCCGTGCTTTCCCGCCTGCAGCGGGAGCAGGTGGTGACGGCCTATCTTTCGCCCACGGTCGAAGTGGCTAATGAGCAGAAAGTGGTCGACGATATTCGCACCTCTTTAGGCGCGCACGCCGACCGGGTCGAGGTTCGCATGGTCGGAGCCGATCAATTCATCGCCGACATCGGCAAGCAGTATCCGGAGCTCGCGAAAGATATCGAGGATCTGGGCGGCGACGCCACCCCGCTCGTGCCGCGCTACGTTTCCGTGGCGGGAATTTTGGAGGATACGGCGCTTGACCGAATCCGGGCGACCTCCGGCGTCGAGGCGGCAGAGAGCTCGCGCGATCGCTATCGCAACGTTCTGGGCGCGTTCGCCGCATTGCGCTGGGTCGCGCGTCTTCTGGTCGCGGGCCTCGGGCTCGCGCTCTTGACGGGCTTGATTCATCTGGCGCGCACGAACGCCTACATTCATCGCGAGGCGACCGCGCTGATGCGGCTTCTGGGGGGCGGCGGGGCGTTGCTTCAGGTGCCTGGAATTTTGTCCGGCTTGAGCGTCGGAATGCTCGGTGGATTGTTCGCCGTGAGCGGTTGGATCAGCGCCGGCTTGTGGCTGAGCCATCACGTGAAGGGCTTATCGCCGCTACTACGGGACATGCCGACGCCGAACCCGGCGTTCGGGGCGGTGCTTTTTGCCGCAGGCGGGGTGATCGGTCTCGTCGCGGGGGGCATTGCCGGCAGCGTGGTCATGAGCTCCTCGTCTTCTTTTGGCGGCGATCGAGGTCGCGGGGAGTTTTAGTGCGAATTTCGACCACCGCATTTCTCGGCTTCGCGATTCTTGTAGGGGCAGGGGCGGCGCAAGCCTCGGTTCAAAAGCCGGTCGCGCAGTACACGGAAGAGCTTGAATCCATCCGATCGCGCGCCGCCACGCTGGAGGACACGCTGATTTTGAACGGCAATTCCCAGGCGCAAGCGAAGGCCAATCTCAAAAAGCTCCGTGCCCTCATCAAATTGCGCCAGCAAGAGCGTGACCTGGGGCAGAGGCGCCTGGTTGACTTGCAATCGACCGTCGTTGAGCTCGAGTCCCGAAGAGAGGCGTTGAACAAAACATTGGATGCGCGGAAAAGTTCCGTCCGCAGGCTGTTGATGGCGATCCAAGATTCTCTGCATGCGGAAAACGGCACGAACGATGCCGAAAGCGGAGGCCTTTCGAGCGTTATCGAGACCGAGAAATTCGAAGCGCCTCGCCGCAAGCTGATGGCGAATCTGATTTCCCACGGCTTGAAAGAGGTGGAGACGCTTCACGCGGATCTGGACGATTCCGACCAGCTGGAAGGCAAGATTCAGGAGGAAAAGCAGCATCTCGCCTATCTGATCCAGGATCTTGACGAAAAGCAGAGCGTGCTCGAGTTGAATAAGCAGATTCAGGCGGATCTTCTGCGCAAGTCCCGCGACGAGAGGCTCGCGCAGCTTGAGAACTATCGCAGCTTGAAGGCGTCCCAGGCGCAAGTCGAACAATTGATTCAAGACTTCAACGCCCATCGCGAGCTCGAGCGCACGGCCGAGGCGGAGCGAAAATTTTCCAGGTCGTCGTTGTTGGGGGCTTTCGCCCGGCTTAAAGGAAAGCTCCGGCTTCCGGTCGAGCAAGGCCGCGTGCTGACGAGTTTCGGTCGGGCATTCGATCCCAAGTCGAAGCTCTTCATCTTCAAAAAGGGAGTCGATATCGCGGCGGCGCACAAAGATCTCGTGCGTGCGATTTTTGACGGTAAAATCGCCTATTCCGGCGAGCTCCCGGAGTATGGTCAGGTGGCGATCATCGACCACGGCAATCATTTCTACTCGCTTTGCGCGCACTTGGGGCAGCTCACCCGTAAAGCGGGCGAGCTCGTGTCGGCCGGCGACCCGATCGGGCAAACGGACGACTCGGGTACTCCGGTTTATTTCGAAATCCGTGACCGAAACGTCGCCGTGAACCCATTGCAGTGGGTTTCTAATTAGTTTAGCCTGGGTGGACTGGCATCGGCTCGTGTGACAGGCGGACCTGGGTCCGCCGTTGTCATGCGACTTAAGTAATGAAAGGTCCCCACATGCTTCGACTTACGAAAAAAATCTCGCTCTCCCTCTTGGTAATGGGAGTTTCCTGGTTCGGCGTGACCGTTGGACAGTCCATCACTCGCGAAGTGATCAACGTCACCGCGATGGCCATGGCGTCCTCGGGCTCGGGAGCCGCGGCGGCCCCGGCGAACAGCCAGCAAGACCGCTACGAGAATCTGGAGCTCTTTCAAAAAGTGCTTCATTTCGTCGAGGCGAATTACGTTGATCCCGTAAACAACAAAGAGCTCGTTTACGGAGCCATCAAAGGCATGCTCGAGACGCTCGATCCGCATTCCAACTTTTTGCCGCCCGATGTCTTCAAGGACATGAAGATCGACACTACCGGGAAGTTCGGCGGTTTGGGCATCGAGATCGGGATGAAGGACAGCATCCTGACCGTGATCGCGCCGATCGAAGACACCCCGGCCTGGAAGTCGGGTCTCAAGCCGAACGACCGTGTCGTGAAAATCGACAACGAAAGCACGAAGGGCATGACGCTTGTCGAAGCCGTTTCGAAAATGCGCGGCAAGAGCGGAACCAAAGTGACTCTCTCCGTCTACCGCGACGGCTGGGATAAAATCCGCGACGTGCCGATCGTCCGCGACGTCATCAAGATTCAATCCGTCAAGAGCGAGCAGCTTGAACCCGAGTATGGCTACGTTCGCCTGACGAGCTTCAACGAAAGCGCCGCCTCCGACGTGAAGAAAGCGGTCGACGCGCTTCAGAAGAAGACGAAACTGAAGGGCCTCGTGTTCGACCTTCGCAACAATCCGGGCGGATTGCTCGACCAAGCGGTCGACGTCTCGTCCTTGTTCGTCGACAACGGCGTCGTGGTTTCGACCATCGGCCGCAATCACGACCAGAAGGAAGTGAAGTACGCCCGCAAAGGCATGGCCTACAAGGAATTCCCGGTGGCGATCCTGGTGAACTCAAGCACGGCGTCGGCGGCGGAAATCGTCTCCGGAGCTTTGCAGGATCATCATCGCGCCATCATCATGGGGCAGCCGACTTTCGGGAAGGGCTCGGTGCAAACCGTGATCGAGCTGGGCCCGGATCTCGGTTTGAAGCTCACGATCGCTCGCTATTACACGCCGAGCGGCCGCAGCATCCAGGACAAGGGCGTGCAGCCGGACGTTCTTTTGGACGAGTATGATCCGAAGTTGCTCGCCGAAGCCAAGCGCAAAGGCGAGGTTTTCCGAGAACGCGACCTCAAGGGTCATATGATGAATCCGGACGGCGAGGAGTCCGCGGAGGAGTCTAGCGCCAAAGACAGCAAGAACAAGGCTACCGAGTATAAAAAGGAAGAGCTCGATTCCTTGACCAAGACCGGTAAAGCCAAGAACGGGAAGAAGGACAAAAACGCGCCTTCGACCGCCGACGATGACGATATGTCGCCGATCAAGATGAATCCGAAGGAAGACTACCAGGTTCACGAAGCATTGAACTATCTGAAGTCTTTCGACGTGTTCAAGAAAATCTCGTCGGGTGAGTCCGCGGAGTCCGTGGCTCATGGCACCGACCGATAATCGGAAGCAGCTGAAAGACCTGCCCCTTTTCGGGCAGGTCGGCCAGCCTGATACGATGCAGACGTCTTCGGGTTCCGAACCGCCCAAGCATTGGACGGTTTCGGAACTGACGTCGCGGATCCGCGGCGTTTTGGAACCCGCGTTCAAACAAGTGTGGGTCCAGGGCGAGCTTTCGAATTGCCGGCCCGCCGCCTCGGGGCATGTTTATTTTTCCCTCAAAGACGAAAACGCCTCGATCTCGGTCGCGATTTTCGGCTGGGGCAAATCGGGAGCGGGCAAGCGCGGCTTCGAGTTGAAGGATGGTCTTCAGGTTCTCTGTCGCGGAAAACTTTCCATCTATCCGCCCCGCGGCGGCTATCAGCTGATCGCGGAACAAGTGGAGCCCCTGGGCGCCGGCGCGCTGCAGATCGCGTTCGAGCAGCTCAAGGAGAAGCTCGCGGCGGAAGGGCTTTTCGATCCGCGAAGAAAGCGTCCCCTGCCGACCTATCCGCGATCGATCGCGGTGATCACTTCGCCCTCGGGCGCCGCTATTCAAGACATGTTGAATATTTTGCGAAGGCGCGCGCCGCATATTCGCGTGGTGGTGATTCCCGCGCTGGTTCAGGGCGACGATGCGCCTCGGCACTTAATTCGCGGCGTCGAAGCGGCGAACCGCTTGAGTTTGGGCGAGATCATCGTGCTCGCGCGCGGCGGGGGAAGCATGGAGGATCTCTGGTGCTTCAACGACGAACCGCTGGCTCGCGCGATCGCGGCTTCCCGGCTTCCCGTGATTTCCGCGGTTGGACACGAGATCGATTTCACCATTTCGGACTTTGTCGCCGATCTCCGCGCCCCGACCCCTTCCGCCGCGGCGGAAATCATCAGCGGCGCTTGGGTGGATGTCGCGGCAAGGATTCACGAGGCAAACGCGCGCCTGGTTTCGGCCATTCGGCGCGACATCGCTCACCGCTTGCAAGTGCTTCAACATGTGGCGGCCCGGGTGGTCGGCCCTCGCGATCGCCTGCGGGAGCAGGCGCAGCGCTGTGACGAGCTTGCGATGCGGCTTGAGCGCGCGATCCGGGCGCGGCTTGAGCGGCGGTCGGCGGGCCTCGAGCATTTGGCCGGTAAGCTCGATGCTCTTTCTCCTTTGCGGGTTTTAGAGCGGGGGTACGCTCTGGTGCGCGAAGACGGAGACGGGGCGGTAGTTCGCAGCGCTTCGCAAATCAAAACCGGACAGAAACTCCAGGTGACTTTCCATGATGGAAATCGTACGGTCCAGGCGGTTTAAACCGGTCTTTGTCGTTATTTTTCTCTTGGGCGCGTTGACCGCCCGAGCAGCCGATTCCAGTCCATCCCCAAGCGTCGGAGGGACCGCTGAAGGTTCCGCGGCGCTATCGAGCACCGCGAGCCCGGACGGCTCGATCGTGTTGGTGACGGTTTCGTTGCCCCAAGGTGCAACCGGCGCAGGCATCTCGGCCTCTCTCGAGGGCACGCAGGGAATTCCGTTTTATCCGCTGCCTGAAAAAGGCGGGGCGGATCAATCCCTTTATCAAGCGGTCGTGGCGGTGCCGTTCAATCACAAGCCCGGCGCGGTGAATATCGAAGTGAAGGTGGCCGGGGCTACCGGCGAGCGGAAATTCGTCCTGCCGCTCACGATCGTCGATGGTCAGTACCGCTCTGAAGTCTTGAAGGTCGACGAGCGGAAAATCAGCCCGAGAAAAAAGGACCTCAAGCGCATCATGGCGGAGCAGGACGAGATCAAGGCGATTTACGATCAAGTGACCCGGGAGAAATTCTGGAGCGGACCGTTTCAGCTTCCCCTTCAAAGCATCGTGACCAGTCCCTTCGGCACGAAGCGCGTTTACAACGGCGAGATGAAAAGCTTCCATCAGGGCGTCGATTTCCGGGCCTCTATCGGCAAGCCGATCCATGCTCCGGCGCCGGGCTTGGTCGTGCTGGCGAAAAATCTTTTTTTCACCGGCAATACGGTGCTGATCGATCATGGTTACGGGGTTTTCACGATCTACGGCCATATGAGCAAACTGAGGGTTAAAAAGGGCGATCGGGTAGCGAGCGGAGTCGTGCTCGGCTTGGCCGGGATGACCGGGCGCGCGAACGGGCCGCATCTGCACTGGGGCGCGGTCGTGCATAATCAGAAAATTAATCCGATCGATCTGACGAAGGTGATGCAATGATGAAAAAAAGATTGGCGGTCTTGACCTTTTTCTGGGTATTTCTCTGGATTTCATCGGCGTTCGCGGCTCAAAACGCGGTCGTAGACGCGGATAATCTTCCGCTTCTCGACGGTCCGCAAAAAGGCGCGAACGTGATCCGTCGGCTCAAAAAGGGGATGCATTTGCAAGTCAGCAATTACCCTACCGAGGGATATTACAAGGCGCGTACTCCGGAAAAGCAGATCGGCTGGGTGGGCGCGGATTCTTTGGATTTGAAAAAGACGGCGCCGGAGCAAACGGATTCGAGCGCGGAATAGAAAAGGATAGAAAATGGCTAGAAAAGAAATCGGCATCTTCATCGGTTCAATGGCGCTTGGCTTGGCTTTTTCGACCGCCGGCTTCGCGCGACAAGAGCCGGCGCATGTTCAATGCCTGTCGAGAGGCGAGCAAGCCCAGGGGCTTAATGCTGAAATCGAAGCGGCCTCCGAAGGTTACACCCGGGCGCGAGCGATCGATGTGGCTACCCTGATTCAGGATTTCAATTCGAGCTCGTTTTGTCAGGAGCTTCCGGCCAATCAAAGCGAGATGATCACCTTGATCGACGAGCTCAATGACCAGCTCACCGCCGGAAGCCATACCGTCGACGGAAACACGGTTTGGGGGCCCGGAGGGGAGCCGAAGGAGCCGCCTCGGGCTTTCTTCGACAAATTGACTTCGTGTTTGGATCCGATCGTCAAAACGAACCCGGATATGAAGATCCGCTCTCATTATGCTTATCTCGAAGGCACGGTTTTCGGAATCGACCAGACCGTTTACGCGACGGGCGGGGAGAGGGCGTTCAAGCTTTTTCAGACGAGCTTTCAAGCAGACAAGAGTTTCCGGCCGGGATTGATTGCGTTCACGGATTCCGTGGCTTCCGCGGTCACCGCGATCATCAACGGCGGCCATTCGCTGAGCTGGGCGGGCTGGTACTTGGGCACCAACTTCAAGGACGACGTAGCCGAGCTGCAAGCTTCGGCTAACGCGCTTCCGGCGAGCGATCCCGCCAAGGCCGCATTGCTGGCTCGACTGGCTCAAACCGAGGTGTTGATCCAGTCGCAGTAGAGCCTGCTCAAGGCTCAAACCGATAACCCGCCCCGCGCACGGTGATGAAGTGCTTCGGGGTTTCTGCGTTTTCCTCGAAGTGCTTTCGGAGCCGTCCCAGAAAATGATCGACGGTACGGGTGCGCGGCAGAAGCGTGAACCCCCAGACTTCCTTCAGAAGCCGCTCGCGCGATACGATCGTGCCCGAGGATTCGATCAGACAGGCCGCGAGCTTGTATTCCAGCGGAGTCAGCGTGACCCAGGTTCCACGTGGCCCTTGGATGCGCAAACGCGCCTCATCCAGATTCCAACCGTTCGGGGCGGAATTGCTCGTGCTCGCCGGCGCGGCGGGAGCCGGCGAGCGACGAACGAGCGCGCGGATCCGGGCATCCAGCTCTTCCCAGGAAAAAGGCTTCGCGAGATAGTCATCGGCGCCTTGGTTCAAGCCCAGCACGCGGTCCGACGTGTCGCCGATCGCGGTCAGCATCAGAATTCTTCCGCTGAAGCCTTGGGCCCGCATCTCGGCGCAAAGATCGAGACCGTCGCCGTCCGGCAGGTTCCGATCCAACAAAAGAAACTCGAAAGGAGCGGAAGAGTTCTTGATCATCTCGCGGGCCTGGGCGATAGTCGAGGCTTGCTTGGCATCGATGCCGATCTTTCTGAGCGCGATTTGAAGCGCGATCGCGAGATCTCGCTCGTCTTCAAGCAAGAGCGCGTTGGAGCAAGCAACGGAAGTGCTCATTTCTTACCCTCCAAGGTAAACGTCGCGCCATGACCGTAGCCGTGGCTCGTCGCGCTCAATTTTAAACCGAGCGCGCGGCAAGCCGAGCTCGCGAGGTAGAGTCCAAGACCGGTGCCAGCGATCGAGTAGGGCGCGCCGTGATGGCTACGGGAAAAACGGTGAAAAATTCGCTTCGATTCCGCCGGATCGAAGCCCCAGCCTTCGTCCTGCACCTCGATTTTCCAGCGGCGAACCGACTGCGATGTTCGGATCGTGACGTGGGGGGCGCCGCGCGCGAATTTTTTCGCATTGCTCAAAAGGTTGTCGATAATCAGGTTCAAGCTGTTGGGATCAACCCAAGTTTCACTCGGAAGGGGCTCTCCCTGCCTGATCACATTGCCTTCGCTGCCGAAGATGCGTTGCCAGCGGGCGACGACATCGTTCAGCCATGCATCGAGATTGATATTGACGAGCTTCGGCCTGGATGGTGCGGATTGCCAGCGCGCGGCTTCCAAAATGGTTTCGACCTGCCCGCGCAGCCTTTTGAGCTCGCGTTGCTGGCTTTCCCAAAGCGCTTCCGACTCGGCCGGCGAAATTCCGCCGTCGCGGATGCCGCTGCGGAGAAGCGACGAGGTGAGCTCAATCGATGAAATGGGGGTTTTCAGCTCATGGCTGACCGTGGCGAGAAACTCGGATTGCTGTTGATTGAGCCGCATTTCGCGAAGCAATCGCAGGAAGAAAAGAACGATCGTTCCCATCGCGGCGACAAAACCCATGGTGCCGGAGATAACGATCGGCCAAGGAGCGAGCGCGACCGTCTCCTCGCCGATGCTCAAGGAGTGAGCGACGCGGAGCATGCGCAGGTAATTGCTGACCAGGACGACGTTCCAGCCCGTGGCGAGAACCGTGATGAGGATCGCGGCCCAGACGAAAAGCGCGATCCAAAGCCAGCGATTTTTAGTTGGCAGCTTCATATGCGGCATCTTGACGGGCGGCATTTTGATGGACCGGACTTTCAGGCTCATGGCCTCTCTTTAAAGCACATTATCGGTATAAACGCCAAATGCCGCATTGCCGCCGGCCTAGGCTCTGTTATGTTCTCATCATGGCGGCGCCTTTCACGAAAAAGCAGGTTATCGAGCAGCTGCAGTCCTATGTCGCGGAAGAGCTTTCGGGATTGCTCGAGCAGTCCGAGGCATCCGGTAAAGAGCTCCCCCAGCGGGCCGAGGATTTGCGGCAGCAGCTGGTGATGTATCGTTTCTTGCCGGTGAGGGATTACGGCGCGGACGATGTGATTTGCCCCGGCGGGCTCGTGGAGCTCGAGCACAATCGGACCCGTGCTTTCTATTTCATCGTCCCAAGCGGAGGCGGGCTGGTCACTCGCGTGGAAGGATATCCGGTCCAGGTCATCACGCCCCACTCGCCCTTGGGCGAAGCGCTGCTTGGGCGTAAGGCCGGCGATTCGGTCAAGGTCTTCGCGGGCGGCAAAGACCGCCACTATAAAGTGGTCGGCTACTTCTAGCTAAGCCGCGTTCGCGTGACTCATAATGATTTCCGGGCAAGCGTTCCAGGCGAGGCGGTATTTCCAGTGCCCGTCGTCGCGTACCGCCGTCAATACTTGCGCCCGCACGCTCATCGCTCCGCCGGTGGCGGGGTCGAGGATATTGATTTGAACCGGCATGTCTTTCATGAAAATCGGCGACGAGTCGTGCGAGTCCGTCACGAAATCGCAGCCGTTTTCGCCGGCCTTTTTGATGTGCCCCGAAAGCACGCTCAAATGGTCGTAGCAAACCGCCTGGAACACCGAGGAAACCTCGTCGGGAATATGGAAAAGGCGGGCTGACGGTGCAGGGGCCGCCTGCGCCTGCATGCGCGGCTGTGCTTGCGGCGCGGACGCGGGCGTCGGCGCGATTGTTGCCTCCTGGTTATCCGTCGGAGGCGCTAGAGGCGCGGGAGCGTGATCAATGGGTTCCCAAGCCGCCCGAGCCACGTTCCAGATCCAGCTGTAATCGGAGAGCTCGCCGCTCTTCCGCATCGCATCGATTTCGGTTTGGTCGAAAGGGCCGTGGTTTTTGCCAGCCTTAGCCAGATAGATATTGCGCATGGCTTAGTTCCTTCCAATTTTGGTTGCTTTAAGCGCGAGGTATTTGTCTTTGCTCTCGCAGTTGTCCGGGAGATTCGCTTTAAACGAGCCGAGCTCGTCTTCCCAGATTTCCGCGCCGTCTTCTGTGATATTGGAGGCTTTGCCCCAATCCCAGACTTTGGACGCGGGCGCTCGGTTTCCGCTATCGTCTCCCAGTTCTTTGGCGATCTTCTTGAAGTCCGGATGCGCGTTTTGCCAGATGATGTCCTGGCTCGCCCCGTTGTAGATTTCGACTTCGATCAATTCGATGTTCTCGGCGATTTCCTCAAGCTGATCGTGCATGCGCTCGGACCGCTTTTTCAGGTCGGACTCGATCCCCGCGATGAGGCGATGCTCGATGACGGGGTTTTTTTCGAGCTGGTTGGCGAGGACCGCTTTCCAAACCGGAGCGGCGTGCTGCAAGTTGCGGAACGAGATCAAGCTGTCGCGCAGATGCTCGAGCTTCGCCTGCAAATTGGAGGAAAACGGCTTGCCTTCCTGTTGACGACGGGCAAGTTCCTTCTTGAAGGTCGGCTTCAAGTCGTGAATTTCATCGACGATGGAGCGCGCCAGCGCGTTCTGCTCTTTCGAGCCCCAAGCCGTGAGCGAAGACGCGGCCGTCTTTTCATCGAACAAGAGATTCACTTCGTCTTGATCCGCGATGAAGACGGGGGAGCGCAGCCACTCGCTTCCCAGGCGATCAGGAGTGTCTCCCTGGCGCTTCAGGTATTGAACCGCGAGCTTATAAAGGTTCTGCCTTTTTCCGTCCTTTTCCCCTTTTTTCCATGACTCGAGCCATTGATAGACGGACTCGTAAGACCGGCGGAACGTATTGGCCGCTTTGATCGATTCCGGATATTGGCAAATCTCGTTCATAGCCATCGACATGACCATGGGCGCTTCCGGAGTGTAGGTCTTGCGAAGGCCGCCGGCTTGCAAGATGATCGCGGTGCCAACGGCTTCCTTATAGTCCTCGGCCATGAGGTAGGCCCAGCTCATCTCTTGGAGGGAGTCGGCCAGGTCGTTTGATTTGCGGTCGACTTTCTTGAACTGATCGATGGCATGATCGTACTGCTCGACGCTGTAATACGAGCGCGCAAGCAGCAGATGGGCTTGCGTCACGTAGCGCTGAAGATGATTCGGCATCCCCGAGGTATCCACGAAGGCGCGAAGGTTCCTGATCACCTCGGAATGGTCGTTTTTCTTCGCCGCGAGCAGGCCGCGAATCAACGCTTCATGATGAGCGCTTCCCGCGACGTAAGAAACCAGGCGTTGCCCTTCGGCATCCGAAACCGGGCCCGTCGCGGCTTTCGCGATGGCGTAGTGGGTAGCTAGGTCGTTGACGATATCGGTTCGGCCGATCGATTTAGCGGCGTGTTGATAATCGGGGATCCGCGCGTAGACGGAATCGGGAATCGGGATCGCGGGATAGATATTATGGATTTGCACCAGGCATTCAACGGCGGCGAGCTGGATCCCCGCGGTTTTATCGCTCACCTCGCGCGAGGCGAGCAGGGCGAAGCCGTCTTTTGCGACGTGGACCATTCGCGATCCGTAAAGCGCGCGAGAGATCCAATATTCGGCGAAAAACTTCTCTTCCGGCGTCTTGGCCTGCCGGCGCATCGCCAGCGCTTCCGCGAAGCCGCGAACGGTGGTCATCCGCTTGCCGAGGAAGGAGTGGATCGTGTCGATAAAGCGCGGGTTGAGCGTGGCCTCGAGGTCGCCCAGTTGCCAGCTTTCGCCGCCTTGGCAAGCCTTCACTCCGATCGGAGCGCCGGCGGGAGCGGTTTCAGCTGACCAGCTCGTTGACCAGCCCAGCGCGGAAACCGCGCTTCCCAGCGCGAACCAGAAGGTGAGATGCGAGATGAAAGGGTGTTTGCGCTTGCTCACTGGCGTTTCCCTCCCGCGTTACCCGAATCTTTGGACCCCGCACCGAACATGAAGCTTCCTCCGAAGACGAACACGTTCGAGAAGTTATTGCGCGTTCCGACCGGCTGGCCGATCTCGGTGGGGATCACGCGTTCATCCAACGTTTCTTCGTAGCGCATCAGGCGATAGTCGAATTTGATGGAGAAGTGCTTTGACAGATAGACCTGCTGCCCGATGCCGATGTGCTGGGTGAAATTCGTTCCGGATTCGGTCGCCGTGAAGCCGAGACCGGCCAGGATGTTCATGTCGTAATAGATGATCGCCGAGCCGAATACCGAAAGTTTGCCGTAGAGAAGGCTCGCGACCACTTCGCCGCCGTAATAATCGCGGGGCGGATTGTAGTTCGTGGTGGCGCCGTTGCTGTTGCCGCCGTTTTGGGTCGTCAATTGCCGTTGCAGCGTGCTGAGCGCGCTCGAGTTACCCGCCCAATCGCGGAAATAGAGGGCCTGGAATGCGAAGTATTCCGAAAAGTGGTAACCGATCGTCGTGCCGGCGTTGTAGACGGTCAGGAACGGGTCGGTGGCCACGGTGCCGCCGAAGACGCCGATTTCCCATTTATTGGCTTTCGTATAGGCGCGGTTTTGGACGACGCCGAGCTCGGATTGATCGCCGCGCGCCCAGTACTTTTCCTTGATCGTGTCGACGCTTACTTTCTCGGCCTCATCGGTTTGGTCCGAAGCGGTTGCCGAGGGCGACTTCAAACTGCGGGTGTCGTCAGCCAGGGCGGCGTTGTCGAGGAGCAGCGGCGTCGCCGTCAAGGTGATGGCCAGGCCGGCCCAGATTTCGATCATTTGTGCTTGCTTGATGATTCGCGCCTTCATTTTGAGTTACCTTCCCAGAGTCTTGAAGATGAACGGATAGGTTACGGATACTTCCACGCCGCCGCGCGGTTTCGGGAACGGCCAGGTGACCAGTCGGCGGATGATGCAATCATCCAAGCGCGGGTCAGGCAGCGTGGACGATTTCGCTTCCGCCGTTTTCACCGCGCCGGAACCGTTGATCACGAAGGCCGCCATCAGCTTGCCTTCGATATCGGGAGAGCGAAGCATCGCCGACTCATAGCAGTAGCGGATTTCGCTCAGATGGCGATGAATGACTTCGCCGACTTCGTCGCGGGTCAAGCCTTCATCCACCACGGAACCGCTCGCATCGGCCTGCACGAAGGGCACGAAGCCTTTGCCTTGTCCTTTGATCGAGGCATGTTCGCCTTTGCCATAGCCGATGCCGTGGCCGCCTTCGCCATTGCCTCCGCCGCCCACGGAGGCGATCTGAACGTTCTTGGCCCCGGTCAAAGAGCCGAGCTCGGTGGTAGGCTGGAGCGCGGAATTTTTCGTATCCAGGATTCGGCGGGCTTCAGCCGATCTGGAGGTTCCGGAGACGAAGTCCGATTGGGCCAGCAGCTTCGTCATACCGCCCTTGAGAAGACCGTTAACCGCGTTGGATAGCGCCTTTGCGCGGAAAGCCTGAACGACCGCCGCTTCGCGAACTTTTTTAGGCGCGTCTTGCGCGACTTTCGCGGACGAGCCCGACTCAGAGGCCGCGGCCGGGGCGGCCTTTTTCTCCTGCTTCGGCATCAGAATCTGCGCGAATTGCGCGGGAACCAGTTCCTGTTCCTTGTGCGAAGCCGGCCAGAGCCAGGCCATGACGCCGAAGAGCACCAAGCCGGCGGCAGCGGCGGCGAGTGATTTCTTGAACCACTCGAGGTCTTCCTGAAAGGCTTTGTCCTTCGGCGCAAAATCAGCGAACACGGGGTTCCCGGTGAGGCCGAAGCGCCAGACCTGGGCCGTAGCGGTACCTTCGGGCAAGAGGCGGAGCTCGGTGCCCGCGAGGTCGGTGCCCGGAATCTCGACGGTTTCGCCTGCTTTCAGCGCGCGCTCAGTGCCGTCGGCAAGATGGAGCTTGAGCGCGTCGTTCGAGCCTTTGAGAGTCCATGAAGCGCTCTTCGGGAGAAGCTGAAAAACGGTCTTTCCCGCGTAGCGCGCGGTGAAGGCTTTCGAAAGGCTTTGCGATTCGAGCGTCCAGTCGCCGACGCATCGATAGATGCGCAGCTCTTTTCCCGACGGAGCGCTCTTGAAAACCGGCGACGCCGGCTTGACCGGGCGGATCTTGCATTTGAAATTTTCGGAAACATTGATTTGCACTTCGCCATCGGCCGAGATGCGGTCGAACGGAATTTCGCCGATCACGCCGGGACGGATTTTGCCGGAGTCTCCCTGAAGATTGTGATGAAGATCACGGACTCTCACTCCGTTCTCGCTTCTCTCGAGAATCCATCGGAACGGATGACCGAGGGCGAGTGGGCGTGAACTTTCCCAGATTTGAGTTCGAGAGCTGCCAAGAACTGAAGTTGTGACGATAAATGAATTCATAATATTTCAGGGGGCGTTGGGGAGCATTCTTACGGTTTCAGCGACTTCGGGACGAAAGCCGGCGCGCTTGCGATAGAGGTGAGGCTTTTTGTGGCGACGGTCGCGCTCTGAAATTTCATTGAGGGAGTCTAGGGGCTTTTTGTTCAGGCCTTCGACCACTTCATCGTCAAAATCGATGACCTTGGCGCGCTTGGTTTCCGCGAAGATGCTCGGCGTGAATGCGCAGAGCAGGGCTCCCGATATCAGTATGATGGCCGCAAATCTGATCATAGAATTAACTTTACTTAACAAACTAAAGAAAGGCAAACTATTTTAGTCAGGAAAGGTCAGAAAAATAGGTAAATAATTTCAAATAGATAGACTAGAAAAAAAGGTAGGCCGTACCTTTTGGTTGAGATATGCGTCATTTTGGAAGGGCTTTTGAAGGAGCTCCCGCTCCGATTAACCAAAAAGGGTACGACCTATTTTTTTGAAATTTGCTTATTCACGGGTAACTCCGAAAAGATCCATTGAATAGCAATACAGCCCTTCCTCGGGCGATTCTCGAATGACTGGACGGATCTGCTCGATAGCCGAGACCATCAGGGACTTGATTTTAACTAGGTCGCTTTTGGCTAAGGTCACGACCGACGTGTAATGAAAATCGTCGGGGCCGGCCAGATCGAGCGAGCGGAGTGCCTGGATTCTCCAGTTGGCGTGGTGCTTGGGCAGCATTGGCGAGTCGTTGCCCAGATGAATGCTGGTGGCACCGGTCGTGAAACGCCCTTTCTCTTCGCGCGCGATTCCGACCGACAACAGGAACTCCAGAGCCGCACTCACGATGGCGGGAGCCAATCCCAAGTACCGCGCAATCGCGTCGCGCGTCTGCAGGCGCGGGATGGTTAGCGCAAAATGAACCGCCGTGTAGTGCCAAGAACTATAGTAAGTGGCCTGATCGACCGGGTTGAGTGTTTGTTTGTACTTGAGACGGTCCTTGAGAATGAGTCGGCGCTCCAGAATTTGTTCAATCTTCGTTAAATAATAGCGCTCAAGCTCTGGGCTCCCCGCGCGCGCAAGCAAGACGAGGTTCAAGAAGAAGTCGCTTTCTTCTCCACTATGGCCGTAATACCGGTTCAGGGATTGCGCCTGCTCCGGGCTTAGGTGTGCGGTACCGCCCAGCACCTGGGAAATGTAGGTCAAATGGCAGTGGAGGTGTTCGGCGAGCCGTGTGCGTTCGCCGCGCGCACGCTCGTGGATCCGATCGTTCAGATAGGCCCGATAATCGCGGTACTCGAAGAGAGTCTTCATGTTTAGTAAAACTCTACCTTGAAGTCGTTATTTTATAAATATGATCTATTTTTGCGACTTTAAGCATCATAAAAAAGCGCCCAAGTCAGTGCGGGGCCTTAGAGCTGCTCGCACAGTCAGGGGATTTTCCTCTGGGGGCTCCCCACTGGCGAGTAAAGCTTGACGGCTAAAGTCAAGTTAAGGTATCGAGCCGATCCTGTGCGAGCGGAACACTGGAGAAGAAAATGATCGTACGAAATTGGGTGATTCTGGCTTCCTTGCTCTCCTTGCAGGCTGCGCCTCACGCCTTCGCGCTCGCGGGCGCCGAGGGCAGCGGCGGAGGAAGTCGTATCGAAAGCGCGTTTCGTTTAAGCGGGAGCAATCTCATTCAAGCGGTCGCATCCAATGTCGAGACGAATCGGCTATGCCCGTCGGACGTGATGCAGAGAGGACTAGACAGAGCCAAGATCACCGTAGTCAATACGCTGGTCGACGGTAATACGGGCAAGCCGATTGAGGATCAGCATTTAGATGCTTGGACCCGGCCCGGATCCATTCAACTTCGGTACGGGGCGTGGGTCCAGTATATCCATGATGACAGCACGTTTGATCCGGCTGCGACGGATGCCCTTATTTTACACGAAATTTACCGGAGCACCGGCCAGTGCGATGACGATACCGGAGCGCTTTCGACCACGGTATATCAGCTTCTGACACAGCCGCAAAAGCCCGTGCCTGCGCCGGTGGACCATCAGTTCGACCGTCTTTTCGTCTTTAAATATTCCGTGAATGACTGGCACCCGTACTACACCACGCCAGCCGGTCACGGGGAAACGATCACAACTGATGTTGAGGCCGCCGCTTGTGAATCACCCTTTAGTTTCAAGTCACCCAAAGCAGGCATTCGTTGCGCGATCATTGCGCACGTGGAAGAGGAGGTGGAGTACGCGGTGCTGTTGTTGGTTACCACGACGGCCGATGCAAGCATGCCGTTTTCGGTCATGAGCAAGACCGTGCTTGGTTGGTCAAGGGGCACCCTGGACAATCAATTAGGATTCGTAGCGCCGAATTCGCCCCTTTATATGATTTTTAATTTTGAGTCTGGCGCGATTTCGTGCGGCCCCGACCTGAATCACATGACGGGCGTGAACTAAATCTTGCCGCTCCCGTGAATCACATCTGGCAAAAATAGGCGTATCTTTTGGGCGATGACGCGCATCTCAACCAAAAGGTACGGCCTACCTTTTTGGAGGCAGAAGCTCGCTATAGAACGGCTTCGCTTTTGAGGCCGCGAAGGCTTGTTCGAATTCGCGCGCGAGAGTCAAAGTGGCGAGCGATTTCAGATCCGGCGCGAGATTTTTTCTCGCGTCTTCGAGCTCGGCCAGGCCTTCGCCGCGGGCGCCCGCCTGCGAAAGCGAAATGCCTCTGAGGACTAAAAGCTCGGCGTCCGAGAAAAGTTTCTTATCGTGCGCTCTTTGCAAAAAGAACGCGACTTGCGCCCATTTCTGCGACTGAATCGCGCGCGTCCAAGCCGAGTAAAGAGCCGAGGCACCGTGGTTCGATTTCAGGTTGCCGTTCTTCTCGAAATAGGGGGCGTAGTCCAGGCCGAGGCGAACGAAGGCGAGCTGGCTCGGGTAGATCGCGCTCGGGCGAACCGCTTGCGCATCCGCTTTGAGCTTCTTCGCTTGAGAGGGATTTTCGGCGAAGAAAGGTTCGGAAATCGCGTGAAACGCGTCGTCTTCGATCGCGAACCCGGAGGCGATCGAGAAAGCCTTGGCGCGGATGTCCTGGCCCTTTTCCTCGAACGGGACGGTCAGCTTGCGGATGGTATCTTCATACGAATGTTGTTCCGCCGGGTTCATGCCTTTCGGCGCGGGCAGCGCTTCGAGGCCGTGCGCGAGGTCGAGGTAGAGCGAAGCGGTTTCATTGAGCACCGCCGAGCGGATTCTTGCCCAAGGAAGTTCCATGGACTGCGTCGCCGCGTTTTCCATTTCGCGGATCATGTCCACGCGATGAGTGATGTAGCGTTCATCCGCGCGGAGAGGAGCCACGTCCTTCATGGCGATCCGGTTCAGGTCGAACGTTTTCGGCACCGCGACCGAGAGGAGCGGCATGAGCACGAACTTCGACATCGCGTCGAGGTCTTTGTAGCCGGAACCGACGGCCCGCAAAGTCAGGTTGCGATCCCGGAAGGCGAGGTGTTTGGCGCCCATCAGGGTGTAAGCGGCTAGAAGCGTCTTCACATCGCTTGAGGACATTTTCCGGAAGCGGTTGAAAATCTTGTCCGTCTCGTCATCGCCGAGTATCGCCGACGGATCTTGCTCCGGATGCGCCGAATAGAGATTCCATACGCGCTGAATTTCTCCCAGAACGCGGTACTTTTCGCACTCGTCGGCAAGCGATTCCGTGCAGATGGCTTTCGAGGCGAGCGTTTCCTTCAGGATTTTGTCATCGCCGCTCAAATACGAGAGGGCGAGGGTCTTTTTTCTCAGGTCATCCGACTTCTTCGCCGAGTTCGTTTCGATCAGGCTCCGATAATCGACCGCGGCGGCGACGAAAATATATTCGTCCTCTTCGATCGCCGCCCGTGCGAGGAGCGCATCGGTCAAGCGACCTGGATTCTTTGAGTCGCCCTTGGCGGCTTTGATCAAGCGCCCGAAGTATCCGATCGCCCGATCGCGATCGCCCGCGGCGAGAGCCGCGGAGCCGGCAAGGTTCAAGGCGTCGCTCACGCGTTCGCTCGTCGAGTAGTCTTTCAGGAATTCATCGATGTCCGAGAGGACTTCCGCGTATCTTTTCTCCGGCTTGGGATCTTTGCCCGCCGCCGCGTAATTCCCTTCAATCCTCTTGTAGAGGCAATCCGCCGCCACTTCCGCGAGACGTTTGGCGAAGGCGCTGCCCTTCCACGCCGGAATGGCGGCGAAGGAGCGCGAAAGCTCGAGTGAGCGGTCCCAGTCCTTGCTGGCGAGGGCGGTATCGATCACGAGGCTTGCCGAAGGAATGGCGTATTCGGACTCCGGATGAGTGCGGGCGAATTTTTCCATGCGCTCGACGGCTTCCGGGATATCGCCATGCGCGTACAGCGAGCGATTGGCTTCAAACAGGAAATTGTCGAAGCTCTTGCCAGCGTGCTTTTTGTCGGCTTCCGCGTCGATCCATTCGATCCAGGTGGCGACCATGGGATCGAGCTTGGAGCGGTCCTTCTTGCCGATCGACGAAGCCGGCATCGGCTGGGCTTTGATTTCCTGTGCAACCAGGTTTCTCTGGTGCAGGGATTCGTAGCGGGCGGCGATGGCCTTCGTCGAGGCATCGGCCACCGAGGTGAGCACTTCCTTGTTGCGGGTACGGAGATGATCCACCACCCACCTATAGTGCTCGGTCGCGCCGTCGTAGTCTTTGACCGCGAAAAGAGTTTCGGCCAGGTTGTAATGGACTTGCGGGACGCGCGGATCCTGCTCGTCGACGATCTGGGTGAAAGAGTCATACATATGCACCAGGGTGCGGCTCAGCTGGGGCGCTCTTTCGTTTTGCTTGTTCTGGACGATGACGGACTGGAGGCCTTCGGCGGTGTCCAAAATCATTTTCTGGGCCTTGCCCAGGTTTTCGAACTTCATGCCGCTCTTCTTGATTTTCACGATATCCTGCGCGGCGGCCTCGAGTTTGGCGTAGTCGCGCCGATTCTGGAGGAATTCGTAGGTGATCGTGATGATGTCGAGGCCTTCCGGGCGCTTCGGCTCTTCGTTCAGGAACTGGCTTTTCCAGGCGATGAGCTCGGGCTCCATATCGCGCGTGCGGAGCAGCTTGGCGAAACGCACCGACATCTTGCCGAGGATCGGGCCGTCGTCATAATGCTCGCGGGAGCTGCTGGTCAGCTTTCGGAAATAAGCCAGCGCTTTCGAGGCCGGATAGCGATCGTCCTTGGCTTCAACCGCGTCGAAATAGAAAACCGGAACGTCGAGAAGCGTGTTTTCCCGAAGCGCGTTGTCCGAGCCCGCGCCGATGACATTAGCCGAGGAGTCGGCCGGCTTGCCCGCCGGCGCGTGATCATTGTACCAGGCGATCTGCTTCTCGGCATAGCCGAGGGCGGCCGGGGTGTTTTTTAGATTGTAGTAGGACCAGGCCAGCTTGTAGAGGGCGAAAGGATAGTGAGTGTCTTCCGGGCGCTTCTCGATCTCTTTCAGGTAAGTGATGGCGAGCGGATGGTTGTTGGCGTCGATGGCGAAATCCGCCAGCGACATATACGCGGGCGAGGTCTCCTCGGCTTGCGGAAAGTGGGTGACCAGATACTGGTAGTCCTTCGCCGCGGCCGGTTTCTTGTCCATTTCCTCATACGCTTTTCCGCGGGTGTAATAGGCGTGGGCGATGTCCTCGAAGTTCGGATATTTCGCGATCAAAAGACTCAGCGTCGCCACCGAAGTGTCGAGAGCCTTACGGTACGGGGCGAGGTCGAGCGCGTGGGGTGCGGCGCCCGGTTTGGTCTTCCGCGCGGCCGTGCCATGGGCGATACGGAACAGAATGCCGGCCTTTTGCTGCTGGAGGTCCGCGAGTTTCTCGAGAAGAACCGCTTCCTGCCGGGTGCCGGCGTATTTCCTGGATAATTTGAGAAGCTTATCGATCGAGCTTTGTTGCGCCGACAAAGCCGCTCGGTCGACGTCGCGGTCGAACTGCTCGTGGGTGGCAGCCTGGGGGGAAAGCGTTTTGACCTCGAGCGCGTCGCCTGCGTTCGCGGGCAAGTTGTCCATCAGGAGGAAATTGACCGAGCAGCCGTACAAAAGAAGAGTGATCAGATCAATTCGTCGAGAAGCCAACTTGTGGGACACGGGACTATTCTCCTTTGACGACCGCCAGCTTGAAATCGGTGTAGCCATTGAGAGCTGCCGAGGCAAGCACCGACTTCACGGTCGAGTAGGGAACATGGCGATCGGAAATCACGATGATTCGAGGATCTACTTTAACATCGGAGTTCGCCTTGGCAATTAAAACTTGCCGCTGGCGTTCGCGATCGAGCGCTTTGGAAAGAGATTGCGACGTGCCGTTCGCTTGGATGTCGCTCTGATTGAAGCGGTAGCCTTCGAGCGTCGCCACGGACTGTCCTTCGACGTTGACGCTCTTTTCGGAGATCTCGACTTTCAGCGCGTCAATCGCGCTGTCTTGGCCGAAGGCCTGGGGCAGGCTCATCCCCGCCGACGGGGTGACCGTCATCGCGCTTGCCGCGTAGCTTTTGAGCAGGAACACGAGCAGGATGGTGAAAATATCGGCCATCGAGGTGATCTGCAGCGACATCTCGTCGCTCTCGGTGCGTTTTCTGGCGAATTTGCTTTTCATTAGAAGCCTCCCAGTAAGACGACCGGAATCGTTTTCCGGATGGAATCCATTGCCCGAACCACGTCCTCGTACTCAACCGAATTGTCGGCGGAAAGCGTGATCGCTTTCACGGTCGGCCACTTCGCCTCGACTTGCGCCAGCTGTTGCAGCAGGGTTTCGTAGTCGTAGTTCGCGGCCGTTCCGGCGGGCACTCCTTTCGTCGTCTGCGCGATCGGAATGACTCTGTTTTCCTTGCCCGTGACCTTGAGCACGAAATTCTTATCGTGTCCCAGTTCGATGGTCAGGTTGACCGGCGGCGGAGCCTGCTCCGTCGCCGCCGCGCTTCCGCCCGCCGCGACGCCGGCGTCAAGGATGCCGATCGAAAGGAACGTCGCCGAGGCGAGCATGAAGGTGATCAGCACCGTCAAGCAGTCGATGATAGGGGCTAGGTTCAGTTCGAAGTCTTGGTTCGAGCTACTGGAGAATGACATTTACGCGGCCCTCCGAGCCTGCAGTTCCACCACCTTGGAGCCGTGTTCGTTGCCGCTGGAGACGGCGCTTTCCGCCTGATAGTAACGTTGCTTGAGAATATCGAGCGAGCGCATCGCGCTTTGTTCGATTTCGGCGAGCAAGCGGTTGGTGCGGTTCATCAGGAAGCTGAACGCGACCATGCAGGGAATCGCGACGCCAAGGCCCATCATCGTGGCGTTCATGGCGGTCGAGATGCCGGCGGCAAGCAAAGCCGACTTTTGTTGAGGGTCGGCGTGGCCTACCGCTTCGAAGGACGCGATCAGGCCGGCGATGGTGCCGAGGAGGCCGAGCAACGTCGCGACGTTCGCGATCATCGAGAGAAACGTCGTGCGCTTTTGGATCGATTGGATGGCGTTGCTCACCGCGATCTGTAGACCGTTCTCGATCAGGCTCTCCGGCTGATGAGCGCGGAGGAGCGCTTCCTTGGTGACGCGGGCGACGGGCTTGGCTTGCAGGCGGTCGCAGAGGGCGATCGCGTCCCCGAATTTTCCGGCGAGCACCAGGTCGGTGATCTTATCGAAGAAGCCTTGCATGTCGCGAATCGGGTAAACGCCGAAGAGCGCGCGCGCCCGTTCCGCCATGATCGCGAGGGCCACCGCTCCCGCGATCAGGATCGGAGCCACATGCCAAAAACTCGTTCTGATGAATTCGAAAAAGCCGTTCATTTTATTTCTCCTTTTTTGTTCTTTGTTCGCGATCAGTCATGCTTTACGCAGGAAGTTTTTTCCCCTTCATTCAACCACTCTTTGAAAATCTCGAGAGACGCCGTCGACTTGCTGGCAGGCTTTCTGACGCCGGCAACGGCCTTGGAGCCTCCTTGCAATTCCTTGCGGATCTCGGGATCGAGCGCCTTGCTCACTTCCTCGCCCGCGTGAGCGTCGGCTTGTTGCCAGTTTCCGCCATGGGCTTCGTCCAGCGAGTCGTCCACGGCTTCGTCCGCGCCTTTTGATCCGCCGATCGCGTCCAGGAAGGAATCCTTCATCACGATTTCTTTCTTGGGATAGTCGCAGGCTTCCTTGCATTTCGCCGTGCCGACGCAGAAGTGGGCGGTGATCAAGTCGCTGGGGCCCGCGACCGGTCCGATCACGACCGCGTCGCTCGCGCCTTCAAGCATTTCGTGACGAACCGGTTTTCCGTTCACGCGGACGCAAACCGATGCCAGGTCTTTCACGTGGCGAGGGAGCTGAACCAGGTTTTTATGATGGCTGCACTCGTCCTCGCTCGGATGCGTGGCGAGTTTCTTGTGCTTGTAGCTGACGGTGTAGCAGGCATCCGGCTCGGCTTGAGTCTTAGTCTGAGTCGTGATTGTCGCCACTTCAAGAGGATGGATGGAGGTGGAGGGGGTTGCGACCCCAACGCCCGCTCCTCCGGATACGGAGGCTTTTTTGGAATCTTCATTTAATTGATGCGCGCCTTGGAGCGCCGTTTGAGATCCGGTTGCGGTTCCAGCCGGAGCTCCCGGTTGAACGACCGCTCCCGAGGGCGAAAGCGCGGTCGTCGCCGGATTGGCCGTGTTCGCGACCGAGCGGTTACCCGTTTCAGCCGTCCCGGCGGTGGTCGTGCCGTTCGCCGGTTGGGCCTGAGCCGGCGCTTGGGCCTGATTCGAGCTGCCAGGCTGAGTAGAAGTGGAGAGATGTTTTTCCCCTTTTTCGCGAATCAACCAAGCCCCGCCGATGAAAAGAGCGAACAGGGCACCGACGATAATAGCGTTTCGAGCACGATTTGAAATCATGTATTAACTATATTTAACAAACTAAAGATTTGCAAACTATTTTGTTCAGGTATTTTTGAGTTTGCGGGGACACAGGGGGTGGGGGTTAATTGTTGATTATTATGGTTCAGTATATTATGCTTAAGTTTGGAGGCCCTCCCAGCCGATAGAGAAATATGGAAGGGTTTGGAGGAGTGGGTATGAAACTACACCTGAGAAATTTTTGCCGCGCCTTCTATAAGGACGAACGCGGTCAATCCACGACCGAGTATATTTTGATTCTCTCGGTGGTCGTGATGATCGCCATGAAATTCAAGACGACCTTCAGCTCCCAACTCGGGGGGTTGATCGGTAACCTGGGGCAGCAGCTCGATACCGCCCAGCAGAACGCCGCGCAGTAAGGGGCAAAATTTGCCTGGCTGCTAGTTCCTGTTAAATAGTTCATACTTAAAAAATAATGCTGAGCCTTCGTACTCACCGCAGGTGTTTGTGCTTTGTCGCGCGCGCGCTTCGCGCCTTCCTCGGGGACGAGTCCGGTCAAGCGATCACCGAGTACCTGCTTTTGCTTTTGTTTACCTTGGGCGGCGCGGTCTTGCTCGCCCGCGGCCTTCTTTCCGCGATGAATACGATGATTCTGGTTCTAGGCGGCCAGCTGGAAAAGGATCTCAAAACCGGGAGGGCGTCACTTGGCACCTGGGGGAATTGACAGCATCGCACTGCTGGTCGGGGTTTTGGCCGTCGCGGTCGCGGGGGCGGCGACGGATCTTGTCCGCGGAAAAATCTACAATTGGCTCACGTTCCCGGCCATGGCGGCGGGGATCGTCGCATCGACCTGGGTTCATGGTTTGAGCGGGCTGGGCGGATCGGTCCTGGCGATCGGCCTTGGTTTCCTTCTTTACAGTTGGCTTTTCGTATTGGGCGCGATGGGAGCCGCGGACGTGAAATTTCTGATGGCCCTCGGTGCCTGGGGAGGTGCCCATTCCGCCCGTTTTGTTTTCCACACGGCGGTTTTAGGGGTGGTTTTGGGCGGTATTTTCGCGTTCTTTTCCCTGCTCTTTCGCGGGCGGCTGCCGGCGTTCGTTCGGAAGGTCTGGCGGTTGGTCTACAGCGCTTCTTTGTCGGTGCTGGCCAGGGAGTTCGAGGTCGAGGCGCCTCGCATCGATCCCTCGCTCACGCTCCCTTTCGGGATTCCGATCGCGGCGGCCGCAGCGTGGGCGGCGATTGCGGATCCGCTGGTCCGGTGGGGGGGCTTATGGCCACGTTGAGCTCACGCCATGCGAATTCGGCGCAATCGGGGCAGGCGACGACCGAATACATCCTGCTGCTCTCGATCGTCGTGATGATTTTCGTGATGCTGAGCGAGGGGCTCGCGAGAACCCAATTGATCGGCAAGCTGACCACGCTGATCACGACCGATTTCAGCAAGGCCTATCAGAACGGCCACTACGCGGCGAGCGCTCCGGACGATCCGGGCGGGGCGTTCAAGCATCCCCGCGCGACCGGGCCGGAAAGTTTCCGGATTATTTATTTAAATGGTAGCAATTGATGAAAAAGAACGCATCAGGCCAGAGCACCGTCGAATTCATTCTCACGATGACCCTGATGATGGGGTTCGTCCTGTTTTTCCTGCAGATCAGCCTCGTTTTCGCTTTCGGCAATTACGCGCACTACGCCACTTTCATGGCGGCCCGGGCCTACCTTTCGGCCTCCGAGCATGCCGATGAGCAGGAGCAGCGGGCCATCAACGTCATCGCCTTGATGCTGAAGAAAAGCGTCAATACTCCGGCGATCGACCGGTTCCCCACGATCGCCAAGGGGGAGGGCGGCAATAGCTCGGCGACCGGGCTTCAGTTCGACCTGCCCGATTATAATCCCGCGCGAGTGGATTCAAGTTGGGGTCAAGGAGTCCGATATACATTTAAGAGCCGGATATTCCCGATGCCGATGGGCATGGGGACGGCCGCGAGCGCGAGTCAAAGCATGATCACGCTCAAGGCCGAAAGCTGGCTGGGCAGGGAAGCGGGGACCGACAAATGCGTGCCGGAGCTGCAGCGTCGGGATCCGCATGGAAAAGGAATTTTCGACAATGGGTGTTGAGAACAGGAAATCTCGCCGCAAGCCGGACGTTCGCGACCAATCGGGCCAAAGCGTGCTCGAGTTCCTGCTGACGTTGCCGCTCATGGTGGGGCTCGCCGTGCTGATGATCCGGGTCAATACCGTGATCCAGATGGGGATCGTGAATCAGCAATACGTTCGCGCCCAGACTCTTTACGTTTCCGACAACGCCGCCGATTATCCGCAGCGCCCCGGGTTCATCAGCGTTCTGGCTAGTTCGCAGTACAACCAGCTTGTCGTCGCCATGGTCGAGCCGCAGGAGCTGGCCGGCGATCCGGCAACCAGCCCTCCCGCGACGACCTATCGAATCGCGCCGAAAACACTTAACGGGTTCAATAACAACGATCAGACGGAAGCCGCGCTCAGGGGCGTCTTGCGGATCCGTTCGACCGTGACGCTTTGTATTCCGACGCTCGTGAGCTCGAGCGGAACGCCGGTGCGGCCGATCTCGTTGATTTCTCCTCCCGGCCAGGCGATCGGGATGAGCAGCGACCCCGCGCAGTTCATCTTCTGCCATGCGCCCCAAAGCTACGTCGATGATTCAGGACAGGTGGAGCAGATATGAATAATAAAGCATTCACACTCTCCCTTGTGATGGCGATCTTGGCGGTCTTCTTCGTGGAAAGCTATGTCTCGAGCCTGGAAGAAGAGACCAAGCGGAAATTCGGCACCGAGGTCCTGGTGGTCGTCGCCAAGCGCGATATCAAGGAAATGGAGACGCTGAACGAGACGATGTGGGAATTCGAGACGAAGCCTAAGAAGTTCCTCGAATCCTCCGCGGTCTATTTCGAGGGCAAGAAGCCCGGCGATGAAAAAGTGACTGAAAGCCTGCGCTCGCTCGTGGGCGCGGTGGCGGTGGTCCCGATCAAAAAGGGCGATCAGATCACCTTCAATAAGCTGATCGAACCGAGCGTCCGCACCGGCCTTTCGCCGCAAGTGACTCCGGGCCGCCGCGCGGTCGCGATTCCGGTTTCCGAGACCTCGAGCGTGGCCAAACTGGTCAAGCCGGGTGACCGGGTCGACCTCGTGGTGGTGGTCGACATGGGCGCGGGAAAAGAAAACAAGATTTCCAAGACGATCCTGCAGGACGTGGTCGTTCTGGCCACCGGCCATAACGTGACGAACAACGCCCCGAGACAGGTGGAGCAGGATTCGTTCGCGGGCAAGGAGCGGGTGCGCTCGCTTGCCGAGGATACGAACTTCGCGTCCGTGACGCTCGAGGTGGATCCGCTGCAGGCGCAGCAGCTGGCTTTGCTTTCAAACTCGGATTCGACGCTGATCCTTTCGTTGCGGAACAACGACGACAGCGATCGCACGAACACGGGATCGACGATGCTTCAAGATGTTCTTGGCGCGGACCTGAGCCGGGTTCAAAGAAACGTGGCGGGTAGAAGATGATGCATTCGCAGGCTTATCTCGCATTTTTGCTCATCGTCCTGCTCGGGGTGGCCGCGCCGAGGGCGGGCTTGCGCGCCGATCCTTCGCCGACGCCTGATGCGCCCGCGAGCGGAAGCGATGCCGCGTCCGCGAAGCCGGCGGACAGGCCGAATAACGAGAATCCCGAGACGGGCGATTCCACGGCGGGAAGCTTCGACGCCCCCACCGATGTCGAAAACGAGGAAGCCGCGGAGCTCGGCACGACCGGCAAGAAGACAAAGCCCAATTATCGGCGATCTCGCCTGACTACCGACGAATCGGAAGGCCGGGCCGATCATCGC
Organism: Oligoflexia bacterium; assembly: GCA_031292385.1. Taxonomy (GTDB): domain Bacteria; phylum Bdellovibrionota; class UBA1018; order UBA1018; family UBA1018; genus JARLHE01. The sequence continues at coordinate 82,742 of JARLHE010000030.1, forward strand.
CGCATGGTCTTGACGACAGGCGAGGACAAGACGGTCGATCTTGACTTCGACGTCAATACGACCGCCAACGGGATTTCCGTCGGCAATCCGCTGATCGTGGCCACGACTCTGGTTAAAGTCGGCGACAGGCGCCAGATCGTCTTCAAGCCGCTCAAGGCGGGCGAGACCACGGTCACGGTGCGCGACGCGGACGGAAATATCCGGCTGATTTTTAGCACGCGGGTCACGGGTTCCAATCTGCTGCGCATTGCCGGCGAAATCCGCGATCTCTTGCGCGATGTCGAAGGCATCACCATCCGCATCGTCGGTCCCAAGGTCGTCATCGACGGCGAGGTGATCGTTCCCCAGGATTACGGGCGTATTTTCGTGATCCTGAACGATCCTGCCTACAAGGATTTCGTCATGAATTTTTCCCAGCTCTCGCCGCTCGGAATCCAGATCGTGGCGAAAAAGATCCAGGATGACGTCCGGGCCTTCGCTCCGAACGTCAGCGCCCGGGTCGTGAACGGCGTGGTCTTCGTCGAGGGCCAGGTCGAAACCAAGGACCTGGCCGATAAAGTGATGGCGGTCGCCTCGACTTATCTGCCCGAAGTGAAGCCCGCGAACCTTCTCGACCGGGACTTGACCGCCCAGCGCTCCAGTATTCCGCGCTCGATGATCAAGAACATGCTTTTGATCATGCCGCCTCAGCAGAAGAAGGAAGAAAAGCTGGTGCGGATCACCGCGCATTTCGTCGAGCTCGATAAGGATTACGCGAAGCTCTTCGCCTTCGCGTGGGCCCCGGGCTTCACGGCCGGCTCCGACCAGATCAACATCGGAAGCGGCGCGAGCAACGGAGCAAGTTTCAGCGCGACGCTCTCAAGCCTTTTCCCGCAGCTTCAAAGCGCCCAGCAGGCAGGCTATGCGCGCGTGCTGCGCACCGGCACCGTCGTCGTTCGCAGCGGCCAGCCCGCGGCTTTGTCCGAAGACACGCAGATCCCGTATGTGGTCCAAGGCACTAACGGCCAGGTCACGCCCGCGAGCTCGCAGATCGGCCTGAAGATCGACGCGACTCCGCAGATCATCGGTCAAAGCGACGACATCTCCCTCGATCTCGACGTGAATCAGATCAGCTTGGTTTCCGGCGGTACGGGCGGTCAAGCCGCGGTCACGACCAATCACCGGGTCAAAACGAAAATTTACATCAAATCGGGCGAGAGCGCCGCGGTCGCTTCAGTGAACTCGAGCGATGTGGGCACCGATTTCAACAAGGATAACCCGAATGCGGGCAGCTACGGGAACAGCGGCGAGGCCTCGTCTCAGAGCTCGAATACCAGCGGAACGACTTCCGCGTCTTCGGGGAGCACGACGACGCCTTTGTTTTCCCTTCTTCACTCGAAGAACTACCGGAAAAAGAAGTCCCAGTTCGTGATCTTCATCACTCCGCAAATCGTGGAAAACGCCTCCCAGGGCACGGAAGACTTGAAGAAGAATTTCCGCGTCAAGGTGCAGTGAGGAAAAAGGAAGGGTATGGCTGGACATATCATAGCAGTGGTCGGCGGCAAGGGCGGGGTTGGTAAGAGCGTTTTCGCGGCCAATCTCGCGATCGCCTATCTGCAGGAGTCCAAGCAGCGTCCGCTGATCGTCGACCTCGACCTCAATAGCCTGGGCGACCAGAATATTATTTTGGGCCAGAACCCGCCGAAGAACATCGTCGACGTGAGCCGGATGCCTCCGGGACCGGTGGATGCGAAATCCTTGGGCCCGTTTCTCGCTAACGCTCCCGCCGGCTACAGCTACATCGCGGCTCCTCGCGATTCCATTGTCGCGCGCGACCTGGACATGGACGGCCTCGGTCGATTCTTGAAGGGCGTCACCAATGTTTTCAATCTCACCGTGGTCGATTGCGGAAGCGCCATGGAGCCTTGGGCCCTGAAAACCCTCGAGTATGCGACCGCGATTTTCGTGGTCACTAACGGCGATGTGATCGTGATCAACCAGACAAAGCGGGTATTGGCCAAGATCCAGGAACTGCTTTTCCCGCCCGAAATGGTTCAGGTCATTATCAATCGCTATTCTCCGTCGAACGTGATCACGCCGCAGATTATTCAAAAGAACTTGAACCGTGCCGTTTTCGCGGCCATTCCCGAGGACGCGGCCACCTGCGACGGCTCTCTTACCAAGAGCGTCCCGATTTGCCTTGCGGCGCCCAACGCTCCGGTGGTCCGGGCTTATCACGATGTCGTCCGGAAGATGCAGCAGGTGAATCTGCTCGAAACCTTGGCTCGCCTCAAGAAGCCGACCGGGGTCGTGGCCAAGGCCGAGGCGGCCAGCGCGGGGCCGTCGCATGGCGGCGCCGGCGCCAAGGACGCCGGTCCGGGAGGTCGCAGCAAAGAGGCGCCCATGGATGCCTGGACGGCGATGAAGCTGCGGATTCACAAAGCTCTCGTCGAGCAGATGGACCTCAAGAAAACCAACACCGATACGAGCGATCCCAAGCAGAAGGCGATCTTGCGGGAGAAAACCAACAAAGTCATTCTGGATATCCTGGCGAACGAGGATACCTCGTCGCTGCTCACGACCCGCGAGCTCAAGCAGCAGATCATCAATGAGGTTCTCGACGAAGCGCTGGGGCTCGGGCCGCTGGAAGACCTGCTCAAAGACGACAACGTGACCGAAATCATGGTCAACGCGCGCGATCAGATCTATATCGAAAAGGCCGGCAAGCCGATGCTCTCGAAAGTCAATTTCTCGAGCGAGCAGCAGATGATGAACGTCATCGAGCGCATCGTCACCCCCCTCGGCCGGCGCGTGGACGAGAAGACTCCTTACGTCGACGCTCGTCTTGCCGACGGATCCCGCGTGCACGTGATCATACCGCCGCTCGCGCTGCGAGGGCCTACGATCACGATTCGAAAATTCCCGAAGAAGAGAATCGGCGTGGCCGACCTGATCAAGTTCGGCTCGATGACCGAGGAAATCGCCGACTTCCTTCGCTGCTGTGTCGAAGCGAAGCTGAACATCGTCGTTTCCGGCGGCACGGGTTCCGGTAAAACGACCCTGCTCAACGTGTTGTCGGGCTTCATTCCCGCGAGCGAACGCATTATCACGGTGGAGGACGCGGCCGAGCTCCAGCTCGTCCAGGAGCACGTCGTTCGGCTTGAGTCGCGGCCGAAGAACATCGAAGGCGAAGGCGAAGTCTCGATCCGCGATCTTCTCAAGTGCTGTTTGCGTATGCGTCCTGACCGCATCGTCGTCGGCGAGTGCCGCGACGGCTCGGCTCTCGACATGCTTCAAGCCATGAATACCGGTCACTCGGGGTCGCTCACGACCGTTCACTCGAACAATCCGCGCGAATCCATCGGGCGACTCGAGACCCTGGTGATGATGGCGGGGCTGAGTTTGCCGTCGCGGGCGATCAAAGAAAGCATCGCTTCGGCCGTCGGATTGATCATCCAACAAAGCCGCCTGAACGACGGCACTCGCAGGGTGACCCATATCACCGAGGTCGTCGGCATGCAGGGCGAGGTGATCAGTCTGCAGGATATTTTCATATTCAAGCAGGAAGGGCTCGATAAAAAGCGCCAGATCATCGGCCATTTCGAGCCTACCGGTTTCGTGCCGAAATTCGTCGAGGAGATGGAAGCGAAGGGTATGCGCGTTTCCCGCGATCTCTTTAAATCAAAGCCGACTCCGCCGCCGCCCAAGGCCGGAAGCCCGGGGGGCTCAAGCGGAGGTAAGGCGGCGTGAAAACCCTGGCTCTGCTCTTGCTCGGAATCTCGATCTTCGGGGTTTCTTACAAGTACAACACGCAGTTTCTCGATTGGCTTCGTTTCCAGTCGCTGGGAACGAGGGATTACATCGTCGAAAAGCTCGGTCTCATGTTCATCGATATCCCCGCGCACCGGATTCTGATCGGCCTCTTTTGCATGAGTTTCGGTTTGGGCTCGGTCGTGTTTCTCGCGTTCCTGCCGAATCTTTTCCCCGGCCTCATGTTCGGCGCCCTGGCTACCGTCCTCGGTTGGAAAGCCCCTAAGCCGATCGTTGACTGGATCTACCGCCGCCGGGTCAAGAAGTTCGTCATCCAAATGGTGGATGCGCTGAGCTTGATGTCGAACGGTTTGAAGTCCGGCCTCTCCGTCGTGCAGTCGCTCGGTATCGTGACGCAGGAGATGCCCAACCCGATCCAGCAGGAATTCAATCTCATTCTCAGCCAGAACAAATTGGGCGTTTCGCTGGAAGAGGCTTTCAGCGCGCTCGCGGTCCGGGTGAAGTCCGATGACGTCCAGATGTTCGTGACGAGCGTCAACATTTTGAAGGAGACTGGCGGGAATTTGGCGGAAACATTCGACACTATCGTGACCACGATCCGCGATCGAATCAAGGTCGAGCAGAAGATCGATGCGCTTACTTCCCAGGGCTTTATGCAGGGGATGTTCGCGATGGCGATTCCGCCCATTCTCGGCGCCTTTTTCTACCAGACCGATCCTGATTATATGCGTCCACTTTTTACGACGGTCCTGGGTTGGATCGCGGTTATGTCCATTATTGGTTTGGAGGTTATCGGTTTTTTTGTCATCATGAAAATTGTCAAAATCGATGTGTAGTCTGGGATACGGGAGAGAATCGAAAATGCTGAAGAGAAGATTTGCAAGCCAATCCGTTTGCGCGGTATTCGCCTCGGTCTTGGCCATGGTGGCGACGGGTCCGTTGGCGCAGGCGGCGGTAAGCCTCAGGAACGGTAATTTTTATCTAAGCTATACTGATTTCGTGTATCCAGGCGGGTTCGTCCCGAAGATCGAGCGTATTTACAATTCGAAGACCAATTATTCGTCCGGAATTTTCGGTCCGGGGTGGGGCTTCGAGTACGAGGCTTACTTGGATGTTTCCGCCGACGGAAGCGTCGTCATCCACGAGTACGGCGGCGGCGCCGAGAACCGCTTCGGCGCGTCTTCCTTCAACAAGGCCGAGCTCGATAAAGCGGCCGACCTGATCGTTCATGCCGCCAAGTCGATGGGCATCGTGTCGACTCCGGAGCAGGCCAGCGAATACAGCCGGCATCTCAAGGCAGACGCCACTTTCAGGAACGAAGAATGGGAGAAGTTCCGGCGCAGCGGCAAGCTTCAGGCGCGCCAGCTTCCCGTGGGAACGAAGCTTCAGTCGAACCGGTTCTCTTATCAGTACGTGACCCGGACGCAGAACGGGTACGTCCGCTCGTTCGAGACCGGCAAGACCGAGTATTTCAACGACGCCGGAAAATTGGTTCGCATTCAGGATAAAAACGGGAATTACATCAGCCTGAGCTACAACGGCCAGGGCAAGCTCGACAAGCTGGTCGATAACTTCAACCGCCGGATGTTTTTTCACTTCAACACCATCGGACGCATCGAGTCCGTCGAAGGAGAGAACAACCAGAAGGCCACTTACGAGTACGACAAAAAGGGCCTGCTGGTCAGGAGCAAGGATACCAGCGGCAACGTCTATGCTTTCAAGTACGACACCTCCAAAATGAACATCTATCCGGTTCCGAACATGACCGAGGTGGGCTATGCGGACGGCACGAACGTCAAGATCTCTTATTACGGCTCGGATAAGGACGAGAGCGTCCGGTCTTACAAAGAGCGCGACGGAACGGTTTCCGAGTACACGTACACGAAGAATCCTTCCGATCCGGGCAACATCACCGTTGCGATGGCCGTGAAGGCCGCCGACGGCAAGAAAATCTCGAGCAGCAAGTACGAATACTTCCTTCGCCATAAAGCGGATGGCGAGGAATGGCAGTACAAGCTCGTCGCGACGATCGACAACGACCGCACGGAAACGACTTACAACGAGTGCTGCGGGCTTCCTTTGCTCATCAATCATAACGGCGAGGAGACCAGCTTCCAGTACGATACGAAGGGTCATGTCGTGAAGAAGTCGACCCCTAACGAGGTCACCGAGCTCAGTTACGATCCTTCGGCGGGCAAGGTGAGCAAGGTGGTTCGTTATTCCAAGAACGATCCTAAACGGGTGATCTGGTCCACTTTTAAGTACGATGCCAAGGGCAACCTCACGCAGGCGAATAACTCCGACCGGAAAGTCGTCCGGTTGTTTTACAACCGCAACGGCTTGATCAACAGCATGGTCGATCAGGATCGACGGCAGATCGCGTTCAAATACGATGAGAACGGCCATCCGATCGAAATCACGGATCCGGCCCTGGGCACGATCACCGTTCTTTACAATAACAGCGGCGAGATCAAAAAAGTTGAAAGCACGGCTGGCCGTAAGATCGCGGTTCAAGTGACCTCGGCCTTCCAAAATCTCTTGGATATCATTCGTCCGGCGGGCGTGACTCTGTCGTTCTAGCGGCGAAAGCGGGGGCAGCCTGTGTCGAGGCTGCCTCAGGTGAAGTGTTCAAGATTTAGGCGTATGTTTATATCTGGTGAAGGCTTTGATTTGTTCGGGGTGGTAACGGTTAGGTAATTGCTGAATATCACGAGGTTTTTTCAAATTCCGGCTTGGCATAATGGTTGCTTTAGGTAGTGGAGAGAGTAGAGGAGAATAAGTTTATGAAAAATATTACCCGTGTTCTTTTGGCTTTGTCCCTGGTCCTTTCCGCTTCCGCATATGCGGATGACTCGACCACGACGGGCCAGAATTCGACCCCTGATTGCGCATCGGTTTCTTCGGCGGCTAGCCAAACGGCGAGCCCGGTTGCTCCCGGAGGCGGATCTTCCGGCAGCGCTCCGTCCGCTGGTTCCAGCACCGGCAGCGCCGTTCAGTAATCCGATTCTGATCGGGAAATGCTCGAGATCCGTGGCCTCACTAAGGAGTTCGCCGCCGGTGAAATGGCCGTGCGGCGAGTGGATCTTCAAATCCCTGAAGGGCAATTTTTCGCACTTCTGGGTCCGAGCGGTTGCGGAAAAACAACCCTGCTTCGCCTGATCGCGGGCTTCGAAACCCCTACTCAGGGGGAGATCTTTCATGATGGAAGCCGAATCGATCGGCTTCCTCCCCATCAAAGAAATTTCAATATGGTTTTCCAGCGCTACGCGCTCTTTCCGCATTTGGACGTTCGCGGAAACATCGAGTTCGGTTTGCGCATGAAGAAACTCCCGCCCGCCGAGATCCGCTCGAGGGCCGACGAGGCGATCGCGCTGGTGCGGCTCGAGAGCTTCGATCATCGGGATATTCAAACGTTATCGGGAGGCCAGCAACAGCGCGTTGCCCTCGCGCGCGCCCTGGTGAATCGTCCCCGCATTCTCTTGCTTGATGAGCCGCTTTCCGCGCTCGATCTCAAGCTGCGGAAGGAAATGCAGGTCGAGCTTCGCGCGATCCAGCGAAAGGTCGGACAGACTTTCATCTTCGTCACGCATGATCAGGAAGAGGCGCTCACGCTCGCGGATCGAGTGGCGGTCATGAACCAGGGACGGGTCGAGCAATCGGGCACTTCCCAGGAAGTTTACGAAAAGCCTCGAACGCGTTTCGTGGCCAATTTCATCGGGTCGGCCAACCTCATACCCGAGACGCGAACCATGATTCGCCCGGAAAGAGTTCGCTTGTCCGCTTTTGACGGAACGGCCTCGATGCGTGCGAATCGATACGAAGGGGTGATTCGCGATTTGATTTATCATGGTTCGACGACCGATTTTCGGGTCGAGCTTGTGGGAGCGCCCGCCCGATTCCTTTGGGTCAGCGAACCCAATGCGCGAGAGCAAAAGAACACTGCCTGGGGCGCGGGAGCCCGCGTCTGGGCCGAATGGTCCGAGGAAGACGCCTGGATTTTGCCGGATGAAAACGCTGACTCGTCTTCAAATTCAAGCCTATAGGAGCAGTCCCTGGCTCGCCGGCGCCGCGTTCGCGTGGTTTATTTTATTTCTCGTTGTTCCGCTTTTCATTGTCGCGGTTTACAGTCTGGGTCTTCGCGGGACCTACGGCGGCGTGACCTTTTCGGCCGGCCTGACGCCCGAAAACTACGCCCGGATTCTCGATCCCATTTATTTCGGCGTTTTTCTGCGGAGCCTCGGGCTCTCGATGATGACGTCGGTTTCGTGCCTCCTGATCGGCTACCCCATGGCTTATGTCATGGCTACGGCCAGGAAGAGGTACCGGAATCTGCTGATGGTTCTGGTGGTCATCCCGTTTTGGACGAATTTTGTCGTCAGAACCTACGCGCTCAAAGCCGCGCTTGCCGAAAACGGACCCGTCAATCGATGGTTGATCGCGGCCGGATGGCTGCACGAGCCTTTCGTTTTTTCGGGCACGACCTTCGCGGTTTGGTTGGGGATGGTGACCAATTATTTACCCTTCATGGTGCTCCCGCTTTACGTCGCGCTCGAGAAATTCGATTTCACTTTGCTCGAAGCCGCCGGAGATCTCGGAGCATCCCCGACTACCCGATTTTTCCGCATTCTTTTGCCGCTGACTCGCAGAGGCGTCGTCACCGGCTTGATCTTCGTCTTTGCTCCGGCGCTGGGCGAGTTCGTGATCCCCGATCTTTTGGGCGGCGCTAAAACCTTGCTGGTCGGCAACCTGATCACCGATCAATTTCTCAAGGTTCGGGATTGGCCGTTCGGGGCGGCGCTATCGCTCGTTTTGATCGCCCTGGTTTGCATCTCTCTCCGGGTTTCGTTCAGAAGCGCGAGGTCGGCTTCATGAGTTATTCGACTCCCATGCGCTCGCGCCTTTTCTTTCGCTCGGCCTGCGGGGTGATGTTGATCGCGTTTATCGCGCTTTATTTTCCGATTCTCGTGATGCTGACCGATTCTTTCTTGGAAACGTCTCCAGCTACGGGCGCGTCCGTCGTGACGCTCAAATGGTATCAGCTGGCTTTATCCGATACTCGCGTTCTCGAGTCTCTCGGCAACAGCCTTTGGATCGCCAGTTGGACTACGCTGGCGTCGGTCGTCATTGGGACCGCCGCCGCATTGCCGCTTCAGCGTTCCCGTTTCAAGGCAAAGGGCGCCATTGAAGGTTTGGCCTACGTTCCCTTGATCATGCCTGAGATCGTCATGGGTCTCTCGCTGCTGATTTGGTTTTCGATGCTGGGGATTCATCTCGGCCCGTCTTGCGTGATCCTCGCTCATATCACTTTCAGCCTGTCGTATGTCATTTTGACGGTGAGGGGACGTCTTGAAAACTTCGATCCCGCGATCGAGGAGGCGGCACGCGATCTCGGCGCCACCGCCTGGCAAACCTTTTGGAAGGTGACATTTCCCCTGATTTGGCCCGGAGTCCTCAGCGGGGCTTTGATCGCATTTACGCTTTCGTTCGATGATTTTTTGATTACCTTTTTCACCGCCGGCATCGGGTCCGATACGCTACCGGTCAGGATTTATTCCATGATCAAGTTCGGAATCACGCCGGAGATCCATGCTCTCTCAAGCTTGATGATCGCGGCGACGGCGCTTCTGATCCTATTTTTTCGCCGGACAGAGCCTAAATAAATAGAAACGCCGCGGCCAGTACTCTCGTACTGAAGACCGCGGCGCTTTTCCCCTAATTATAACTAAGGACGATTACTGAAGCTGTTCCAGCTGGGTTTGTGCCTGGCTGATGAAATCGGTGTAAGCCGAGATCATGGTGTAGATGCCATCTTTGGTGCAGTCTTGGTTGCCACGGCTGGTTGCGCCCCAGAGCTGCAATTGGCCGTTGACGTTCAAGAATGCCGGGCCGCCGGAGTCACCGCTGCAGGAGCCGTGCTTCGCCGTTTCCGCGACAGCCATTTCGGTTTGACCGTAGGGACCGTCGACCTTCACGTTAACTTGGCGCAGAGTTCCGGCGCCGTCCTGGGTCTTCGCGTTCGTGATGCCGTAACCGGCGAGGGTGACCTCTTCGCCCTTCTGCAAGGTCACATCGGCAGGAAGGAGCGTTGCCGTAGTATAGCCTTGGGGCAAGCCGCCCTTGAAGCGAATGACCGAGATGTCATGCGCATCAGGCTGGCTCAGAGCTTGTTGATTGTCGGCTCCCAGCCATTGCGGGTGAGCGACGTAGCCGTAGATCGGATGAACCGACGGATCGGCAATGATTTGTTCAAACGGCGTTTGGCCAAAGACCGCGCCGTTGGGCAGGGCTTGTCCGAAAACGACGTAGAGTTTCGTTGGATCGGTTGGGGCCGCGAGGGTCTCGGCTACGCAGTGACCTGCGCTGACCAACGTATCCTGGGAGATGATCGAAGCCGTGCAGATGTACACGCCCGTCTGCGCTTGGCCCGTTTTCGGGTCGGTTTCGGTAACTTGACCGAACAACATAACGGTCGTGCTTGCGATCGGGTCGTCAGCTTGAACGTCAGTTCCGCCAACGATGCTTGCGGTTGAGCCTGGTTCAAAATTCGTAAACGCGGCATACGCGTTGTTCAGGCAGACTGAAGCAGACAGAGCCGATAAGATGATTCCCACGCTAACTAGATTTTTCATTGATTTATATCCCCCATTCAAAGTCACGGCAGCCCGTAATGCATTTTGCAGGCCAAGCTGCATAAAGGGACACCTCTCACTGATTTTATTGGGATAATTTCAAAATGATCTAATTCATTCAGGCTTTGTGGCGGGAAAGTTTGGAGCTTTTTTTAGGGTTCTTGGAGCCAGGTATGTAAAAAGTAGTATTCACTCAGTTTAACCGGAGTAATCTGAGGCCATGACTCAGATGACAAAAAAGGCTAAAAAAAATATCAAAAATAATACCGCTTCAAGCTTCAGTGTCACCTTGAAGGAGGGACGAAAATTTCCTCCGTCGAAGTCCTTCTCTGAATTCGCGAATATTTCTCCAAGCCAAGATAAGGCGTTAAGAAAAAAGGGACTTCGCGACCCGGAAGCCTATTGGGCGGACGTCGCGAAAGAGCTGACTTGGTTCAAGTCATGGAAAAAAGTTCTGCGCTGGAAAGCTCCTCGCGCGGAATGGTTTGTCGGCGGCAAGCTGAACGCTTCTTACAATTGTCTCGATCGTCACCTGGAAGAAAATCGTCACAAAGTGGCGCTGATTTGGGAGGGCGAGCCGGGAGAAGTTACTTCATGGACTTATTCGCAGCTTCATCGGGAAGTTGAACTTTTTACAGCGTCGCTAAAACGCCTGGGGCTCTCGACTGGGGATCGTGTCGCGATCTATATGCCGATGATTCCGGAAGCAGTGGTCGCCATGTTGGCGTGCGCTCGTGGCGGCTTCGTTCATACCGTCGTATTTGGCGGCTTTAGCGCGGAAGCGCTTCGGGACCGGGTGAACGACGCGGAAGCTTCAGTCGTGATCACCGCCGACGGAGGTTATCGAAAGGGCAGCATCGTTCCGCTCAAACAGAATGTCGATACGGCCGTCGGTCAATGCCCGGGCGTCAAAAACGTCGTGGTCGTCAAGCGCGCTCAAGCCGGCCAACTGACCCGCCACGTGCGCAGCAGCGTCGAGCCCGTCATCCAAAAAGGCGCTCAGCAATGGGATTATCATGCGCTTCTCGCTTCTGTTTCATCGTTTGAGCGAGTTCGGGCCGGACAGCCCGTCCCCGTGGATTCGGAGCATCCGCTTTTCATTCTTTATACGAGCGGCACGACCGGAAAGCCTAAGGGGCTCGTTCACACGACCGGCGGCTATATGGCCGGAGCTTTGAGCTCTATGCGAACCGTCTTCGATTTGAAGGATTCCGACCTCTATTGGTGCACGGCCGATATCGGTTGGATCACCGGCCATAGTTACGTGGTTTATGGTCCTCTCGCGGCGGGGGCTTCGGTGTTGATTTACGAAGGCGCGCCGATGCAGCCCGCGCCGGATCGCTTTTGGGAAATCATCGAGCGCCACCGGGTCTCGATACTTTATACCGCGCCGACGGCGATTCGATCGTTCATGCGTTTAGGCGATGAGCATCCGAAATCGCGCGATTTGTCTTCGCTGAGGCTTTTGGGTTCGGTCGGCGAGCCCATTAATCCCGAGGCATGGATGTGGTATCGCAGCTTGATCGGTGGCGACCGTTGTCCGATCGTCGATACTTACTGGCAGACCGAAACCGGATCGATCGTCATATCGCCGATGCCCGGCGCGACGCCCACCAAACCCGGCTCCGCCACGCTTCCGCTTCCAGGCTACGCCGTGGATGTCGTCGATAAAGCGGGGAAGCCGGTGCCGCTGGGTTCCGGCGGTTACCTAATCATCCGCAAGCCCTGGCCGTCGATGGCGCGCACGATCTACAAAGATCCTGAGCGGTTCGAGAAGGCTTATTTCTCGGAGTACCCAGGGGGAATTTATTTCACCGGCGACGGCGCACGCAAAGACAAAGACGGCTACATCTGGGTTTTGGGCCGGGTCGATGATGTGTTGAACGTGAGCGGGCACCGCATCGGTACGATGGAAGTGGAGAGCGCGCTGGTTTCGCATCCTAAAGTGGCTGAGGCCGCGGTGGTGGGGCGACCGGACGAGATCAAGGGTCAAGCCTTGGTTGTGTTCGTCACGTTGAAGCACGCGGCGAGCAAGGCAATCGCGAACGATTCCCATAAAATGGAAGAGATCCGCGCGGAATTGCGTGCTCATGTGACGAAGGAAATCGGGGCTCTCGCCCGTCCCGACGATATTCGATTCACCGACGCATTGCCTAAAACCCGCTCCGGAAAGATCATGCGGCGGCTCCTTCGCGAGCTCGCGACCTCCGGCACGGTCAAAGGCGATACGACGACCCTTGAGGATTTAAGCGTGATCGCCGCGCTTCAAGCCGACGAAGATTAGGGCTGGTAAGCCCCACCGGTATCTCCGTCGTAGCCGGCTCGAAGATTTTGCGCCGCTTCGGCGGGGGAGATGCTCGGGCTTCCGGTAGGCGCGGCGCTTGGGCAGCTGCAGTTGCAGATGACCGGCTCGGGCTGGGCGGCCGGCAGGTTCTCGCTGATCGGGGCCTGGGGCTGCGGCTGAGGCGATTGCGCGACCTGCGGAATCAGGTTCGGATAGCTGTTCGGGGCGAGGGGCGACGAGACGACCTGGCCGTCCGGGTTCACGCTGATGGTGTAAGGTCCCTGACCGGTCTGCATGACGATGTTTTGAGTCCGACCCTCGCTCGTACAGGCCAGCCAAACGAATAAAACCGCCGTGGCGACCTTCATGAAGGCAAGGTGCTGCAAAACTGAAACCGCGTTCAAACTGATTGTGACGCATGGCGCACCCGGCGCCGGGGATTTTGTTACGCGCTCTTAAACTCAAGCAGGTGTAAACTGACCCTACCGTGCAACTGACTCGTGACCACCTCTACCTTTTTCTCTTCTTCGCGTTGCCGCTGGTTTATTTTCAGTCTTTACCGATAGCGACTTCCGATCTGGCGATCTGGATCGCGATGGGCCGCGCCTCGCTCGAGCACTCATCGCTTCTGAGGCATGATGTCTTCAGCTTCCTGCCGACCGGAGAGCTGGTTTACCCCGCTGGAATTTGCCTGATTTACGGCACGCTTTACGGTTTGGGAGGGTTGATCGCGGTGAGTTTGTTTCACAAAGCCGCGCTCTTCGGCCTTTTGGCGATGCTGTACCGGGCGTCGCTCGCAAAGCTCCGGGCGCCCTGGCCCTTGTTCAATATCGCGCTCGTGCTTTACGTCTTTTTAGGCCTGGCCTCTTTCGCGGTCGATCGGCCGGCGCTGATCGCGCTGATCCCGTTTCTCGCCTCATACCTGCTTTTGCAAAAGGAAGACGAGCTTTCTCTTCGCGAGCTTTGCGCGCTGGGCGCGGTCCAAATCGCCTGGGTGAATTTGCACGGCTCTTGGCCGCTTCTGGCCGGAATGTTCGGGTGGCGAATCGCCGCTCGGGCCATCACCGCTCACCGGGTTTTCCGTTCGGAGTGCTGGGGGTTGGTCGGAGCGCTTGCCGCTTCATTGCTCAATCCGTTCGGCTATCGCGTTTTCCCCTACGTTTTGGAGACCGCCCTCGTTTCCCGCCGCCGTGAAATCGACGAATGGATGCCGACGAATCTCCATGATTACTTCCCGCAGGGGATTCTATTCTACGTTCTTGTGGCGGCGGTGGTTCTGCTGCTGATCAGGACTTGGCGATCCGATCGCGCCGAAGCGCTTCGAATTCTGAGAACGCCGTACCTGCCCCTTTTGGCGCTGGGCGCTCTGAGTTTTCGCAATACGGTTTTCCCGTTTCTCGCGTTTCTTCCTTGGCTTCAGCAGTTAGGACGATTGCGCGAGGATGCCCGCTCCGCGAAGGCCGGTCCGGCGAATCTCGGGATCGTGGTGGCGGTAATTCTGGCGTGGGTCGCTTTCCTTCCCTGGGTCAAGCCGGGGCTGCGCAATGAGCTTCCGCCGACCAAGCGTGATCTGTATGCCGCGACGGCGCCTTGGCGGATCGCGAATTATCTGAAAACGGCTGCACCAGGCCGCGTTTTCAGTGATTGGGAGATTGGCGGGTTCCTAGCGCTCGCGCAGAACGACCCGATATTCATGGACACCCGGAACATCATTTTCAGCGACGCCGAGTTCAACGATTATAGCACTCTCATTCTCGCGCAGCCCGGCTGGCAAGAGCTGCTTCGGAAGTATGACGTGAGCTACATCGCGCTCGATAAAAGAGCGGGGTTTGCCTTGATTGGTGCCTTGGCGAGCCAGCCGGAATGGGCGCTCGTGATCGAGGAACCAGGGGCATTGCTCTATCGGCGGTGAGAGCTCTACATCCGGAACACGCCGAACTCCGTATTGGGAATCGGCGCGTTCATCGTCGCCGCCAACGCCAGCGCGAGATGCTCGCGCGTGCGTTCAGGCGAAATGATCCCGTCGTCCCAGAGCCGGGACGTGCTGGTGTAAGGGCTGCCCTCGCGCTCATATTGCTCGCGAATGGGGGCCTGGATTTTTTCGATCTCGGCCGCGCTGAGTTTCTTGCCTTGCGCTTCGAGCTGGTCGGTTTTGACCTGCGAGAGCACTCCTGCCGCTTGTTCCCCGCCCATGACCGAAATCCGGGCGTTGGGCCACATCCACAGAAAGCGCGGCTGGAAGGCGCGGCCGCACATCCCGTAGTTTCCGGCGCCGAAGGATCCGCCCACGATGACCGTGAATTTCGGAACTTGCGCGTTTGAAACCGCGGTGACCATTTTCGCTCCGTCTTTCGCGATGCCGCCCTGCTCGTATTTCTTTCCGACCATGAAGCCGGTGATGTTTTGCAGGAAAAGCAGGGGGATTTTTCGCTGGCAGCAAAGCTCGATGAAGTGCGCGGCTTTGAGCGCGCTTTCACTGAAAAGAATGCCGTTGTTGCCGATGATGCCGATCGGATAGCCGAAAATATGGGCAAACCCGGTGACCAGCGTCGTTCCGTACAAAGGCTTGAACTCGTGGAAGCGCGAACCGTCCACCAGGCGCGCGATGATTTCGCGCACGTCGACCGGCTTGCGCAGCTCGGTGGGCAGGATGCCCGAAATTTCAGCCGGATCGTAAAGCGGCTCTTCGACCGGCATGCGCTCGACCGGGAGCGCGGGCTTAGGGCCTAAGTGCAGCATGATCTCGCGGACAATCTCCAGCGCATGCTCGTCATCTTCAGCGAGGTGATCGGTCACGCCCGAGGTGCGGCAATGGACATCGCCGCCGCCCAGGTCCTCGGCGGTGACGATTTCACCGGTGGCGGCTCGCACCAGGGGAGGGCCGCCCAAAAAGATAGTGCCTTGCTTGCGTACGATGATCGTTTCATCGGACATGGCGGGAACATAGGCGCCACCCGCCGTGCAAGAGCCCATGACGGCCGCGATTTGCGGAATTCCCATCGCGGACATTTGCGCCTGGTTGTAAAAAATGCGCCCGAAATGCTCGCGATCGGGAAAGACGTCGGCTTGCATGGGGAGAAAGGCTCCGCCCGAGTCGACCAGATAGACGCAGGGAAGGCGATTTTCGCGGGCGATTTCTTGCGCCCTCAGATGCTTTTTGACCGTCATCGGAAAATAGGTTCCGCCCTTGACGGTTGCGTCATTGGCGATAATCATCGCTTCTCGGCCCTGAATGACCCCGATTCCGGTGACAACCCCCGCCGATGGTGCGGCGCCGTCATACATCCCATAAGCGGCCAAAGCAGAAAGCTCGAGGAAGGTGGTGCCCGGGTCGATTAATTTCTGAATCCGGTCGCGCACATAGAGCTTTCCGCGCTTTTCGTGTTTTTCTCGTGCCTCGCGTCCGCCGCCCTCGGCCGCTTCGGCCAAGCGCTCGGCGAGTTCTTGGTTCAACTTTTGATGGTGCGCCCGGTTGGACTTGAACTCCTCCGAGCTGGTCTGGATCTGGGATTTGAGGATGGACATGAGTTTGTTGCTAACATAATACCGGAATATGTCCTACCAAACGCTGCAGGTGAAACTCGATGACCGGGGGGTTCTGAACGTTCGTTTGAATCGTCCAGAGATTCGGAACGCTTTTAATGAGACCGTAATTGAGGAACTTTCCAAAGTTTTTGGAACCGAAGCGGTGGCTGCGGACGTGAAAATCGTGGTGCTTCGGGGGGAAGGCCCGGTTTTTTGCGCGGGCGGCGACCTGAATTGGATGAAGAAGTCGGTTGAGCTGAATTTCGAGGACAACCTCAAAGATACCACTCGTTTAACCCAGCTCTTTTCGACCATGAACGAATGCCCCAAGCCCGTGATCGGAGCGATTCATGGCGCGGCCATCGGGGGCGGGGTGGGCTTGGTCAGCGTTTGCGATATCGCCATCGCTTCCAGCGAAACCCAATTCAGCTTAAGCGAAGTCCGTTTAGGGATCGTTCCGGCATGCATCGGTCCGTTCGTGATCGCCAAGATCGGCGGCTCCCATGCGCGCGGTCTTTTTATCAGCGCCGAGCGCTTCAACGCCGCTCGCGCGAGAGAGATCGGCTTGATCCATGAAGTAGTTGAGAAACCGTCGGATCTGGATGTGGCCCTCGAGCGGCTCCTGGGCAATATGCTTCAGTGCGGCCCGAACGCGATGTCGGTCGCCAAACGCGTGGTTTTGGATCTTTCCTGGCCTGAGCGCCGCAAAAAGCTCCCCGATTGCTACGACTATGTTTCACGCACTTTGGCCGAGCTCCGCATCTCGCCCGAAGGACAGGAAGGCTTGAAGGCATTCTTGGAAAAAAGAAAGCCGGCCTGGCTAAAAAAATAATGCTCAAGAAATAACCATGTCACGTACCAAAGTTCTGGTTGCAAACCGCTCCGAGATTGCCTGTCGAATTTTTCAGGCGTGCCGTGAAATGGGCTTGGGCACGGTCGCGATCTGCGCGCCGGGCGATGAGCAGGCACGTCACGTCACGATGGCTGACGAGGTACAGCTTGTTGAAGGCTATCTCGATATCGCATCGATTTTGGCGGCGGCGCGGAAATCCGGCGCGACGCTGATCCATCCGGGTTACGGTTTTTTATCCGAGCGTCCCGCCTTCGCGGAAGCCGTCGAAAAGACGGGTTTGATCTTTGTCGGTCCGCGAGCGGAAACGATGGCGCAAATGGGCGGCAAGATCGCGGCTAAGGAAATCGCCATCCGCGAAGGGGTTCCGACTCTTCCCTGGGCCAAAGTGCCGAAAGGCGGGGACATTCGCGCGGCTGCGAAAGCCGTGGGTTTCCCGCTGCTTTTGAAAGCTTCGGCGGGCGGCGGCGGCAAGGGAATGCGTCGGGTCGATCGGGCCGAAGATCTGCTCGAGGCCGCGGAAAGCGCGTCGGCCGAAGCGGTTTCCGCGTTTGGCGACGGAACGCTTTTCATCGAGCGCTTGGTCGATCAGCCCCGTCATATCGAGGTCCAGGTCTTTGGCGACGGGCGAGGGCATGCCGTACATTTGCACGACCGGGAGTGCTCGCTTCAGCGCCGGCATCAAAAAGTTTGGGAAGAGGCGTTGGCGCCTCATCTTTCGAAGGATACCCGCAACGGTCTTCACGAGGCCGCGATGCGATTGGCTCGCGGGGTGAGATATCGCAGCGCCGGAACGCTCGAGTTTCTCGTGGATGCGAGCGGCGGCTATTATTTCCTGGAGATGAACACCCGCCTTCAGGTCGAGCATCCGGTGACTGAACTGGTCACGGGCGTCGATCTGGTGATCGCGCAATTGACGCAAGCTCAGGACCCGGATGAAACCTACCTGCAGGACCCTCCTTCGACCCGGGGCCATGCGATCGAGGTCCGGCTCTATGCCGAAGACCCGGCGCAAGGTTTCGTTCCCACACCTGGTAAGGTGGAAATGCTCCGCTGGCCGAGCGGTCCCGGCATTCGGGTGGATTCCGGCATCGAAGAGGGACAGGAAGTCGGCATTCAGTTCGACTCGATGCTCGCTAAGCTCATCGTGCTGGGGCAAAATCGCCAGCATGCCCTGGCTCGCATGCGTTATGCCCTCGATGAAACCGTGATTTTGGGAATGGGCACGAATCAGGCTTATTTACGGGCGATCGCTGATCATCCCGCCGTGCAAGAAGGCCGGGTTCATACCGGCTTTTTGGGCACTGAGTTCGCTCATTTCGCGCCGGAGCTTTCATCCACCGAGCTTGAGCTCATTGCCGCGGCAAGCGCCCAGCTGAAAAGCGCGAAGAGCTCCGCATCCGCTTCGGTTGGAGCGGCTGTGGGCCCCTCTCCTTGGGAGCACAAGTGGCGATGAGTGAAACATTGAAAATCAGCGGTAAACGGTTTGAGCTTGAAGCGACGAAGGGATGGTGCTTCGAGCGGAGGCCCGGCGGGTGGCTGATCGCGACTTCCCCGAGCGGCGCGCGAAAGCGCTTTGCTTTGCACGAGCTGCGAGGGCGGTTGAGCTTTTCTTTGGACGGAAGACTTTATTTCGGCGCGGTCGAAAAGGCCGGCCGCGGTTCCGCCGGCGGAGCGGCGGCCGGTAACGATAGCGACTTGGTGGCCCAGTTTCCGGGAAAAGTCCGTAAGCTCCTGGTGGGCGAGGGTGCGCAGGTCGCTGCAGGCGATCCTCTGATTTTGATCGAAGCCATGAAAATGGAGTTCACGGTCAAGGCGCCTTTCGCGGGCCGGGTTACGCGCGTTTTGGTTCAAGAAGGCCAGCAGCTTTCTCCCGGAGACCGCTTCTTCGAGGTCGAGCCGGAAAAGGGTGAGAACAATGGCTAGCCCGATCCATATCTTCGAGGTCGGGCCTCGCGATGGCCTGCAGAATGAGGGTCGGGTCGTGAGCACGGCCCATAAGGCTGAATTTATTTCGGACCTGTTCAAGGCCGGTCTGCGGGATATCGAGATCGGAGCATTTGTCCGTTCCGATCGCGTACCGCAGATGGCGGATATGGAAAAACTGATCGCGAAATTGAGAATGCCGCCCGCCATGCGAGCCAAAGCCTGGGGCCTGGTACCGAACCGCCGCGGGCTTCAGCGCGCGCAGGCATGCGGGATTCGGAATATCGCGCTTTTCACCGCATCGTCGGAGACCTTCAATCAGCACAATATCGGAATGTCGATTCGGGAATCCCTCGAAGAGATTTCCGAGGTCGTCAAATCGGCGCGCGCGGATCGCAAGGTCAGGATCCGTGCCTATGTTTCGACCGCGTTTGGCTGCCCTTTCGAGGGAAAGATGTCTCCGCGGAAAGTTCTCCGGGTCATCGACGCTTTGGCGGATTTGGGCGTCGATCAAGTGTCGATCGGGGATACGATCGGGGTTGCGACTCCGAATCAGATCGACGATGTCGTTAAACCCGCGCTCAAGCTTCTCGGGCAAGCGGGCGTCGCGGTCCATTTTCACGATACGCGCGGGCTCGCGCTTGCCAATACTTTACGGTCGCTCGACGTCGGCGTGACGACCGTCGATAGCTCGGCCGGAGGATTGGGCGGTTGCCCCTTCGCTCCGGGCGCCAGCGGCAATCTCGCGACCGAAGATCTTGTCTACATGCTGAATGGTTTGGGCGCTCGCACGGGGGTCAAGCTGGATCGTCTTTGCGAAGCGAGTCTTAAGCTGGCGAAGCGCATGAAGCGCCCACTCTCAAGCCGTTATTTGCAGTCGTACGCTTCACGTAAAAATCCTGGTCGGCACTGAATTCGCATTATCGCCGCCAGAGGATTTCTTAAATGTCTATGGATGGAAAAACCTTGGAGCAAATTCGGGAAACTTTGCTCGAGCGCCGAAAAAGGATAGATCGGCTTGCCGAGCGCGCGGCGGAAGAACCCGACACGACCATTAATCCGCCACCCGCCGAAATTATTGATATCGCGCAAGGCCTGGAACAAGGCGATCGTGACGCAAAGCTTCACGAGCAGGGTCGCCAGGAGCTCTTGGCCGTGGAGCGCGCTCTTTCGAAAATGTCGACGGGCCATTTCGGAATTTGCGAGGATTGCGGAGAAGAAATTCCCGCTCGTCGCTTGAGCGTTTTGCCTCAGGCAAGGCTTTGCGCCAATTGCCAGGCCTTTGAGGAGAAACGGAATTTCCGCCGAATGACCGCCGCACGTTAGGCGCCTGATTGCAATTTGCCATGGTTTTTTGCACGTTTCGCTCGTGCCGGAACCGGGTCGATCGTGCAAGGTGCTGATTTTGCAATATATCAAAATGGTATAGCGCTTGCGATGCTCCCTCCCGTGGTTTGGGGGGAAACGGGGATGAGCAAGACAGGGGTTAAGCACCGCGGTATCGAGTATCGGTTTAGACGGTTATCGATTCGCGTGCGGATGTGGATTCTGTTCGGTCTCGTTGTCGGCGCCTGGCTGCTGGCGATCTCGACCTTCTACGTCGAGAGGTTCGGCTTCCGCTTTTTCACCGCGGTCACGTTGATGACGGCGCTGGATGTCGCGGCATTATTGATTTTCCGGTCCGTGATCCGATCGATCGATTCGGTAAAAGGCTTGCTCAAGGCGGTCAACGTGGGTGACGACCTGTCGGTGGGGTTTCCCCAGTCGGCGTCGCAGTTGCCGGAAGCCGTCGCGCTTCTGCGCAACGCGAGGCAGCTGATGGAGCGATTGAAAGGATTTCGCGCGCTCAACGTGCGCAGGCTTCTCATCGAAAAGCGCCGGGCGGATATTATCGCGGCGTCGATTTCGGATGGGATCTTTTTGCTTCGGGACAACCAGATTCTTTATATGAACCCGGTCGCGGAGAAAATCCTCGGCCGCAGCGATTTGCCCGCCGGCGGCTCCGATATTCGGGTCTTGGCAAACGCCCCGGTGCAGGGAGATTCGGCCGGAGAGCAGTCCCAAACTCAACGTTGCGCCCGGGCGATCATGTGCTCGCAGGTTCAGACGATGCCGGTCGAGCTTGTTTTCGAAGCCGCCGACCGGACCTCCTATTATCTTTTCCAGTCTCATCCCATTTCCTTCGGTTTGATCGAGCAAATCGAGCATGATGCCGACGCCTCGGTCGGGCGGGTTTTGGACCGTTTTCAGGCGGATACCTTGGTCGTCGCCCAAGACGTCACCATTGTCCGGGAGAGCCAGGAAGCGAAGAGGCACTTTATCGGCACCCTGTCTCACGAGGTCAAAACCCCGGTTACGAGCCTGATGATGGCGATCCGCCTGCTCAATAAGTCGATCGATGATTTTTCGAGTCCTATTCATCAGGCATTGATAAAAACCTGCGTTCAGGATGTGGAGCGCTTGCGGCGCCTGCTCGATGATCTTTTGAATGCATCTAATTTTGATGTACTTGACCAACGTCTTCAGTTTCAAACATTTGATTTGTTTAAGTTTATCAAGCGGGCCTTGGAGTCAGTCAGTGGTGACGCCAAAGATCGCGAGATCTTCATGGCCTTCAAGGTTTTGGATACCCGGGGAGAGGCCAAAAGGGGGCCTGAAGGCGCGTTTCCGATCGCTTTCGATCCCACGAAGCTTGCATGGGCGTTCCGGATCCTGCTGACCAACGCCATTCGCCACTCGCCTCGGGGCGGATCCGTGGAAACAACTATTGTTTGCGCGGGCGAAGAGTGGGTCGAGGTACGGGTCCGAGATCACGGGCCCGGCATAGAACGGAAGCGGCATGCCAGAATTTTCGATAAATTCGCGCCTTTTTATGATATTCAAGTCGCCCGGTCGGACAGTACTGGAGTTGGGCTTTCGGTCGCGCGCGAGATCATCGTCGCGCACGGCGGGCGGATTTGGGTGAGTAGCGAGTTGGGAAAGGGAGCTGAGTTTTGTTTTACTTTGCCTTTGCGGCAGCGAAGCACCAACGCGCTGACTCGTGCGCGATCCGGCGATATTTCAGATACAACCGCTCGTATGGGCAGATAAGAGAAGGGGAGTTTTGTGGCACGTCTGTTAGTAGTTGATGACGAGAGAAGTATTTGCAGCACCATCGAGACGGCGATGAAGCTTGCCGGCCATGACGTCGAGGTGGCGGACAGCGGCGAGATGGCGATCACTTTGATGCGCAAGCAGTTGCCGGACATCCTTCTTACCGATTTGCGCATGGACGGGATGAGCGGCCTGGATCTGCTCAGCAAGGCACGCGAGTATTTTCCTTCCGTTACCGTCGTCGTGATGACCGCGTTCGGCACGATCGACACCGCCGTCTCGGCGATGAAGAACAGCGCCTACGATTACCTGGTGAAGCCGTTCACGCCCGAGCAGCTCGAGCATCTGGTGGATCGTATCGAGGAGTTCCGCCGGCTGCGCGAGGAAAATACCAAGCTGCGCGACACCGTGGATGCGCTCTCGGAGCCGTCGGCGATCGTCACCCGCAATCCGCGTATGCAGAAGGTCTTGGATACCGCGAAGAAAGTCGCGGTCACCGACTCGACGATTCTGATTACCGGCGAAAGCGGCACCGGCAAGACGATGCTCGCGAAAATGATTCACGACGGAAGCCCGCGAGCGAAGGGGCCGTTCGCGGTGGTCAATTGCGCGACTTTGTCGGAAAACCTGCTCGAGAGCGAGCTTTTCGGCCACGCTCGCGGGTCTTTCACCGGCGCGGTAAAGGATAAGATGGGCCGTCTGCAAGTCGCCGACACCGGTACGGTGTTTCTCGATGAAATCGGCGAAATCTCGGCAAGCCTTCAGACCAAGCTGCTGCGCTTTTTACAGGAGCGCGAGTTCGAGAGGGTCGGCGACACAAAGACGATCCGGGTCGATGTCCGCATCATCGCGGCGACCAACAAGGATTTGGAGCGCGAGGTCCGTGAGGGACGCTTTCGCGAGGATCTCTATTTCCGCCTCAATGTCATCGAGCTTCATATGCCTTCTCTCCGGCAGCGGAACGAGGACATCCTTCAGCTGGCCGAAGAGCTGTTGACCCGGAGTTTTCTCGCGACCAAGCACAAGCCCCGGCCCATCAGCGACGCGGCCAAAACCGCGATCCTGAATTATGCCTGGCCAGGAAATATTCGCGAGCTCAAGAACGCGCTGGAGCGCGCGGCGATCCTTTCGACCGGCGAACAGGTCACGCTCGAGGATCTTCCCGATCGGGTGATCGAAAATCAAAGCGCCTTTCAATCCTCTCCCGCTCCGGGGCAATGGGGCGTGGTCACCCCGGCGATGGCCGCGGGTTCGGTGACCGCGTCCGACGTGAGCCTGGAGGAGCTCGAGAAGCAGCATATTCAGCACGTGCTCGCGACCGCGACGACACTTGAAGAAGCGGCGAGCATCCTCGGTATCAATCTCAGCACGTTGTGGCGCAAGCGGCGCCGATACGGATTAGAGTAATCAGTCAAGAGGCGAGCAGGAGTTTTCCGTGAAATCCCGAGTCCGCACGACCTCCTGTCTAGGGACCCTAAATACGCGCCGTCGTGGCGCTTCCCTAGCGGCCTCGGATTTCACGGAAAACTCCTGCTCGTCTCTTGGCCGCTTTCTCTGAGTTACCAACACCCGGTGTGGCGTTTGATTTGCACTCTCGAAAGTGCAGAATTCATCGAAAATCTTCCTTAATTTCACTAAAAAGCGGGCGTTAAACGCGTCCACGCCAGCGCACGCTTTTAGACGCGCTTTAGTCGTCTGGCACGCGGGGTGCACAAAGGCCGCCGCTGAGGCTCCGTGGTGAGGTACTCACGGTGCGAGCGGAGTCGTAGTTTTTACAAAGAAATAAAGGAGACGTTACAGATGATTAAGTCGAAATGGATGATTGCTCTGGCTGTTCTGAGCGTTAGCTCGTTTGCTTTCGCGGGCGATGTCAAGGGCATAGGGGAAGGCATCGGAGGGGGAAAGGGGCTGATTCATCCGCCTCAGGGCATCAGCTGGGAGGAGTTTCAAGCTCACTGCGCGAATCCCGCTTCGTTCAACGAGCAGGTGGCTCCCGCGAATATCGTGATTCAATGTACGGGGGTTTCGACTGAGTTCGTCCCGGTGAGTCCGGGGTCCTTCGTGTTGACCGCTACCGGCTCGGTTTCCGTGCAGGTGACTTCGGATAAGTGGGTGGTCGGAGGCATTGCGCCCCAAGGCGTAGAAACCCGTGAAGTCACGGGAAGCTGCTTGCGCTACAAAGAAGTGGCGAAAACTTTGACTGTTGAGCATGCGTTGACCTGCCCGGAGGTGATCGGTCTCAAGGGAACGATCAACGATTATTGCCAAGGCGCCGTCGCCGCGTCCAAGGGCTCGAATCCTAAGTTGGGCTCGGTTGTCGACACCGGTCGTGTCGTCGACACCTGCTCGGGCCTTGATGGCGGGAATATCCCGGGTGTCGGCAGGTTGAACGACAAATAGTGACCCTCCAACGGTGTTAGGGGCAGCTCGGAGGGTGGAATGTTCACTCTCCGAGTTTTTTTGATTTCGGCTAGTTTCGCGGGAGAGGGAAAATGGTGAAGGGAAAAATCCAGGCGGCGGCGCCGCTCGGTCTGGCTGGCGTGATCGTGCCGTTCGCATTGGCAGTTTCGAGTTGCCAGGGCGGCGGCGCGACGAGCTCGGCGCTCGCCTCCGCGGCGGTTCAATCGACCCAGCTTCGGTCGATTCCGGTGAATTTCGATTTCGTGACGAGCGTCTACGGCAGCGCGATCGTGCGCGAAGGCGACTACAGTTCGCCGAACACCCAGGTCGTGCCCTGGACGGGCTATTGGTTTCCGAAGCGGAAGAAGGAAATGTTCATGCCCGATCCCGCGACGGGCGAGCTTTCTCCTTTGCAGCGCTATGATCAGTGGGCAAGGCGGGTGAAAGGCGTGGACAGCCATGCGGCGGACATCGAGGCTCAAGCTTATGATCCTGATGCCGAGGCTTGGGAGGGGTTATGCAACGCCTGGTCTTCCGCTTCGATTCAAGAGCCGGCTCCAATGGATGACGCCGTCGTCGACGGTGTTCCGTTTCGTGCCGCCGATTTAAAGGCGCTTCTCATTAAAACCTATGACGGCCCTCCGCAAGGGTTTACTCAATATGGGCAACGGTTCCAGGGAACCTATGGCGACGACTTTTTGGACCTCTATCCTGATCAGTTTCATCGCTTTCTCCAGGTTCAGCTTTTCGATAAAGCGCAACCCTTCGTCATGGATAAGGATGCGGGGGTGGAGGTTTGGAATGTGCCGGTCTTCGCGGCGGAGTCCCGTGTTTCCGGCGATCCGGCTGATCCGCACGTGATGCACGTGACCACGTGGGTTACCTTTGCCAATTTCGTCTATTCTTTCGATTATAACGGCGGAACGCAGCCGGTCACGATCGAGTATTTTTACGATCTGTTCGGAAATCGGCTCGCCGATGGAAGTTTTGAAGTTCATTCCGGATTTTGGACAGGGGATTCTCTCGAAAACCACCCCGACTTCGTGACTGTTCTTCCCTCGAATGCCCGTCGGCAAAGCTATAATACGGGCTTAAAGAGCGAGTGGGTGGATGAGATCGTCGCCGCCGCTATGGCCGGCCGGACTACCACTTCGCCAGAAAACTAGATGAAGATTAGATCTTGAAGCCCTCTTCCCAAAGCGCGTGACCCGTGGTTGTATGGCGGCTATGTCAAAGAATACGTCGCAAAAACCAGCCTTTTTGAATTTCACCGTGGACCACATGACCTTGTTGCTGCACCCGCGGCTCTACACGGTGGCTTATGCGATTTTTCGGATCATCTTCGGCGTGAAGCCCGAAGATATCCTTTACGAAAAAAGAAGGCCTCAGGGCGATGGCTCCGAGGTTTCGATGACTTTTGCGAACAGTATCGGTCATTGGACCGGCTCCGAGGGCGATCCGTTGAAAACGATCATCGCGGTCGTGCAGCCTTCCGAGCCGAAGAACGAACCTTCGCATGTCCGCGACATGCTCGATGGTCACGATTCGGCGGCACACTGGCAGCATATCGCGCTGCGAACCCCGGACTTGATCGCGTTTCACAAGCACGCGCTGGAGCGCGGCGTTCAGTTCGTCACGCCGATCCTGAAAGATGAGCACGAAAACCTGATTCAGGTTTTTTCGGGTGAGTGGTTTTTGCCTGGCGGTAAATCGACCGGATTGTTTTTCGAGTTCTTGCAGCGCCAGCCGAGCGAATCGGCCCTTGCCGAGATTCAGCGACGGAACAAGCAAAGCTGGTTCCGCGACGAGACTTTCCTGGGCCTTTATGGTGAAAAAGAGCGCGAATACCGCTCCGGAAAAGTCATGCCTTTCCTTTCGGATGAGCTCTTCGAAGCGATTACCCGGATGATCGGCGGCAAGCAGGTTTGGGAAATCACCGACGCCGATCTTGAGGCGGTTGAGCAGGTCATGCTGCAGCACGGGGCGCGCTCTTAGTGAAGTGAGGCCATCCATGGCCTCTAGTCTTCGTCCGTGAAAGTTTCAGGCTTTGCAGACCCTAGCGGCCCCAGCCATTCTGGCAATCCGTTTTGTCCGCCAACACGACGAGCTGATTGATCGCGTCGTAGAGACGCTGGGCGAGCTGCGCGTCGGCGATTTGACTGCAGACCTGACCCGGTCCGTAGTTCTCAAAAATTTTCATTTGAGTCCCGCTGTCTAAAACGATTTCCATGTCTCCATCCATTTTGGCACTATCTGGCTGGGTTGGACAAATTTTTTGATCTTCGCTTGGATTTTGTTTGGCGGTGACGGCTTGGTTGATGGCGTCAGTCATTGCATTCCAGTTCGCCAGTTCGATCGCGCCATTGGCGTCCTGGCCGCATGCGTTTCGATCCGTACTGAAGTGTCCGGTGAAATCCAGTAAAGTCTTCGCATAGTTGGCGTGCACGATGACTTCCGACCACCCCTTTGCATTGATGTTGGCGCTGCTGGTCGTTCCGTTGCTGGAGGGGGGAGAGGCCGTTGCACTGCCGCCGGAGCGAACGCTGCTATTGCCGCCAGAGCAGGCCGTAAGGCCTAGGTTGAGACCCAGATTAAGAACGATGATGAGAGAGAAAGTTAAAAAGCCTGAATTTCGGTTCATGCCCGCGCCCCTGTGTTTTTCGAAACAAAAGTTCGCGGGTCGCTTGGTGCAACCGAGGTGCCAAAAAAAACCCGCGATCCCTTCGGTGAGAAGGGATCGCGGGGGTGGGTGAGGAACGACGGACAATCAAATTAGATCAGATCAGCGGAGCAGCGCGGCTGCCGGACCGGCTGCCGAACCTGCAGCGGGAGCCTCAGTCGGAGCGGCGGATGGCGCCAGATTGGCTCGGCAGACATTCTGTACGCAGCTGGGAGCGTGGCTCGAGTCAAAGGTCGTGCCGCTGCACGATTCGGAGTAGAGGCGATCGCCGCAGGTGGTGATCGCCGACTGCAGAAGTTTGATGATTGTCGCTGAATCGGAATTAATTCGTGCTCCGTTGGCCACGACCGGGGGTTTCACGACCGAGCAAACGCCGCTGTCGGTGTCGGTAAAGACCGCGAACGAGCCCTGGGAAGGAATGATGTCCAGGCTCGGGGTCGAATCAGCCGAGCCGAGATTCAGATTTAAGTAGGCGCAATCGGCGTCGGTGTCACAGGCTTGGAGAAGCGCGTATTGTTGCTGCACGAGGCCCACCGCATCTGAGCAGGCATCCGGAAAGACATCCGGATAGTAGGCGTTTTCAAGGGCCTGCAGGGTTGAGTGCAGGTCGTCCACGGCGCCCGTGTCGGCGACTTCATAGCAGCTTTGGTCTTGTTTGACCGCCAAAACCACGTTTTCCGTGTTGCCGTGGGTCAGGGTCACGGTGTCTTCGGTGGCGTTCGTGTCGGCGACCGCGGCGCAGCTTTCGTCGTTGGAGAGACTTAAGGCTTCAATGGCTTTGACTTGAGCGGCCAGCTCTTGAAATTTATCGCTTGCGATTTGCCCGGTGATCACTTGTCCGCCGGGAGCCGGACCTACCGTATAGACGCCGTTCGCGTCGACCGAGAAACCGTATTTTCCGCGACATGCATTGTCGGCTACGCCCGTGCATGCGCTTTGAATGTGGGCTGTCCAGGCCGGAGCTCTTTGGTCTCCTTGCTTATTGGCTTGGGTGGGAGAAGCCGTGTGGGATGAGTTGCTGCACGCGGCGAGCGCGACCACGAAAGTGGCGCTTGCCGCGAGAAGAAGTTGTGAGGGCTGAAATTTAAAATTACGGTTCATCATATTATAAGTAAGCTCCTTATTGAATTTGGTCTCTCTGCTGCAACGCCGTCCGACGCTTTGCAGATGGGCCGGTCGTTGTGCATTTGCTGTGCCTAGGGCGCGAAAGGGCCAAAAGGCCCCAAAATGCTCCCGAGATATTATCGAAGCGCCGTGAGGGCCGCTGAGCGTTGCATTGCGCTCGGTCCGCGTTAAGAAATGCATGGTCTTGCGCACTCTTCGGGGGTGAGATAGACCAGTGTCATGTCAATTTGGATTATCTTGAGTTGGGTTTTCGTTGCCATTCTGACTGCGGTCAACGTGGTCATCTTTCTTAAGTTGAAGAGCGCGAGCGAGCAGATGCTCAAGATGGCTTTTCCGAACGCCAAGAGCATGGGCGATGCCATGAGCCAGATGCAAAACATGATGGCCGGAATGGGCATGGGCGGTATGGGTGGCCCAGGTGGCCCAGGTGGCCCAGGTGGAATGAAGATGCCGAATATGGGCGGTCGCGGCCCGGGCGCAGCTGGGGGTCAGAACATGGACGCCCAGCTCAAGCAGGCCATGCAGATGCTGCAGAACATGCAGAAAAAGCCCGGTGGACGCTAAGAATTCGTATTGCCGTTAAGATTTGCGGGCAGCTCGAGCTTCCTTGAGCTGCGCTCGCCTTTTATCCAAGAGAACTTTAAAGGTTCCTCGCAGGCCATTGGCAGTGGCTGGGGGTGCCCCCAAAATTTCGAGAGCGTCGGCCACGGTTTCGATGGTGGAAAGGCACTCTTTACGAGGTTCGCGCCTCAGTTCTTTATAAAGTGAGGGCTGGCTCGGGATCAGAATCGCGCGTTTGAGCTTGAGCAGCCAGGCGTTGCGCCACCAGAGGGCTTTGGCTTGGCTCCAAGTCCCGTCAATCACCACGATTCCGTCCAGATCTTTGGGGGTCGGGGCGGCCTCCAGAGGGATGCCCTTTTTATCGACGAATATGAGTCCGGTTTTTTTGCCTGCGGTCGGCGCTTTGATCCCGCTGCCCAAGTAGAGGACCGCCCAGCGGGAGTTGACCGCCTCTTTACCTAGCGCGGTTTTGAGATTGGGCCAAGAGAGGCCTACTTTCAGGGTGGAATTGGGCAGGCTCAGATGGGCGATTCGCGCCGATCCGAGATCGTGATCGGGCTCCTGCGGGTGCTGCAAAATCAGGACGTGGTGCCGGGCGGCAAGCTGTTGGATCGACTCGCAAACGCAGAGCGCGGGAGCCTTTTGGCAATGAGGGCAGTTTTCAACCACGACAATAGAAGGTTCGGCCATGCAGCCTTATAGCATAGGGATCCAGTTTTCGCTCCTGCTACCGACAACCGCATGGCCTAAAAATCTCAATCCGAACGATCGGGCCAGCGTATGCACGGCATCGGTCAGCTGCCGGTCTTCCATCGAGGGCTCGAGATTGTCCGATGGATGGTTATGGAAAAGGAAAAAGCCTTGGGGTCTGAGCGCGAGAATCCTTGCGAAGAGCTCGGCGGGCTCCACGTTTACGTGGGTGCGGGCGCCCAGCTCCACGATGCAGAGCTCACCCAGCTCTCCGGAACGGTAAAGCGGCACGAAGCCCAGCCATTCGCGGGGTTCCTGTCGGCGCTCCGGGGGGATTCGGCTTGCGGCCGTCCGAAACAGGCGGGGGCTTCGGGGGTTAGGCGATTGGGTTTGCCGAAGCTGCCGGGAGTAGCGGCGACCGAGCTCGAAGGCGGCGAGGATGCGGGCGATCGCGGCGGGGCCCAATCCTGGAATTCCGCCTAAAGCCGACTCCGATGCCGAGGCTTCCAGGGCAGTGAACAGAGCGCGCTCCTGCTCGGGCTCTTTCATGCCGAGTCCCGGTCGCTCCAAAAGGGCGGTGGCGACCCCCGGGGCGCCGATTCCGGGCGGGCCGGTGTGAATGAGAATGGTTAAGAGCTCACGGAGACTGAGGCAGCAGGGGCCTTTTGAAAGGCAGCGTTCGCGCGGACGCTCGGAATGAGGGAGATTCTTGATGACCATCGGGGGGCCTGAAGCAGGGTTCAGGCCAGAAACACCGGCGGATCGGGGGCGCGCCGAGACAGGATTCGGACTGCCGGGAAGATATCCCGATCTACGGCCCGGCGTGGCCATTACTTCGATGAGAGAACCGCCTCGCGCATTTCAGCTTTGTAGCCGAGGACGCGGTCCAGGATTTTGGAATCTCCCGTTCCCAGGATTTGCGCAGCCAGCACGCCCGCGTTCCAGGCGTTGCCGATCGCGACGGTCGCGACGGGCACGCCTTTGGGCATTTGCACGATCGAATGAAGGGCGTCGGTGCCTTGCATCGGGCCGATCGGGACGGGGACGCCGATCACGGGGAGCTCGGTATAGGCCGCGATCATTCCCGGCAAATGGGCGGCGCCGCCGGCCCCGGCGATGATGACCTGAATTCCTTTTTTGCGCGCGCCCTCGGCGAATTTCGCGACCTCGTGGGGCGTCCGGTGGGCGGAGATGATCGCCGTATGGCTCGCGATCCCGAGCTTTTTTAGGGCGTCCCCCGCGGCTGTCATCACGGACATATCGGATTGGCTGCCCATGACGATAGCAACGGGTGCAGCGCGCACGGATGATGATTTTTTGCTCATGATAATTTCTTATTTCTTTTTTAGGGCCTGAATCCAGCTTTTTTCGCAAAGCTCGAACTCGCGGAGCAGTTTTTTCAGCTCCCGGCCGTCCCGGGCGATGCCGTTGAGGTGCCCGAGCTTCCGGCGTGGGCTGATTTCGAGCTTCCCGTACCAATGAAGATGCGACGAGGGTCCTGGCGAGGGCAGGGGCAGGTCAGCGCCTGAAATCGAAACCTGATCCGGGCCCAATAAATTGAGCATCGCAAAATGGCGCTGATTCGCGCCGGGTTCTTTGAGCGGATCGCGAAGGTCGAGGCCCAAGACCGCGCGCCAATGATTTTCAAACTGGCTCGCCGAAAACGCATTCTGCGTGTAATGGCCGGTGTTGTGAACGCGGGGGGCGATTTCGTTGACGAGCAGTTTACCCTCGCGGGTTTCGAAAAATTCGATCCCGAACGCTCCGCAAAGCCCCGTGGCTTTCGCGATTTGCGCGGCGGCTCGGACGGCCAGTTTCTGGTGAGCGGGGCGGGCGCCCAGCGCAAGAGCAGGGCCCATGACTCGTTTGCAGATCCCGTCTTCCTGCTCGGAAATCACGAGCGGGTAGGTGACGGTCGCCGGGGTGCCGCGTTTCTGAGCCGTGCCGGTCACGGCAATGACCGCGAGCTCCCGTTTGAAACGGATTTTTTTCTCTGCGTAGACGGCGATTCCGCGCGAATGGGCGGACTCGCAAAAGCGAAGGGCGGCCGGAAGGTTGTCTTCTTTGCGCGGATCGAAAAAAAGCACTCCTTTTCCGTCATAGCCCAGGCGGCTCCATTTGAGAACCACGGCGCCGCCGGCGGCGTTGGCGATTTTGGGTAAATCGGCGGGATTTGAAACCTCGATGAATGGGGAGGTGGGAATCTTGAGCTCGGCCAGCATTTTTTTCTGCTGAAGCTTGTTCTGCAACGCACGGATGGTGGAAAGCCCGGGTCGGAATAACTGATCGGGATCACGTCCCGCGGCGATAGCAGCGCTTCGCAGCTTTTCGCAATCCACGAATTCGTTTTCGAAAATGACGACCGAAACCCGAGCGAAAAATTTCTCGAGCGCTTGCGAGTCGTTCAGGGTGCCGAGCACGAGATCGCTCGCGGCGTCGTGCGCGGGGCACTGAGGGTGGTCGGCGTAGATCACCGGCCTGAGCCCGAGTTGGACGGCGCTTTGGGCGAGCATCCGCGCGAGCTGGCCGCCGCCGAGGATTCCGACTTCGCTGGTTTTTAAGGACGGTTTCAAAAGCGATCGGTAGGACCCGCGAGCCCGAATGGGCGAGTGGACGATCGCGTTTTTGAAACCGGATTTTATAATGTTTCGCATACCGCTTTATGGATCATCCGGCAGCCTTCGCGCAACTCGCTTTCGGTGATGACCAGAGGGGGGGCGAAGCGAATGGTATGTTCGTGGGTGGGTTTCGCGAGCAACCCGGCCTCCTTAAGGCGCAGGCAAAGATCCCAGGCCGATACCGGGGCGTCCGGCGCGATTTCAACCGCGTTCATCAGGCCCTTGCCGCGCACGTCGCGGACCCATTTGCGGAGAGCGCGCAGTTTTCCGACTTCCTCGCGGAAAACGTGGCCGAGACGTTCGGCGTTTTCGGATAGTTTTTCATCGCGAATCACCTCGAGCGCCGCGATCGCCACGCGGCATGCGAGCGGGTTGCCGCCATAGGTTGAGCCGTGCTCGCCTGGATGAATGGTGAGCATGATCTCACTTCGGCAGAGAACCGCCGAGACGGGGAGCAGCCCGCCGGAAAGCGCTTTGCCCAGGATCAGGATGTCCGGCTTGACGTTTTCATGGTCGCACGCCAGGAGCTTTCCCGTTCGTCCCAGGCCGGTTTGGATTTCATCGGCGATGAAAAGCACGTTCGCCTTTTTACAAAGTTCGGCCACTCCGCGGAGATATCCGGCGTGCGGAACGATCACGCCCGCTTCGCCTTGGATCGGCTCGACCATGAAGCCCGCGACAGTGGGATCTTTCAGCGCGGCTTCGAGCGCCGGCAGATCGTTGTAAGGGATGATCTCGAAGCCCGGCATGTAGGGACCGAAGCCATCGCGGCATTTGGGATCCGTCGATGAAGAAACCGCCGCCAAAGTCCGGCCCCAGAAATTGCCAGCGGCGAAGAGGATCTTCGCGCGGTTTGTTGGAACTTTCTTAACGTCGTATGCCCATCGGCGGCAGAGCTTGAGCGCGGTTTCGCCCGCCTCCACGCCCGTGTTCATGGGAAGGACGCGTTCGTAGTCGAAATAACGGGTGATGAACTCGGAGTATTCGCCGAGCGCGTCGTTATAAAAAGCACGCGAGGTCAGCGTCAGGCGCGTGGCTTGCTGGGTGAGCGCCGCGACAATCTTCGGGTGGCAATGTCCTTGGTTGACCGCCGAATAGGCGGAGAGAAAGTCGAAGTACCGATTGCCGTCGCAATCGAAAAGATAAGCGCCTTCCCCGCGGTTTAAAACCACGGGCAGCGGATGATAGTTTTTTGCGCCGTAGCGCTCTTCGAGCGCTATGTAGTCATGTGATGAACCCATGCGTTCATCTTACCATATCCGCTTATTTTTCCGGGTAGCCATTCGCAGCCGCGGCCGCGACGACTTTGTCGACGATCGCCTGGTTTTCGGCGGTGCCGACATGATCGGGTAAATCCATGACGGCCGCGGGCTGGTAAGGCAGCAGCGAATCTTTTTTCAGGCTCGTGATGCGTTCGGCGGCGGCGAGCACGAGCGCGGGATCGAGCTTGCCGGTTTCCAGGTCTTTCGTGAGCGAGGCGTAGGCGTGACGTGCGGCGGCTTCCGTGCGGTAGCAGAGCATGTCGCAGCCGGCTTGTATCGCCAAGCGCGGGGCGTCCTCGGCGCCGTAATGGTCGGTGATGGCTTTCATTTCCATGTCGTCGGTGATGACGACTCTCGTGTAGCGCAGTTCCTTGCGCAGGATCTCGTTCACGATCTTGGGTGAAAGCGTCGCGGGCAGTTTCGTATCGAACTGGCTCATGATGATATGAGCGGTCATGACGATCGAGCAGCGGGATTTGAAGGCTTTCGTGAAGGGTTTGAACTCGCGCTCGCGCAAAACCTCGAGCGGCGTATCGACGCGCGGAAGCGCGAAGTGGGAGTCGGTGCTGGTATCGCCGTGACCGGGAAAATGCTTCACGCAAGGCTGCACGCCCGCGACCATATGACCGCGCACCATGGCGGTGACCATTTTCGAGACGATCTCTTCGTTGTCGCCGTAGGAGCGCGGGCCGATCACGGGATTTTTCGGATTGGTCGCGATATCGGCGACCGGGCAGAAATTGAGATTCACGCCCACGGCCTTGAGCTCTTTGCCCATCATTTCGGAAAGCTCGAAAACCAGTTTTGGCGAGTCGGTGGCGCCGATCACGGCGGCTTCTGGAATTTTCGTGAAGCCTTTCTTAAAGCGCTGCACCTTCGCGCCTTCATGATCCACGCTGACCCAAAGGGGCAACCCCCCTTTTTTGCATTCCTGGATCTGATTGCTCAATTCGGCGACCTGGCCGGGGTTTTCGTAGTTATGCGCGAAAAGAATCACGCCGCCGATTCCGGCCTGGGTGATAAACGCGGTGGTTTCTTCGCTCAGCTCGAGGCCGGAAAAGCCGGTGATGAAGAGTTGGCCGAGGGCATCCTTTGCGGCATCGATTGATTGGGACATAGAAGAACAGTTTACCGGAAAACCGATTTCTTGCCAGCAGACAAGATCTGTAATGCGAGGAGCGTCAAAACCAGAGGGATTCCCGAGGCCAGCGCGATATGAGGGGCTTCAATTAGGTAATCCTTGCCCGACGCCAGGAGCGAGCCCCAGGTTTGGGTTCCGATCGGAGCGCCGACGCCCAAATACGAAAGAGCGGCTTCGGCCATCAGGCATTGGGCGAAAAAGAGGGGGGCCTTGGCCACGACCAGGGGCCCTAGGTTCGGTCCGATATGGCGAATGAGAATTCGCCAGGAGCTCGCGCCCACGCTCTGGGCCGCTTCGATAAACGGTTCGGTGAGGATTTCCCGGGTGCGGGCGTAAACCAAGCGCGCGAACATCGGGACCATGCCGATGAGCAGGGAAGCAATCAATGTCGACCATCCGGGCCCGCGAATCGCCGCGAGCCCCAGGGCGACCAAAAGAAAGGGAAAAGCCAGCCAGGCATCAAGGCCTCGAAGCGCGACAAACCGGAAACGCTCGGGCAAGAGCGCGATCCCTCCGCCAATCGCGAGAGCGAAGAGGCAAGCCAGCGCCGTGGCGATCAGGCTCACGATCGAGCTCTTTGCTGAAGCGCTGAGCACTTCGAAGAGCATGTCCTGGCCGAAAACGCCGCAGCCGAAAATATGCGACCAGCTCGGCGAGGCGAGCGAAAGCTGCAGGGGAACCGCTCCCTGGCCGCGCCCCAGCGCGGAGTAGAGCGCGACCGCACCCGCGGAGCCGAACCATAGAATCAGCCAGGTCCACCAGATCATGCGTCCGACCTCAGCCGTGGATCCGCCCGGCGTTGCATCCAGTCACCGGCCGCGGTCCCCGCGAGCGAGGCGACGGATGCCGTGAATACGGCCCATTCAACGGTCGGGTAATCCCGTTTCAGAACCGCATCGACGAGCAGAAAGCCCAAGCCATGCCAATCAAAAAGCGTTTCGGTGATGAAGGCGCCGGCGATGAGGGCGCCGGCTTGAGTGCCGAGATAGGCGAGAAGCGCTCCCGAGCAAGGCGCGAGGCCGTATTTGAGGACAACCTTCCATTCGTGTACTCCTCGAGCGCGAGCGGCGTTGACGGAGCCGCTGCCTTCGAGAGTCTCCCGCACGCGGTCGCGTAGGAGCCGGGACCAAAGTCCGCTGAATCCCAGCGCCAAAGTGACCGCCGGCAAAAGGATATGGCCGCCCGTGGGGAGCAAGGGTATCCACAC
This sequence comes from Oligoflexia bacterium, assembly GCA_031292385.1. Lineage (GTDB taxonomy): Bacteria > Bdellovibrionota > UBA1018 > UBA1018 > UBA1018 > JARLHE01. The sequence goes on from JARLHE010000030.1 coordinate 118,483, forward strand.
GCAAAAAACCAGCATAAGCACGGGCCCGATCCACGGCGTGGGCAGAGCCGCGATGCAGGCGCCATAGGCGATGCAGAACCGATCCGCGAGAAGCCGGGTGCGCTCATCGGGAAGTCCCGCGGCCGAGACTCCGATCACGAGCGAAAAAAGCAGCGCGAACGCGAGCGCGAGCCCCGCGAGCGTCACGGTGCGTCCGAGCGACCGGGCGAGAATCGGGGCGATGGGACGGCGGCTGATGAAGGAGATGCCCAAATCGCCGTGCAAGGCGCGGCGGGCATCGCGGATGAGCGACGTCGAGAAAGGGGCATCGAGGCCCAGCTCGGCGCGAACTTCCTCGATGGGAAGGGCGGTGCCGCTTTCGGCCATCGCGGTTTCGACGGGATCGCCCGGCAGGGCTCTGATCAGCGCGCGCGAAATCACGAAAACCAGCGCGATCACCGCGAGCGACGCCACGAGCCTGGCGATCAGCCGTGCCAGCATCGGGTACCTTTAAGAAACCGAGCCTTATTCATTGTCAGGCGCGGCATCGGGCTTGGACGGCGTTCCGCCATCCGTGAAAAAGCTTTCGGCTTTTTCGCGGGGAACGCGCTCGATGATCAGCTCTTGCGCGGGCATCTCGATGCGCTCGGCGTATCCCTTGTCGGTGATCCACCAAATGCTCGGCATGCTCCGGTAAGTGACGGAGATTTTGTGGGTATGGGTCTGGGTCGCGATCGCGTCCGGCTTTTCGAGGCGCGCGGTTCCTTCCTCGAGCTGGAAGTCATGTTCGAGATCGTCTTCCATAATGGTGGAGAAGGAAACGCCATGGCCTTCCTTCATTTCCGCGAGGTGCTTTCCGAGCCAAACGGGGAAAAAGACCTCGAAAAAGGCTTTTCGGTTCAGGCTTTTTTTGACGTCCGGGAGATCGGCGCCTTTACTGCGCGCTTTGGCGACGAAAAATTTGGAGCCATCGACGATTTCGACGTTGCCGTCGATCACGGTCTCGGTGCTGCGGAAGGTGGCGCGGTAGTTGTAAAATAGCGGTGACAGGCTGTCATTGTCTTCCGCGAACGCGCCGAGCGATTCGCGATTGATGTAATCTTCTTCTTTTTTCCAGACGTCGTTCTGGAAATGGATGCGGCCCTTCGTGCGCTCGACGAGCTCATGATAGTAGCTGTAGTGGGAATTTCCCCGCTTGACGAGGATGGTATACCACTGGTCCCAAAGCACGTTCGCTTGAGCCTTGGGGGAGCTGGCCGCGTGCGCGGGGTTCGAGACAAGACTCAAAATCAGGCCGATAAGTACCATATAATCCTTATTATTCCGTGTTTATGGAATGATTTCCATAAATATAGCGAGCTCTTCCGTCGATAAGGGAATGGGAGACTTATCTTGAGCGTCATTTCAGGTATCGCGAGCACGGTTGTCGATTCCTCGATGCGGGACAATGTTCTGACGGCGGCTTATGCCCTGATCGGCGGCGGCGTCTTCGTCGTGGCGCGGATGCTCCTGCAAGAGGAAGAAAGCCGCGCGGCCCAGGACAATCTTTCGGACCGGAATATCCGCAAGAGCACGAATTTTCTCGTCCGCGTCACCCGCCCTTTTTTCACGAATTACGTCGTTCCGATCATACGCGGCAAGGACTTTTGGGACGTCTCCCGGCGCAAGTATCGCCGCAAATTGATCGCCGCGGGCATGAAGGACGAGTTCACGCCGGACGAATTCATCGGCTTCAAGCTTTTCCTGATTCTGTTTTTTCCGGTCGTCGGAGGGCTGCTTCAAGCCGGCGATTTCATAGATCTTCCGCTGGTCGTGATCTTGATGAGCGGCGGGGTAGGCTGGTTCTATCCCGATATCTGGATGAGGGGCCGTATGCAACAGCGGCAAAAAGAGATCTTGAGAGCCATGCCCTTTATCGTCGATCTTTTGGCGCTCTCGACGGAGGCCGGCCTCGATTTCGTGGGCGCGATCGGCAAGGTGGTCGAAAAGGCGAAAATGAGCCCGTTGGTCGAGGAATTCGCCCAGCTGCTCAAGGAAATCAAGGTCGGCGCATCCCGTCAGGAAGCACTCCGCGAGATGGCCGCGCGAATCGACATGATGCAGGTGAACTCGTTCGTCGCTATTCTCATCTCGGCCGACCAGATGGGCGCCTCGATCGGCAAGATTTTGCGTCAGCAATCTGACGCCATCCGCACGGAGCGGCTGGTACGGGCCGAAAAAGCCGGCGTCGCGGCCGCTCAAAAGGTTTTGATTCCGCTGGTCTGCCTGATCGTTCCGGCCGTGATGATCATGATTTTCGCCCCGATGGGCTTGGGCTTGCTGTATCCGAGCGGGAAATAGCCAATAAATTAAATATCTTAAGTGTATTTGCTATAATGAAGACACATGTTGGCTAAAAACCGGATGGTTCGTGCGCATTCCCTCAAAAATCATACGCTTATTGCCGATAAGTGTATCGAGTCGAACTCGTTCCTCGCTCGCGCGAGGGGCTTGATCGGCCGGAAAGTTTTGGAACCGGGAGAGGGAATGCTGTTTCCGAATTGCAACGACATCCATATGTGGTTCATGAGCATCCCGATCGACGTGGTTTTCCTAAAACGGGAAGGCGGAAGTACGGATAACGGAAATTTCTACAGCATCGTGTCCACTCATTCCGGCGTTCGCCCGTGGCGCGCGCTGCCGCTCCGTGACGGCCGTGCCTCCGAAACGCTCGAGCTTCCAGAGGGCACGATCGCTCGCTGTGTTTTGAAAGAGGGGGACCGCATATGTATCGAATGACGATCGTGGCAGGCCCCAACAGCGGGACGAGTTATCCGCTGGAAGAAGGCGAGACCGTCGTCGGCCGCGGCCAGCAAAGCTCCGTCCTTCTTTCGTCTTCCCGGGTTTCCAAGCGCCACTGCGTTCTCATCGCGAGCAACGGGGAACTGGTGGTCCGCGACGAAGGAAGCGCTAACGGGACTTTCGTCAACGGCGCGCTCGTGAAGAGCCGATCCGTCTCCGCGGGCGATCGAATCAGCGTGGGGGAATACGTTTTCGAGATCAGCAACGCGCAGCCTCGCTCGGGCGCGCTTCAGCGAAGGCCCGGGCTCGCGCTTGAGGGCCTGCCAAGCAACGTGCTGTCTTTCCCGTCGAACCTCGCCGCGCCAGGCGCGTCAGCGCTTCCGGGCGGCGGCGCGTTGACCGGGTTTGACGCCGCGGGAGTCGGTGCCGGCGGAGTGGGAGTGGGCGTCCCGGTGCACGAAGATGCCGGCGCGAACGCGATGCCGAACGACCTCAAGGGCAAGGCGGTTTGGTATTTCGAGAACTACGTCATGCCGATTTTTTACGGCTTCAATCTCAAACATGAATGGCGAATGATCTGCGCGTTCGTATTCATGGGCTTCCTGGGCTTGAATCTCGTGATCTCGGTGCAGCCGCTTTTGGACGCCAACTACAATATCATCATCAACGAGACTGGCCGTCGCGCGGCCTTCATGGCGAGCGAAATCGCCGAGCGCAACGCGCCCATCCTCGCCGCCGGGGCGGAAGGCAAGACCGATATCGGCCTGGCCGAGAACGCCGAGAACGTGAACGTCGCCTTGTTGCTCGATTTGGATCAGCGGATCATCGCTCCGGCGATGAAGGCGGGCCAATTCATGGTCAACGGCGAGGAATCCCGCCAGGTGCTTTGGGCGATCGGCCAATTCCGCAAAGGCGCGGAGCGCGAGATCGTCCGGAAGGCCGGCGAGAACGTCGTGGCGGTCGCCCCGGTGAAAGTTTTCGATCAGCGCACGGGTAAGAACAACGTCGTCGCGGTGGCGGTAGTCGCGATCGACTCGTCGATCGCCGCCATGAGCATGGGCGATGTAGGCGTGGTCTACTCCGAAACCTTGATTCTCACCGCGTTGGTCGGCGCGCTGATGCTGTTCATTCTTTATCGCCTGACCTTGAAGCCGCTTCAGATCCTGAATGAGGACATGGATAAAGTGCTCAAAGGAGAAATGACCCAGGTTTCGCATGAGTTCAAATTCGAAGAGCTCAATTCGCTTTGGGATCTGATCAACTCGGCGTTGCAGCGTATTCCGCGCCGGCACGAAAGAAACGACGTACACGTGGAAGAAACTCGCCCAGAGGCCTTTGTCGGCCCGTTGAAGATGCTGGCCGAGGCAAGCGGCATCGGGCTGGTCGTTTGCGGGCCGGATCGGAAGATCGTCTTCGCCAATTCGGTTTTCGAGGATTTAAGCGGTATCCGGGCGGATTCCGCGCTGGGACAGCAGATTTCCGAAGTGGCGCGCGATCAATCGCTCGCCGTTCTTGCGGCGGATCTCTTTGATCGCGTCGTTCCCGGCGGCGACCCCGTATCGGAGGATTACGATTTTTCGGGCGTGGCTTGCACGGTGCAAGTCTCGGCCTTTGGCGGCTCCGGTGACGGAGCGGCTAAAGCTTATGCATTTTCGGTAACGAGGAAGCCGGAGTAACGGAATAAAATGGGCGCGGCGCTGAAATTCAAACAGACAGATCTGGCGAAGCAGTCGGGCGAGGTGGCCCGATTGAAGGTTTTGCGTGGTCCGGATCTGGGCGCCGTTTACATCATCAAAAACGCACGGGTTTCGATCGGGCGCGGCGAAGATAACGATGTCGTTCTCACTGACATGCGTGCCTCCCGTGCCCATTGCGAGCTGCGCTACGAGAACGGCGCTTGGAACGTCAAGGATTCCAACAGCGCGAACGGCATCGCGGTCAACGGCAAGGCTTCCCGTGGGGCGTCGATCCGCACCCGCGATACGATCAGCCTGGGCGAGACGGTGCTCGAGTTCGCTTCGGCCGAAGCCGGGACCCTCGTGCTGGTCGCGCCGCCGGCCGATATCCGGCAAGTCGAAGCCGAGCAGGCGAATCTCGATATGCAGCGCGCGCGCGTTCAGGCGATGAGCCGAATGGGCGGGCTCGCGAAGAACCGTCCCCAGGTCGAGGCGCTGAAGAATCAGGCGGCGCCCGCCCCGGTTATTCCGATGCCCAAACCTGCCGGGGCCGCTCAAAAGGACCCGAAGCGCGTGTTGCTTTTAGGGGCAGCCGCGGTCGTGGGCTTTTTGTTTTTGATGGGAAATCCGACGCCTCCCCCGGCGCCCAAGCCGAAAGCGGAGGATAAGGGCTTGGACTCGTTTTTGCCTCCCGCTCCCGACGCGACGGATTCTGAGGCCGTCACGAAGACCGCCGATCTTTTTTTCAAGACCGGCTTCAGGGAGTATCGCCTCGGGAATTACATGCGGGCGAAAGTCCAGTTCGAGAATGTCCTGCAGATGACGCCCAATCATCGATTGGCCAAGATTTACCTGAAAAACTCGGAAAACCGCATCGACGAAGAAGTGAAAATGTATCTGGATATCGGTCGGAAAAACCTGGAGGCCGGAAAGCTGAACGAGGCCAAAGGTAATTTCGAAACGGTCTTAAGGCTGATGTACCGCGACCCGCAGGGCCCCGCGTACTCCGAGGCGCATGATCAGCTCGATCGCGTGCACAAAGAAATGGTGGGAGGTCAAAGCTGATGAGCGCTCCAGCCATTCTCACTATTTCGAAAAACGGGGAGCCGGTCAAAACGATCCCGCTCGATGACGAAGCGCTCGTCGGTCGCGGCGAGGGCTGCGTGATCCGTCTTGATGATCGCGCGATCTCCCGTAAGCACGCTCTTTTCAAAAAGAACGGCGATGTCTTTCAAGTCGAGAAAAAGAGTGATTTTGCCCCGCTCTCCGTGAACGGCGAGGAAAAGACCTCGGCGGTGCTCAAAGAAGGCGACGTGATCTCCATCGGTCCTTATTTGATGAAGCTCACGCTTGGGGTCGAAAACTCCCCTAAGGCGGAAGCGGAGCCGGAGGACGGCGGGCTTTCGCTCGCTGCTCCCGATCTCGCCCTCGCATCCGCTCCCGCGTCGACTCTCGTTTCCACACCGGTCGACGCTGCTTCTCCGTCGGCTGAAGCGGCGCCGCTGGACGCGAGCCCGATTCTTTCCCTTTCCGACGCGCAACCTTTGCCGCAGGCCGAAGAGGTAGCGATCGGCCCTCTGATTTCGGATACCGAACCTCCGGCCGGACTCGAGCTCTCGAGTGTGAGCGCCGGAGCCGCGGCGAGCTCGGACGGAAGCACCCGGGTCATGCCGAGTGAAAGCCGGCTCGATGTCGCCCTCATTTTTCAGCCTGGCCAGGCCAATGTCACCGAGTATCGGATCGCGAAAGACGAAATTTCGATCGGGAGAGGCAAGGATTGCGACGTCGTCCTGGCCGATAAGCGCGCGTCGCGGAAAAATTCGGTGATTTCACGCAGCGGCATGAATTTCCTGATCCGTGATCTGAGCTCGTCCAACGGGACTTACGTGAACGGCGAGCGGGTTGAGGAAAAAGACCTTTCCGACAAGGACCGGGTCACGATCGGGGATACCGAGTTTGTTTTCCGCGCGGTTCAGCCGGGCTATTCGGAGATCGAGCAGAAAATCATGCCTCTGCCGTCCCTGCCGGAAGAAATCGATTCGGCGGACTTCCCGGCCTATGAAAGCAACCTTGCCGCTTCTCCAGTGCCGGAGCCCTTGAGTCCGGTCAATACCGACGTCCCTCCCGAGGCGGGCAGCTTGAGCATGGGCAATATCGCCGGCATCGCGGGCGTGGCCGGCGCCGCATCCAACAAGAAGCTGAGCATCGTCGATAAATTCAAAGCCCTCCCGCCGGTGCGCAAGGCGTTGGTTTCGCTTGCGATCATCGTTTTCGTCTATTGGTTCCTGGATGATGGAGACCAGACCGTGGCCAAGAAAGCCCCCGTTCCGCGTCCGAAGGCGAGCCAAAGCGCCAACGCGGCGGTTGCGGCCAAAGACGCGGCGGCCGCGTTCGCCGCTCTGACCCCTGAGCAGAAAAAATTCGTCGAGAGCCAGCATGACCTTGCGTTTTCGTTGTTCCAGCGAAAGGACTATGACCGCGCGATCGACGAGATTTCGAAAATCTTCACGCTGGTGCCGGATTACAAGGATTCGCGCGAGATCGAGCGTTATGCCCGCGAAGGCAAGCGTCGGCTGGATGCGGAGCTCGAAGAGCGCCGCAAGCACGAGGAAGAGGAAGCGCTGAAGCGGAAAATCGTGGGCATGGTCGCGGATGCGGCCAACAAGATGAACGCGAAAGAGTACGATGCCGCCCGCGACGTCTTTTCCCAGATTTTGGCGGTCGACCCGGAAAACAAGCAGGTCGCCGCTTGGCAGCATCAGCTCCAGGAAATCGACGAGGAGCGGAAGATCCAGGAGCAGAGAAAGATCGTTCAGCAGGAAATCAACGCGCAGGCTTGGGCGCTTTATAAGGAGGGCGTCGGTTTACGCAAGCACGGCGCCCAGAAAGAGTCGGTCGTCGCGTTCACGAAGACGATAAAAGTAGACGCCCCTGACCGCCGCCCGGCATCGCTCGCGAAAAAGCAGATCGCCTCGATTCATCAGGAGATCCGCGATAAGCTCGTGCCGCTGCTGGAGGACGCGAAAAAGGCGGAGGATGCCCAGGAATTCGTCCAAGCGATGCATGATTATGAAAAGGCTCTGGCTGTGGATTCCTCTTCGGAAGAGGCGAATGCCGGCATGGATCGGTTGCGGAGCATTCTCCATGACCGGGGAAAAGTGATTTTCACGGAAGCGATTATCGCCGAAAGCTACAGCGACTTTTCCCAGGCCAAGAAAAAGTTCAAGGAGTGCTTGCAAGAGACTCCCGACGACGACTCCTATCATGCCCGTTGCGAACGGAAGATCGCCCGTTATTTTGACACCAGTGGCGGTTCGAGCCAGGGCAATGGCGGAGAGCAATCCCAATGAGCCAGAAAGATCCCAGATCCCAGCCGGTACCGGTTAAAGCGAGCGCGGTGTTCTTGTCGGCGGGCAATCGCTTTTCGATGGAAGATTGCGCGGTCGTGAACGAAGAGAAACGGATCTTCGTGATCGCGGACGGATTTGGCGGGCCCCAACCCGGCGCTACGGCCGCGAAGACCTCCTGCGAGGCGGTGCAAGGTTTTCTCTGCCGGGAAGCGGGCGATGAGGACGCGACGCTGCCCTTCGTGCTGAAGTCCTATTTCTCCCTTGCCGGAAACGTGCTTTTCAACTCGCTCGTGCACGCGAATCGCAAGGTTCAAGCCCTCAATAAGGGAAAGGGCGTTCACGAACGCGGCGGCGCTTCGGTTCTTGCCGGCTTTATGGACGATGATTTGCTCGCGCTCGCGAACGTCGGCGCCTGTTCGGCCTGGCTTTTCAGGGATGGCAAATCGCGTGAGCTGGTCACGCCGCGCACTCTGGGACGGCTGCAGGACCCTTTCGCCGAAGGCGCTCAAATCGATCCGACCCTTCAGGTCCCGCTTTCGGCGGTGGGAATTAAGGATGATCTGGAGCCCGAGATTTTCGAGGTACGCGTGCGCCCGGGCGATTGGCTGATCTTCATGACGGACGGGCTGCCGGCGGCGATCCGCGAAAAGCTACTTCGCTTGCAGATTGATTCCGCGGGAGCCCTCGCGGGCGACTCCTGTCAAAGCGCGCTGAAGCTGCTCAAAGCCGCCGAAGCCGAGACCGGGACGTTGACGGACAATACCGGCGTCGCGCTCGTGATTTTTTAGAGTATTTTCAGCTGAATCGAGAGTTTCATCCCGGCTTTCAGCGGCGGTTGCGCGCCGATGAGCTGATAGGATTTTGATTTCGGAATCAGGTGATATTGCGCGTTCGGGTCTTGCGCGATGAACTCGAAATGGCCTTTTCCGTCAGTGCGCGCCTGGCTGACTTCCGTGCCGTTCATGTCCACGAGCGATAACATGACGTTCACGCAGGGTCCGGCGATCGGGTTGCTGTCGCTTTGAACGACGGTGCAGCTGCCCTGGATGAGGCTCGTGTCATTCGATCGCTTGTCGTTGATACGCATGCGCCTTCCGCCGCTGTGGCGAATATTGGTGCCGTCAACGCCCGTCTCGGCGCCGGTCTGCGCGAAGCTTGCGTTCGGCCAGGCCGCCCAGAGCGTGAAGACGATGGCGGCGGACATCAGAGTGATCATGTTTTTGCGTGTCATCGAAAATTTCTCAGTTTGATTTCTTAACTCGGCAATTGCGAGGAAAGCCCCAGGAATTTCACCGTGGTCATTTCTTCCATCGCGTATTGGACGCCTTCACGGCCGGTTCCGCTATCCTTTTCGCCGCCGTAGGGCTGATGGTCGTACCGCGTGGTCGGAGCGTCGTTGATCACCAGACCGCCGACCTGAAGGTCTTTGTAAAAGCGTTCGATCAGATCCCAGCGCTGGGTGAAGATGCCGGCTTGCAGCCCGTAACGGCTTGAGTTGATGCGATCGATGAGCTCGGATGCATCGGCAAACCGGCTCACGGTCATGACCGGGCCGAAGATTTCCTCTTGAATGATCGTCGCTTGAGCAAGCCAAGCTGGGTCCTTTTTCAGGCATAGCAGCGTGGGAGGGACCATTCGCGAATTAGGGCCCGAATCACCCGATAATTTCTTCGACTGGATCATTTCGCAGTCGTTCGCGACTTTCTTCAGTTCATTTTCAATCCGGACCGCGGCCGCGTCGTTGATGAGCGGGCCGGACACGACATTCGGGTCGTTCGGATTGCCGTAAAGCGTCTCTTCGGTCGCGCGCTTGAGCGCGGCGGTGAAGGCGTCGGCGATCGAATGCGGCAGGGCGACGTTCTGCACGGAGATGCAGGATTGACCGGCGTAGCCGAACGCGCCGCCGGTGATTTTGCGAGCGATGGCGGGGTAGGCGCTTTCGGGTGTGTCTTCCAGAACCGCGACCCAGGCGTTTCCGCCGAGTTCCAGCGTGACGGGCTTTCCGACCGCTTGGGCTTGAATCAATTTACCCACGCGCGCGGAGCCGGTGAAGCTGACCATCGCGATCGCCGGGGCGCGGGTGAGTTTCTCGGTCGCGGCATCGTCGGCCATGACGATTTCCGCAAGGCCTTCGATCGCGCCGACTTCATGGAAAATCGAAACGAATCTCTGCGCGGTCAGCGGCGTGAAAGGCGAGGGCTTGATCAGGATCGAATTGCCGCTCGCGATCGCTGGCGCGAGCTTGTGCACCAAAAGGTTGAGCGGAAAATTAAAGGGGGTGATCCCTAAAATCGGCCCGCGCGGAAAGCGGGTGGCAAGGCCATAACCCGGACGGCCGCTGCCGACCACATCGAGCCGCAACAGCTCGCCCGCGGATCGGAGCGTTTCGGCCGCAGCCCAACGCAAGACGCCGAGCGCCCGCAGAACCTCGGCTTCCGCCAATGCAATGGGTTTGCCGGCCTCATCGCGAATGAGCATCGCGAATTCCTGCCGGCGAGCCTCGAGACGGGCGGCTACCGATAGCAGGAGCTGCGAGCGCTCGTGAGAGCTCGAATGCCTCCATTTTTCGAAGGCTTTGACGGCCAGATCGAGCGCATCGCTGATTTCGGCTTCGGATTCGAAAGGAATCCGCCCGAGCTCGCTTCCGTCATAGGGTTTCCGAACGATGCAGATATTCGACATTACATTTCGATCGTGCGCTTATCGACACCGAGCGCGGCCTGCTTGAGCACTTCCGAAAGAGTCGGATGCGCGTGGCAAGTGCGGGCGATATCCTCGGCGCTGCCGCCGAATTCCATCGTGGCGACCGCTTCCGGAATCATGTCGCTGGCGCGAGGACCCACGATATGAACACCCAAGACACGATCGGTTTGCGCATCGGCGATGATCTTGGCGAGACCCTCGGTTTCGTCCATCGACTTCGCGCGACCGTTGGCCATGAACGGGAAGGTGCCGATCTTGTAGGCGATGCCTTTGGCCTTCACTTCCTCTTCGGTCATGCCTACGGATGCAACTTCCGGCCAGGTATAGATGACGTTCGGGATCGCATCGTAATTCACATGCCCCGCTTGGCCGGCCATGATTTCGACAACCGCGACGCCCTCCTCTTCGGCCTTATGTGCAAGCATCGGACCCGCAACCACATCGCCGACCGCGTAGACGCCTGGGGCTTTGGTCTGGTAGTGCGAATCGATTTCGAGTCGTCCCAGCTTGTCGGTCGCGAGGCCGATCGCATCCAGGCCCAGCCCTTGCGTATTCGGCTTACGGCCGGTGGCGACGAGAACGCGGTCGCACTCGATCTGGGATTTCGTGCCGGTCGCGATTTCCTCGGTCTGCACGATCATGACATCGCCCTTGCGGGTCGCGCCCAGGCATTTGGTTGCCAGGCGGAATTCCATGCCTTGCTTTTGCAGCGCTTTGTAAAGTTCCTTGCCGATCTGCTGGTCGACCGTCGAGCAGATGCGATCGGCGAATTCGATGACGGTCACGCGAGCTCCCAAGCGCGCCCAGACGGAACCGAGCTCAAGGCCGATGACGCCGCCGCCGACCACCACCAGGTGCTTCGGCACTTCCGAAAAGCAGAGCGCTTCGGTGGAGCTGACGACCCGATCTCCGTCGAAGGGCATGAACGGAAGCTGCGCTGGCGTGCTGCCGGTCGCGATCATGACTTTCGGCGCTTGGATCAGGCGCTTCGTGCCGGCATTGTCGACTTCGATCTGGATCTGATCGCCCGCGCGGCCCTTGAAGGTGCCGAGCCCAGCCACGCCTTCGATTTTGTTTTTCTTGAAAAGGCCCGCGATGCCGGTCGTGAGCTGACGGACCACGCCTTCCTTGCGCTTTATCATCGAGGGAAGGTCGAGCTGGATACTGCCCAAGACGATGCCATGCTTGGCGAATTTCGTTTTCGCCTGCAGATAGTGTTCGCTCGATTCAAGCAGCGCTTTCGAGGGAATGCAGCCGACGTTCAGGCAGGTGCCGCCGTAGGTCTTGTCTTTTTCGACGCAAGCCACTTTCATTCCAAGTTGCGAAGCGCGAATGGCGCCCGTGTAACCGGCCGGTCCGCTGCCAACGACGATCAAATCAAATTGTTCCGCTGCCATTGCAGGCTCCTTGGTTTAGTATTGCCATTAGTATTGAAGATTCAGTTTTTCCGGATGCTCGATGAAGTCCTTGACCGTGATCAGGAAAGTCACCGCGCCTTTTCCGTCGATCAAGCGGTGATCATACGAGAGAGCGAGATACATCATCGGACGAATCTCGATTTTTCCATCGACCGCGATCGGACGCTCCTGGATCTTATGCATGCCCAAGATGGCGCTCTGCGGAGGATTCAAAATCGGGGTCGAAAGCAGCGAGCCATAAACGCCGCCGTTCGAGATCGTGAAGGTCCCGCCCGACATGTCGGCGATCGAAAGCTTGCCGTCGCGAGCCTTCAAGGCGAGTTCGGCGATCTTCTTTTCGATTTCGACAAAGCCCATGGTTTGGGCTTCACGTACGACCGGTACGACCAGTCCGCGTTCGGAGCCGACCGCGATGCCCATGTCGATATAGTCGTGATAGATGACGTCGCGGCCATCGATCGAGGCGTTGACTTCCGGAATGACTTTCAAGGCTTCCACGCAAGCGCGCGTGAAAAACGACATGAAGCCGAGCGCCACGCTGTGTTTGGCTTTGAACGCGTCCTTGTGCTGGGAGCGCAGTTTCATGACCGCGCTCATGTCGGCTTCGTTGAAAGTGGTCAGGATCGCGGCCGTGTGCTGGGCTTGGACCAGGCGTTCCGCGATGCGTGCGCGCAAATTGGTCATCGGAACGCGGCGATCGCCGGGGCGAAGCGCCATCGGGGCCGCGGCCACTGGCGCGGGTGCGGCTGGGCGTGCTGTCGGCGCAGTCGCGGGAGCAGGCGCGGTGCCGGCGGAGAGAACATCGCCCTTGGTGATGCGGCCTTGAGGACCCGTTCCTTGAATTTGATCGGAAGAAAGGCCGCTTTCGGCCAGTGCTTTGCGAGCCGCCGGACCCATTCCCGCCGCAGGTGCGGATACGGGCGCCGGAGCAGGCTTGGCGGCCACCGGTGCGGCAGGTGCCTTCGCGGCGGGAGTCGCGCCCGCGGTTCCTTGAACGGCGTCGTCGATCACGCCGATGACTTCACCGACCGGGATTCGTTCGCCGGCGGGTTTCAAAATCGTAAGTGCGCCGTTGAACTCGGCGACGATCTCGACCGTGGCTTTATCCGACTCGATTTCGAGGAGCAAATCGCCGTTCTTGACCTGTTGGCCGTTTTCTTTGGCCCATTTCAAGATACTGACTTCGGTGATGGATTCTCCCACGCTCGGGGCGACGACATTGTGTTTCATTGAAAGCTCCTCTCGACGAGCGCTTCTTGCTCTTTATGATGAATTTTTTCGGACCCGACGGCGGGCGAGGAGGAAATTTCCCGGCCCACGTATCGGATCGGTCTTCCTCCGGCCCGATCCATGAACTGGTCGTAGCCGCCCATCCACATATTGAATACGAACGTCCAAGCGCCCATATTTCTAGGCTCTTCTTGGACCCATATGATTTCCTGCGCGGTTTTGTATTTGCCGAGAATATTGACAAGCTGAACGCCGGGCCAAGGATAAATCTGCTCAAGGCGCACGATCGCGACATCGTCGCGCTTACGCGCGGCGAGCAAGTCGTAATAGACTTTGCCGGAGCAAAGCAGCACGCGCTTGATTTTTGCGGCATTGGCCGCGGCGATCGGATCGTCGATGACTTCCTGAAACCCTTTTTGGGTGAATTCGTCCAGTGTTGAAACCGCCATCGGATGGCGGAGCAAGCTCTTCGGCGACATGACGACGAGGGGTTTTCTGAAGTCCCGAACGACCTGGCGGCGCAAGGCGTGGAAGATCTGCGCGGGCGTCGTTAAGTTGCAGACGAACATGTTCTGCTTTCCGCAAAGCTGCAGAAAACGCTCAAGTCTCGCGCTCGAGTGCTCCGGCCCCTGGCCTTCAAAGCCGTGCGGGAGCAGCAGAGTCAGGCCGCTCATGCGCTGCCACTTGGATTCCGAAGTCGAAAGGAACTGGTCGATGATCACTTGGGCGCCGTTCGCGAAATCGCCGAACTGCGCTTCCCAGATCACCA
>JARLHE010000031.1 GCA_031292385.1 Oligoflexia bacterium
AATACCCAACCTAAAGGGTTTAATATCTAAATCACAACCATCGTTCACTGGGCTAAATCCTCGTCAGCAAAGCGTTCTTCAAATTGAGGACAGGACAGTAATCTTTTAGGTTTATTATAACGCGGTGGGTCTATAGAAACAAATTAAGCAAATGCGAATTTTGAAAGGCGCCGCGAAGGGGAGTGTCAGGTGAGACTCACTTCTTTCTTTCCACCGGTGGCAGATCCACTCGGACAAAAGTGTTACCTATGTCTCCGGAACGCACCATATGACGCGAATCTCAACCAAAAGGTACGGCCTACTTTTGCTTTTGATTGGCGGAGAGGGTGGGATTCGAACCCACGGTACGGTTACCCGTACGCCGGTTTTCAAAACCGGTGCTTTCGACCGCTCAGCCACCTCTCCGCATTAGGACTTCTTCGCTTTGATCCAGAGCCGATCACCCTCGCGGACGAAACCGGGGGCGCCTTCCAGATAGCGATGAAGTACCTGTGGGATCGCGACGTTTCCGTCCGCGTCCTGAAAATTCTCTAAAATCGCGATGAACGTGCGGCCGACGGCAAGGCCGGATCCGTTCAACGTGTGCACGAGCTGCGGCTTATCGCCGGCTTCGGCGCGGAAGCGGATGCTCGCGCGGCGGGCCTGAAAATCCTCGCAGTTGGAGCACGACGAAATCTCGCGATACGTTTTTTGCGCCGGCATCCAGACTTCCAGATCGTAAGTTTTCGCGGCGCTGAAGCCCATATCGCCCGCGCAAAGCGACATCACGCGGTACGGAAGCTCGAGGAGCTGCAAAACTTTTTCGGCGTTGGCGACCATCGACTCGAGCTCGGCGTACGAAGTCTCGGGCGCGACGAGCTTGACGAGCTCAACCTTTTGAAACTGATGCTGCCGAATCAAGCCGCGCGTATCCCGGCCGTAAGAGCCCGCTTCGCTTCGAAAACACGGCGAGTAGGCGGTGAACTTCACTGGCAGCTGGGCGCGCGAAAGAATTTCATCGCGATAGATATTCGTGAGCGGCACTTCGGCGGTCGGAATCAGGAAAAGTTCGCGATCGGCGACCTGGGTTTTGAAAAGATCTTCTTCGAACTTCGGAAGCTGGCCCGTGCCGGTCATGCTGGCGCGATTCACCATGAACGGCGGAATCACTTCCGTGTAACCGTGCTGGCGCGTGTGAAGATCGAGCATGAACTGGATCAACGCGCGCTCGAGCGCCGCGCCGGCTCCGAAATAAAGAGTAAACCGCGCACCCGAAAGTTTTCCGGCGCGCTCGAAATCAAGGATGCCGAGCTTTTCGCCCAACGCGACGTGATCCTGCGGCTCGAACGCGGTCTTGCCCGGCTCGAGGAAGCGACGGACTTCCACGTTCTGCTCCGCATCGCTTCCATCCGGGACGCTTGAATGCGGAATATTCGGGAGACCCAGGGCGATAGCTTGAAGCTTTTCTTCGACGAGCTTGAGCTCTTCGTCTTGGGCCTTGATCTGGTCACCGACCGCGCGCATCGCCTTCACCTTTTCGTCGGCTTGAGCGGCGGCGGCGGGATCGGTCTTCGACTTGGCTTTGAGTTGGGCGATTTCCTGAGAGGCCGAGTTTCGCTGAGCCTTGAGCTCCTCCGTCGAACGAATCAGCTCCTTGCGCTTACGTGAAAACTCTCCCAGCTGCGCGATCAGCTCGGGGTTCGTGTTCCGGCGCTTCAGGCCTTTTTCGAGTTCAGCCGTATTTTCGGTATAAAACCGCGGATCCAACATTCGATCAATCTAACACAGGCTATCAATCAATGCGAGAATTCCGCTCGATCTGGCGCGTCAGGCTCCATTTGCAGGTACTTCGCGAAAGCCTGGGATGCATTGGCGGCATCACCCGCGTCCCGATAGGCGATCCCGAGTTGCTTGTAGAGAGCGGGGTTACCCTTATCGAGGGCGATCGCGGCCTGATACAAAGCTGCGGCCGCGGCATAATTTTTAAGGCGGTAATTCATGTTCGCGGCCTCGACCTTAGCCTCAATCAGCCTGGAGTCCAGCTGCATTGCCCGCCGGAAAAGAGCCAATGCGTCCTCGAAGCCGCCTAGCTGAGCGTATTCCTTGCCCAGCGCGACGAGTGTATGGGGACGGTTCGGATTGTATTTGATCTCGACGCCGAACTCCTCGATCGCCGCCCGGTGATTCCCCATGAGCGAATAGAGCGCCCCTTTGTAAAAATGAAGGTTCGGATATTTGGGGTAAAGCGAGAAAATCTTTCCGAGCTCTTCGGCCGCCTTTTCGTAAAGGCCTTTCTTCACGAAAATTCGGTAACGCTCCAGATACCCGCTGGGGTCGGATTGATTGCGGTCCGAATAGGAATTGAAGAAGTCGAGCGCCTTATCTAGGGCGTTTCTTTGGTCGCCCTCATGACTGAGATAGACTTGGGCCCGCAGATAATAGGAGTACGCGTAGTCGGGATCGATCTGAATGGCCTGATCCAAAAGCCGCTCCGCCTCGGGCCAGGATCCCTTTTGGATTTCAAAGTCAGCGATAGCGGCATTGAGCTCGGCCATCGGAAAGGATCCCCGCTGTTGCTCGTCTTTCAGGAAGTTGATGGCCCGATCAATGGACTCGGTAGCCGCGATGCACTTGGCGGTGCCGACGATGGTTTCGATATTGAGCGGATCAAAGCGGAGAGCCAACGCGTAAAAAAACTCGGCGCCCTTGTAGTTTTGAGTCGCAACCAAGCTCTTCGCGTAAGCGATGTACACGCTTGAGTCGATCCAGTCGCGTCCCATCGCCTTACGGTAAAAGGTCTGCGCCTCGGCGTAGTTGCCTTGCTTGGCGTACATATCGGCGGCGGCTTTATCGATGGCGCTCTGCTGAACGGGCAACTCGCGGAAGCGGTCCATCGCGGACTTCGCCTCATCCCACTCGTAGCTTTGGATGAGCGTGTTGATGTATTTAGTCCAAATCTCGATATTTTTCGGCGCCATTTTGGCGGCCATGTTGTAATTTTCGCGCGCATTGCTCAAATCGTGGATCCGCGAGAACATATCGCCGATCTTGACCAAGGGCAGGGTTGAGTTCGGCACCTGCTCGCGCGCCAGAAGAAACTGCGTGAGCGCGGAGTGGTAATCGCCCTGCTTGATGAACTTCTCGCCTTCGCCCAAAAAGTAATACATTCGGGCCTCGGGCTGGATTTTCGAAAGATTTTCCCCGCGCTTCGCCCGCAACGAGTAGTACTCGAGCAAGTAATCGTGATTGCCCGGATCGAGGTGTATCGCGCGCTCCATCTGGCCGAGCGCAAGCGCGGTATTGCCGTGTAGCACGCTGAGCTGCGAATGAAGAAAATAAGCATGCGCCAGATCGACCGGATTGAGCAGAAGGCGGTTATCGTAAATCTCGCCACTGGGGTACCGATAACTGCCCGAGGTCAGGAATTCGAGCTGCGTGGCCGCGTCCTGAATGTGATTGGATGCGGCCATGATCCGTGCGATCGCGAGACGCGACTTGGCATGTTTCGGGTTCTGCACGATCGCGCGCTCGTATTCGTGAATCGCATTTTCATTATCGCCTAACGCTTCGTCGATTTGACCCCGCAGATAAGACACCTTCGCGCTGAAGGGCTCGGAACGGTACTGGTTAATGAAACGATTCGCATTGGTGATATCGCCGCGCTGATAAAAGGCGAGCGCAAGATAATAAAACATTTCCGGACCGAAGTGAGGCCTGAGTCGAGTGTACTCGACGATGCGATTTTGAGCCGCTTCCGGCTTATTGATCACCAAATAGAATTCAACGTCGGCGATCAGGGTTTCGGGCAGATCGATATCCTTGGTTCTGGATAAGTCGATGAGGCGGGAAATGACCTCGAAATATTTTTCGTCCTTGTTCGAGGAGTCGATCAGATTCAGATAACTCGACGCCAGCATTGCTTCGGCTTTGATGTTCTTGTTGTCGTATCGTATCGCCTGCAAAAGCTTTTGAGCGGCTCCCTTGTAGCCAGGGACCGTATCCTGGACGTAATCATGAATCGCCTGTTCGTAAAATTTCGCGCTCTTGGCGGGATCTTGCTTTTCGTTCTCGCTCACCGAGGGCAGTGTCGGGCGATACGGCATCCAGGCCGCGTTGGAAGCGGCCCCCTTATCGTCGTTGGTGGAAAGAAGAGTGAAAATAATATAACCCACGGCCGCGGCCGCAGCGACACCGCGAATGGCGTCTCCCGTGCTACGAACCTTGTTTTTGACGTAAATCGGCATCCGCTTCGGATCACGAAGGGCGTCCTGCACGGACCAGTTCTTTTGATGAAGCGGGGATTCCATCATGATGGTCGATTCGTTCGCCACGCGTCGCGGCAGGTCCGGAGGAGTGACGGGGGAGATTCCCTTCTGGGAATTTCCCAGCTCCAAAATGAGCGAGGCTTGAGACTGCAACGCGCTCGCGGGCGGCTGGACCATCATGGCGGTGGCCTCAGAGTCTTCGTCGGTGTCTTTAGGGCGCGGAGCGACCTGCGTCGCCTCCTCCTGCTCAATCGGCTGCTCGGGCGAGCGACGATCAACTACCGCGCGCACGAGCGCGGTCGGTAAGGCCTTTTCCAGCGGCAACATTCGAGTCGTGCCCGCGTTGACAGGCGGATGCGACTCTGGACTTTCCTCGGTGGCGACTGAAGCAGTTTTTCCGCCGAGCAATCCTTGAGCATGGGCAACGAGAATTTCCCCAAGCGCCGGAATTTGATTGATGCTCATCCACTCGCCTTGCGGATGCTCGCGGGCAAGCTCTTCACCATGGATTTGATCTTCTTTCACCAGCAGACGAACGCGCTCGAGATCAATCGGCCCCAAAATACGGCCGCTGACGAGCTTGATCTTGTACTTCTGGTTCGTCGCTAATGGCGCCATGCGGTTCAGCCAGCTCCCTCTGGCTTACTTCCGGATCGCGCCTAACCGAAGGCTAGAGGCTCGTGACCGCCTTCTTTGCGGCTGAGAGCGCGCGAGCCGGCATTATACCGATCTGCAGAGTCATGGCGACCATGGCGGCAAGAGCCACCGTGGACCAGGCCGACATGCGTGATGCCGCCGGACTGCCGACCGGATCGCGCATGTACATGTAAACCAAGACTCTAAGATAATAGTATACCGAAACCGCGCTGCAGAGCACACTGATCACAACAAGGGGAATTTCCCCGGCTTGAACGCCCGCCGAGAAAATCATGTACTTGGCGGCAAATCCTGCCGTGGGCGGAATGCCCGCCATCGAGAAGAGAAAAACCGCCATCGAAAACGCAAGCCACGGGTGCCGACGGGAAAGACCTGCCAAATCAGGCAGATTCAGGCCGCCGTCGTCACGCGACGCGAGGACCGTCAAAATAATGAACGCGCCCAGATTCATGACCGAGTAAGCGACCAGGTACACGACCATCGGAGCGTAACCCTGATCACTGGCCGATCCCGCGATCAACCCCACCAGCAAATAGCCGGTATGGGCGATCGACGAATAACCGAGCATTCTCTTTAAGTTTGTCTGGGTCAAAGCGACGAAGTTGCCCAGGGCCATGGTCAAGACCGCGATGACCCAAAGAATGTTATGGAAATGAGTTTGAATGGTCTCGGTCAGGGCATGGCCGTAACCGAGCGAAACAAAAACGCGAACGAAGGTCGCGAAGGCCGCGGCTTTTAAGCCGGTCGTCATGAAGCCCGTCACCGGGGCAGGAGCGCCTTCATAAACATCGGGCATCCACATATGGAACGGAACCGAAGCGACCTTGAACAAAAACCCGGCGACAACCAGCCATACTCCCAAGGTGAAAAGAGGGGTCATCAGGGTCGGCGTGGTGCGGATGGCCTGAAGAATCGCATGAATCTCCATCGAGCCGGTCGCGCCGTAAAGCATTGCCGCGCCGTAGAGCATGACGGCCGAGGCGGCTGAACCCAGGATGAAATATTTCATCGCGGCCTCATTTGAACGGCGGTCCGTTCGGCGAAAGCCGACGAGCGCGTACACGGAAAGCGACATGAGCTCGAGTGCGATGAAAACCATGACGAGATCGGTGGCGGACGTCATGATCATCATGCCGAAAGCCGCGAACAGAAGCAGAACGAAGTATTCCGGATGCTGAATTTTCTCGCGATCCAGGTAACGGAAAGAGATCATCGCCGTAATAGCCGCCGACGCGAGAAACAGAACATTAAAAAAGCTAGCGAAGGGGTCCGAAACCATCATCGAATTAAAGAGCGTTACCGATGTTCCGTTGTGCAGAAGACCGATCGAGGAGCAAATCCCCACCGCGCAGGTCGCGAGCGTCAGCAAAAAGACCGGCCACTTGGGGCTGAGCACGCGAAGCACGCAAGCCAGAAGCGCGATGATCGTTCCGCCGCAGACCAGGAAGTAGGGCATCAGCGCCTGGACCTGCTCCGGACTCATTGAAAGAAGCTGAGGATTAATCATGGGAAGGTTTGGCATGAACGGTTTTCCTTATGAATGACTTTCCGGGAGTGTTGCCGCGCGAGCGACTCCGCTCAGACCTTTAAATCCGGTTTTTCCCATCGTACGGGTGATCATCCGGTCAATCGACGGATTCAGTTTCGAAAAGAAAAAGTTCGGATAAATCCCCATCGCGAAAATAGCGGCGATCAAAGGAGTCATGATCGCCAGTTCGCGGAAGTTCAGGTCTTTCAGCTCCTCGTTATGATGATCGGTGACTGGTCCGAACATCACGCGCTGGAACATCCACAGCATGTACACGGCGCCGAAAATCACGCCCGTGGTGGCGATCGCGGTCAGGCCGGGGTTCGCTTTCCACGACCCAAGCAGAATCATGAACTCGCCGATAAACCCGTTCGTGCCCGGGAGCGCGACGGACGAAAGGGTCACGATCATGAAAACCAGCGCGAAAAGCGGCATCACCTTGGTAATCCCGCCGAAAGCCGAGATCTCGCGGGTGTGGCGACGCTCGTAAATCATGCCGACCAAAAGGAACAACGCGCCGGTCGAAACGCCGTGGTTCAGCATCTGGTAGTACGAGCCCGAAACCGAGATCGGATCGAGCGCGAAGAGGCCGAGCACGACATAGCCCATGTGGCTCACCGACGAATAGGCGACGAGCTTTTTGATATCGGGTTGAACCATCGCGACCCAAGCGCCGTACACGATCGCGATCGCGGCCAAAACCATGAACGCAAGCTGGAAGTAGGCAACGCCCATCGGCAGCATCGGGAAGGCGATGCGCATGAAGCCGTAACCGCCCATCTTGAGCAAAATCGCGGCAAGAATGACCGAACCCGCCGTCGGGGCCTGGACGTGAGCGTCGGGCAACCAGGTATGAAGCGGGAACAAGGGAACCTTGACCGCGAAAGCCGCGGCGAAAGCCAGGAAGATCAAGCTCTGCGCCGTCCAAAACGTGCCGCCTTCAAGCTGCAGCTTATAGAGATCGGTGATCAGCGTGGAATAAGAGCCGAACTGCTGCTTATGCATGTAGGCGAGGTAGAAAATCGCCACCAGCATCAGGAGCGAGCCCACAAGAGTATAAAGGAAGAATTTCATCGTGGCGTAAATGCGCTCTTTGCCGCCCCAAATGCCGATCATGAAATACATCGGGATAAGCATCGCTTCCCAAAACACGTAGAACAGAAAGATGTCGAGCGAAACGAACGCGCCCAGCATCGCCGTCTCGAGCGAAAGAAGCAGGAAGTAGTATTCCTTGACCCTTTGCTCGATCGCGCTGAACGAGCCGATAATCGCGATCGGCATCAGAAAGGTGGTCAGCATGATGAGCCAAAGGCTGATCCCGTCGATGCCAAGCGTGTAGGAGATACCCAGGCTCGGCAGCCACTCGGCCGACTCCATAAGCTGGAACTCGGCGCCGTCCGTCTGAAAGCGGCTGTAAACCAAAAGCGACAAGCCGAAGGTCAGAAGGGCGCCAGCGGCGGCCCAGAACCGGCTTGCTTTCGCCGGAACGGCAAGGCCGATCACCGCCCAAAGCAATGGAAGGAAAACAAGAGTCGAAAGGAGGTTCGTATCAAACCATGCCATAAAGGAGGTACCCCACCGCTGCCAAAACGCCCATGACCAGCATGAGCGCGTAGAATTGAATCGATCCGGTCTGAATCACGCGAACGGTCTGTCCCGTGAATTCCGAAACCCTGCCAAAGCCCACGACGATCCGGTCAATAAACGCGACATCGACGTCCTTCCAGAGCAAGCCGGAGAGAACCTGAATGGGGCGGACGAAAATCGCTTCGTAAATTTCGTCGATATACCATTTGTTTTCAGTCGCCTTGTGAAGCCAGGCAAAGCGCTTCGCGAGCGCGTTGGCCCTATTGAGATCTTTATAGAGGCCGAGCGCGAAGAAAATACCGGCCGCCGCGGCGACCACGCTGACACCCATGAGAACCCATTCCAACCCGCCGCCCTCGGCGGCGCCGGCCGCTTCATGCAAAGCGGGAATCACGGGCTCAAGCCAACCCTCAAGCCAGCTCGCGTGCGGCAGACCCAAAAGACCGCCCAGCGCGCTCAATGCCGCGAGCACCATGAGCGGCGCGGTCATAATCAGCGGAGACTCATGGACGCCGGCCGGAGCCGAATGATCATCTTCTTCAACGTCGGCGTGGCCGCCGTGATTGTCATGCGAGTGAGCCGCGCCGTGAGCGGCATGCGCGCCCAGGGTCTTCTCGTCAAACCGAGGCTTGCCCAAGAACGTGAGCGAGAACATCCGAGTCATGTAAAACGCGGTCATGATCGCGGTGATCAAACCGAAGAGCCAGAAAACCGGGCCTCCATGCGGAGAGCTGAATGCCTGCCCCAGGATTTCGTCTTTCGAGAAGAATCCGGAAAACGGCGGGATGCCGCAAATGGCGATCCAGCCGACCGCGAAGACGGCGAAGGTCTGCGGCATTTTCCCGCGCAGGCCGCCCATCTTCACGATGTTTTGCTCTTCGTGCATTCCATGAATCACGCTGCCCGCGCCCAGGAACAGAAGGGCCTTGAAGAAAGCGTGAGTAATGACGTGAAAGACGCCGGCGGTATAAGCACCGACGCCGCATGCGACGAACATGTAGCCGAGCTGGGACACGGTCGAGTAGGCGAGCACCTTTTTGATGTCCGTCTGGGTGATCGCGATCGTGGCCGAGAAAAAGGCCGTCGCCGTTCCGACGATCGCGATTACGCTGAGCGCGGTCGAGGACAGGCTATACATGAAGTTCAAGCGCGCGAGCAGGTAAATGCCCGAGGTCACCATGGTCGCGGCATGGATCAAGGCCGAAACCGGAGTCGGGCCGGCCATTGCGTCGGGCAACCAGACGTAAAGCGGAATCTGAGCCGATTTGCCGCAGCAACCGCCGAAAAGAAGAAGGCAGATCGCGGTGATGGTCGTGACATTCACGGCTCCCGCGGCCGCCGCCGCCGCATGACCGCTGACCACGAGAGGCCTCAGGGCCGCGAAATCAAGCGTGCCGAAATGCCAGAAGATCATGAACGTTCCGAGCAGAAAGCAGAAATCGCCGATGCGGTTGACGATGAACGCCTTTTTGCCGGCTTTCGCTTTTTCGATATCCGTGTACCAAAAACCGATCAGGAGATAGCTGCAGAGACCGACGCCTTCCCAGCCGAGGAACATGACTGGAAGCGACGCACCCAGAACCAGGATCAACATCGCGAAGCAGAAAAGGTTCAGGTACGTGAAAAACTTGCCCGGGGCCGCGTCGTGCGACATGTAGCCGATCGAGTAGATGTGAATCAGGGTGCCGACGCCGGTGATCACCAGGGTGAAAAGCGTCGACAGCGAATCGAGACGAAGCGCGAAATCCAACTTGAGGGCGCCGACGTCGATCCAGCTGAAAAGGGTCTGCTCGATCACCCGGCTCTCGGGCGACATTCCGTGAAGCTGCAAAAAAAAGAATACCGAGGCGGCAAACGACGCGAAGATCGCAAGTGAGGCGACCGCTCCCGTCACCGTTGAACTCGCGGAATGCTGGCCGGGCCGCGCCTGGAAAAACGCGTACCAGATTCCGTTGATCAAGAAACCCAAGAGCGGAAACAGAAGAATCAAAGCGAGCATTTGTTCAGTCCCTCAATAGCCGGATATCGTCGGTGTCGACGGTACGCAGGGTACGATAAAGCGCGATGACCAAGCCCAAGCCCACGGCGCCTTCGGCCGCGGCAACAGTGATGACAAAAAAGACCGCCATCTGACCGCCCATATGCTCAAGTTGCTTGGAAAAGGTGACAAAGGTGAGGTTCACGGCATTCAGCATGAGCTCGATGCACATCATGACGACCAGGATGTTGCGGCGAACTAGAAGTCCCGTGAGGCCGATAAAAAAGATGGCCGCGCAAAACGAGAGCACGACCCAGGGTTCGACTTGATTCACTTCGCACCTCCTACCGCCGCTCGGCCAGCCTGCTTGCGTTGATTGGCGGCCGCCTCCCGCAAGACTTCAGCCGAGCTCTTTTGACGTTTAGCGATCGCTACCGCGCCGACCATCGCAGCGAGCAGCAGAATCGAGGTCACTTCAAACGGCAGAATGTATTGGTTGAACATCAACTCCGAAACCACGACCGTATTGCCTCCGGCCATCTCGATCGCCGAGGCGGAAAAACCTCCGCGCGCGGCCGGAAGGGCGCTGTTTTTGAAGACCCAGACAAAGGCGCCGAAGAGCGCGACGGTCGCCACCACCGCCACGGCGCGGATCACGACATGGGTGCGGGCGATGTCGAAAGACGGCACGTCCTGATTAAGAAGCATGATCACGAAAATGAAAAGCACCATGATGGCGCCGGCGTAAACGAGAACCTGCAGCGCCGCGATCAGGTGGGCGCCAAGAACGGCGTAAATCGCCGCGAACGAAAAGAAAACCAGCACGAGGCTGAACGCGCTCGCAACCGGGCTCTTTTTAAGGACCACAAAGAGCGAGAAGAGGATCGCCAAGCCGCCGAAGAGATAGAAAAAGAAAGGGCTGATATCCATTTTACTTGTTCCCCCGTTGCTCGAGCAGGAAGTCCTTGTCCCAGACTTCGCGGCGGGTCATGCTCATTTCGTAAATATTGCTGAGCTTGATCGCGTCCTTGGGACAGGCTTCTTCGCACATTCCGCAAAAGCAGCAGCGAAGGGCGTCGATTTCGAATTTGACCGGGTACTTCTCCTTGTCCGGCCGCTCACCCGCTTCGATATGAATGCATTCAGCCGGACAGACGGTCGGACAGAGCATGCAGGCGGTGCAGTTTTCAACGCCGTTCGTGGCTTTGATGTAGTGCTGGCCGCGGAAACGCTCGGAGTATTTGCGTCGCTCTTCGGGATATTGGATCGTGACCTTCTTGGCGAAGAGCATGTTCTTCATCGTGATGCAGAGACCTTTGAAGATCTCGAGCACGTAAAGCTCGGATAGAATGCTTTTTTTCTGTTTTACGAGCATAAATCAAATCACCCCGTAAGAAATCATCACGGCCGTGATGAACAAATTGACGAGCGAAAGCGGAAGCATGACTTTCCAGCCGAGATCCATCAGTTGATCGTAGCGGAAGCGCGGAAGCGTCCAGCGCACCCAAACGAAGAACCACATGAAAAAGAGAACCTTAACCGTGAACGAGCCGATCTCGAACGCGACCCGCACCCAGTCGGCGGTCATGCCGCTCAAGGCGAGATGGCTGTAGATCTGCCCGAGCGGGAAGAGCATTTGCCAGCCACCGAAATAAAGCGTGGCCAATAGCCCGGAGCCGGTCAGCATATTGTTGTATTCGGCCATCTGGAGGATAGCGAACTTCATCGAGCCGTACTCGAGATGATAGCCCGCGACGATTTCGGATTCGCCTTCCGGCAAATCGAACGGCAGGCGGTTGGTTTCGGCGAAGACCGAAGTCATGAAAATCAAGAACCCGAGCGGTTGGATGAAAATGCCCCACTTCGGCAGCGCGATCGGTCCCAGCTGCAGGAGCGTCTGGCCCTGCGCGGCCGCGATATCGCCGAGCTTGACGCTCGAAAAAACCATGAGGATGCCGACGAGCGACAAGCCCATCGAAAGCTCATAGCTGATCATTTGCGATGAGCTGCGCAAACTTCCCATCATGGCGTACTTGCTGTTCGACGCCCAGCCGGACATGATGATGCCGTAAACGCCGAGAGACGCGATGGCGAGGGTGAACAAAATCCCGACATTCAGATCCGCGATCTGAAACTTCAGGATCTGACCGCCGCCGAGGTCGATCTGGCTGCCGTAAGGAATGACCGCGAAAGTCAGAAACGACGGCACGAGCGAAACCAGCGGCGCCAGCACGTAGTAAAATTTCGAAACGTGACCCGGGATCTGGTCTTCCTTGAAAATGAACTTGATCCCGTCGGCGGCCGACTGGAAAAGCCCCAACGGGCCGATTCGATTCGGGCCGAGACGATTTTGCATCAGGGCCGCCCCGCGCCGCTCGACCCACGCCATGATCGGCGCGTTGTGAATGAGGATCAGGGTCAAAATCAGGATCTGCCCAATCATGAAGATGATTTGAAAAAGGCTCATTGGTTTACCCACATCATCAGAATTTCCGGAAGCAGCTTGCTCTTGCCGATCGGATTGATCGCGCGCTTGATCTTCTGCTCGCGGCCTTCGTAGTTGACGATCGTCCCGTCTTTTTCAGCGAAAGACGCGCCCGGAAGAACCGCGGCGAACTTCGCGACCTGAGGCTGATTGAAAACACCGATACCAACCAAGGATTTCGCCTGGTCCAGGTCCGTCGGCAGCTGCGCGCGACCGCCGCGCACGACCAAAACCGCATCGATGCCGGCTGGCAAGCCCGCGTATGGCTTGATGCCCAGCTTTTCGACGCCGTTCAGATTCGAGGTCTTGCTCTTGCGCTTCAAGATCTTATCCGCCGGCGCGTCGTCCAATACGGTTTTGATCCCGGGCGTTCCGAAATGGAAAACCGGAGCCCCGCCAAACTGCTTCGGCGCCACCTCCAGCAAAAGCTTCGCTTCTTCCAGCGTGAGGTCGGAGCCAGCCAAGATCGCGACTTTCCTTCCGGCCAGCGCGGCCTTGGCCGCGGCAATGCCGGCTTTCCAGTCGGTCATCTGCAAACCGCTCGCGGAAGCGATCGCCGGGTTGAGCACGCGGCGCTGGTCGTGAACATAATGGAAATTGAACCGGCCCTCGTCGCAGAGCCAATACTTGTTGATCTCCATGTTCTCGCGCGGAAGGCTGCGATAAATCACATTCCCGTCCTGATGAAGCTCCATATTGCAGCCCTTGGCGCAACCTTCGCACACGGTCGAGGTTTTCTTCAGGAACCATGCGCGCTTTTTGAAGCGGAAATCCTTGAGCGTAAGGGAGCCGGTCGGGCAAACATCCGCGTAGTTGCCGGCGTAATCGGTCTCGAGCGGACGACCGTCGATCGTGGTGATTTCGGTGTTGTTTCCGCGCTGAACGGCGACCATTTCATGAATACCGGCCACTTCGGTGCCGAAGCGGATGCAGCGCGTGCAATGAATGCAGCGGTTCATGTTCTTTTTGATGACCGGTCCCATATCGAGGTCGAGATAGGTGCGGCGCTCTTCGGTGTAGCGAGAGTAAGGCGATCCGTAGGCGAATGACTCGTCCTGAAGATCGCACTCGCCCGCCTTATCGCAGATCGGGCAGTCCAGCGGGTGATTGATCAGCAAAAACTCCATGACGGATTTTTGGTTCTGAATCGCGCGCGCCGAGCGGGTCTTGACGACCATTCCCTCGGTTGCCGCCGTCGAGCAGGCGGTTTGAAGCTTCGGCATTTTTTCGATCTCAACCGTGCACATGCGGCACTGAGCGACCACCGAAAGCCCCGGATGGTAACAGAAATACGGAATTTCGACGCCTACGGTTTTCGCGACCTCGATGAGGTTCTGACCGGGGGCGAATTCGGCCTCGCGTCCGTCAATTATGCATTTGGGCATTTTCCACCTCGGATGTGTGCTTCAAAGTCGGCCCTGAATTTTTTGACAAAGCTCATCACGGGGCCCGCCGCGGCGTCGCCCAGGGCGCAAAGAGTTTTGCCGTTGATGTTGTCCGCGATATCGAGCAAGAGCGCGAGATCCTGTTCGCGTCCATGGCCGTGCTCGATTCGCTCGATCACGTCTTCCATCCACTTACAGCCTTCGCGGCAAGGCGTGCACTGCCCGCAGGATTCGTGCGCGTAGAACTTCGTGATGCGGGCGAGGAGCTGCACCACGCAAGTGTCTTCGCTCACGACCATGATGCCGCAGGAACCGAGCATGCTGCCGATTTTCATCAGCGGCTCGATATCGAGCACGACATCGATTTCGTCCGCGGTCAGCACCGGCGCGGACGAGCCGCCGGGAATCACGGCCTTCAGCTTCTTGTCTCCCAAAATGCCGTGGCAGTGGTCATAGATCAGCTCGCGCAAGGTAACCGAACCGGCATTGAACTCGTAGAGACCCGGCTTTTTGACGTGGCCGGATACGCAGAAAAGGCGCGTACCGCCGGATTTTTCGATCTTACCGAGCTTCGAGAACCATTCCCCGCCGCGATTGATGATGTGCGGAACCGCCGCGAGCGTCTCGACGTTGTTCACCGCCGTCGGGCCGCCGAAAGCGCCCGAGATCGCCGGAAACGGCGGCTTCACGCGAGGCTCCCCGCGCTTGCCCTCGAGAGAGTTCAGTAAGCCGGTTTCTTCGCCGCAGATGTAGGCCCCCGCGCCGCGATGAACGGTCAGGTCGAAATTGAAACCCGAGCCGAGAATGTTCTTACCGAGATAACCCGCCTTGTAAGCCTCATCGATCGCTTCGTTGAGAAGCTTCGCTTCGCGGACATACTCGCCGCGAATGTAGATGTAGCCGTTATTCGCGCCGAAAGCGTACGCGCCGATGATCATCCCTTCGATCAGAACATGCGGCGTGTAGCGCATGATATCGCGGTCTTTGAACGTGCCCGGCTCCGACTCGTCGGCGTTGCAAACCAGGTACTTCGGTTTCGGCGATTGCTTAGGGATGAAGCTCCACTTCATTCCGGTAGGGAAGCCCGCGCCTCCGCGGCCGCGGAGGTTCGCTTTTTTGACTTCCTCGATGATCGAATCGGGCGTCATCGCGAACGCCTTCTTGGCCGCGGCATAGCCCCCCATCTTTTGCAGATAGAAGGCCAGCGGACGGGATTCTTCGTTGAAGTGCTGAATATAAAGGGTTTCGGGTTCGCTCGAGCTCACGGAATTCGCCCCCATTACTTGGCAAGACTGTCCAAGAGCCGATCAAGGGCTTGGACGTCCAGGTTCTCATGGTAATCGTTATTGAGCATCATCGCCGGCGCCGTACCACAAGCGCCCAGGCACTCTTCTTCATGCAAAGTGAATTTGCGGTCCTTGGTCGTTTCGCCGCATTTGATGTCGAGCTTTTTCTCGCAATGCGCGACCAGGCCTTCGGCGCCGCGCAAGCTGCACGCGACGTTCGTGCAGACCTTGAGGTGGTATTTCCCGACCGGCTTCAAGTTGTACATCGTGTAGAAGCTCGCCACCTCGCGCACCTGCGCCGGATGAATGCCGATATACTCGGCCACTTCCTCCAGCACTTCCGGCGGCAACCAGCCCGTTTCATCCTGCGCGGCATGCAACGCCGGCAAAAGCAACGCGACCTTGGTGGGGTAGCGTGGCTCGAGCTTGCTCATTTCGTCATAAAACTTCTGCGAAAGGATTTTTTTAGCCATTAGCGATCCAATTCCCCGGCGATGATGTTGATGCTTCCGAGGGCCGCCACCAGATCCGCGATTTTTTCGCCTTTAACCATCGGTGTCAGGCCCTGATAGTGCCAAACCGACGGTCCGCGGATACGCATGCGATGCGAGTTCGGGGTACCCTTGCTGACGATGTAGAAACCCATTTCGCCGTTCGTCGCCTCGATGGCCGTATAAGCCTCTCCCGCCGGTACGGCAAAACCTTCCATGAAAAACTTGAAGTGGTAAATCATCCCTTCCATCGTGTTGTATACGACGTCTTTATCCGGGATTCTCACGCGCTTGTCTTCGCTCCAGATCGGGCCCTTTTTCATTTTGTCCGCGCACTGGGCAAGAATATTGAGCGACTGGCGAATCTCGGCGATTCGAACCAGGTAGCGGTCGTAAACATCGCCGTTGCGGGCCACCGGCACGTCAAACTCGACGTTCTTGTAGAACAAGTACGGCTGATCGCGGCGCAGGTCGATGTCGAGCCCGGCCGCGCGAGCGTTCGGTCCCGTGAAGCTGTACTGCAAGCACATGTTTTTGTCGAAGGTCGAGACGCCGACCGTCCGGTTGCGCCAAATCTTATTGGTGGTGAGGAGCTCGTCCATTTCATCAATGACTTTGCGCGTGCGGTTCACCCAAGCCTTGAGCTCTTTTTCAAAACCGTCCGGCGCGTCCTGCATCATGCCGCCGATGCGGCTGTACGAGGTCGTGAGGCGCGCGCCGCAAAGCTTTTCGATCAAGGTGTAAGCCTCTTCGCGTTGATGGAAGCCGTAAAGAAAGAACGAAAACGCGCCCAAGTCGACGGCATTGATGCCGACGCAAATCAAATGGTCAGTGACGCGCGCAAGCTCGCAGCAAATCATGCGCAGCCAGACGCAGCGCTCGGGAACATCAATACCCATGAGCTTTTCGACCGCGAGCGCGTACCCGACGTTGTTCATCAGGGCCGAGCAGTAGTTCAGCCGGTCGGTATAGACGATGAAGTTGTGATACGTGCGGTTCTCGCCGAGCTTTTCTTTCGCGCGGTGGGTGTAGCCGAACTCGCAGTAAGACCCTTCGATGGTTTCGCCGTTCAGCTTGGCCGCCATCCGCAAGGCCCCGTGCATCGCCGGATGCGTCGGACCGATGTTGATGTAGACGCGGGAATCATCCCACAAATCATCCGGATCATGCGAGTCGCGGAACCCGGGCGCCGGACGCTCGATAGAAATGCCGCTTGGGTAATTTTTTTCGACGTTTTCCATAGAATCCTACTCCATCGCTTCCGGGTGAATTTCCGTCGGTTCCGTGAAAACTTGATAGCCCCGAAGAGGGTAGTCCTTGCGCAACGGATGCCCCTCCCAGCGCTCATCCATCAAAATACGCCGCAAATTCGGATGGCCGGCAAAGCGAACCCCGAACATGTCCCAGACCTCGCGCTCAGCCCAGTTCGCGCCAGGCCAGACGTCGATCGCGGTCGGAACTTCGACATTCTCGGGGACGCGGACTTTAAAACGAATTCGCGCAAAGCTCGTCGGCGACAGAAGGTTGTAAACAACCTCGAAGCGCCAATCGCTTTGCTCGTTCAACTCATCCGTCGCCGTGATGTCGGCCAGGAATCCGTACTCAAAGCCCGATTCGCTTCGGGCAAAACGCAGCACTTCGACAATGGCGTCCTTTTGGACATAGACGACCGGAACATCCGTCGGATAGTCGACCGGAAAGCGAACTTCCTCGATCTTCTCGCCGAACCGCTCTTTCAGCCGGGCCGCCTGCGTTTTCCACAAGTCGCCGTATTTCGTCAGCCAGTCCGCGCCATGCGTTGAGATTTGAGTGCGAATATCGGCCGGAGCTCTCAATGTGAAAGTCATTGTTGCAGCTCCTTCGGGGCCTGAGCCGCGCGGGCACCCAAGCTGGTCTCAATGGCCTTTTTGGCTTCGCCGCGAAGCGCGATTCGGCGTTGCGAGTGGGTTTCGCCCTTCTGAACCATTTCCTGGAGACGCATCACCGCATGCATCAAGCCTTCCGGCGCCGGCGGGCAGCCTGGCACGTACACATCGACCGGAATCATCGTGTCGATGCCCTGAAGAACGCTGTAAACGTTGAAAATTCCGCCCGACGAAGCGCACGCGCCCATGGAAACCACCCATTTGGGTTCGGCCATTTGGTCGTAAACGGTTTTTAGAATCGGAGCCATCTTGAGATTGATGATGCCGGCGACGATCAACATGTCAGCCTGACGAGGGGAGAATCGAATCGCCTCCGCGCCGAAGCGGGCCATATCGTAATCCGCCGCCAAGGTGGCCATCATCTCAATCCCGCAGCAGCTGGTGCCATAGGGAAGCGGCCACAATGAGTTCTTACGTCCCCAGTTAATGAGGGCGTCCAATCGCGTCGTTAAAAAACTCGCAGATCCGTCTTTAGACATTTTACTCCCAATCTATTCCCACTCGAGTGCGCCCTTACGGAGCACGTACCAATAACCCACGAGAAGAATCGCCACAAAGAGGCCCATTTCCAACAAGATGAAATGATTGACTTGTATGTATCGCTTAAACACGACGGCGAACGGGAAAAAGAACACCGCCTCAACGTCAAAGAGCAAAAAAAGAATCGCCACGAGATAAAATCTTACGGAAAACCGGTGGCGCGAACTGCCAAGCGGAGGAACCCCGCACTCAAAGGGCATGTTTTTACGGCGACCCGGGATTTTGGGCCCGAGAAGCCACGAAGCGAACATAATGACGCAGCCGAGCACGGCAGCGACTAGCAACAGGATGAAAACCGGTATGTAGTCCATTTTGCCTAGGTATATCGTTACGCTGGAGTGGGTGCTACCACAAAATATAGCTCAAGGACTTTCCCGCCCAATTAAGAACGCTGTTCGCGAAAAGACCCGCGAGCAGCATGGGAACCAAGAGCACAACCAAGAACGCCTTTCGCTCAAACGAGCGACTCTCCGATTGGAATTTTTTAAGAAGCGTCGCATCCCCGATCAAATGAAAGGCAAGCCGCGCAATCGCGACCGTTGATAGCGCCGAAGACAGGATCGCGAGCGTCGCAAGCCCCCACCACTGATGGCGCACAATGGCTCCGATCAGGGTGAACTTTCCGATAAACCCGGGAGCCGGCGGCATTCCGACCAGACAAAGCAGAAAAAGAACCAAACAAATGCACTCGGGTACGGACTGGTTCAGCATCCCTCGAAGATCGTTCAAATTATCCGAGTGAAGCTGCTCATAGAAATAAGAAAGGATGTAAAAGATCCCAACAAAGGCGAACAGCTCGATCACTAAATTATAAAGCAAAGCGGCAACACCCACTTGGTCGAGGACGAGAATCCCAAGCAAGAGAAATCCGCTTTGAGTAATCGCCAGGCATCCCACCATTCGCTTCGCGCGGTTCTGTCGCAACGCAAGAAAAGATCCCACCAGCATCGTAATCCCAGAAACGACCGCCACGATCGTCGGCCAATTGAAATCTCCAACGATTTCCCAGTTTCCGTTTGTCAGCGAGGATTGGGCGAAGACCCCAATCAAAAACCGAATCGCGATCGCGAACCCGGTCATCCTCGTCGCCACGACGATAAAACCGGACGCCGGCGTAGGAGCCCCCTCCAAAACATCCGGCGCCCAAAGATACATCGGAAAACCGGCCACCTGAGATCCCAGCGAAAGGAAAATCAGCATGAAAATGATTAAAACCTGCGTACGAGGCACCGATGCGACCATGAACGCCCGATGAGCCTCGTAAATATTCAGGCTGTGCGTGATCGAAAAAAGGACCGCCAGGCCGTAGAGCAAAAGAACGCCGGCCACGCCGCTGAAAATCAGATACTTCACCCCGGCTTCGATCGAAAAGAGCGATCGCTTTCCGTAGCCCGCGATAAAAAAGACAACGATATTCAAAAGCTGGAGCGAAAGGAATATCAACAGCATGTCCGACGCCGATGCGGCAAGGCACATCGCCAGCGTCGCCGCCAGCACCAACGCCGAGAATTCCGTGCGTCGGCCCGGCGGTATCTCCTCGGAATGCGAGGCGGCCACGATCGACAATCCCGCGAGCGCTATAGAAAGCAACTTGAAGAAGAGCGACACGCCGTCGATGGATACCGCGCCGCTAAAAACAGCGACCGGCACATGACGATAGGTCGTAAAGGTCTGGACAAATGCCGCGACCAAGCCGAGAAGCGTCGAAACCGTGACAAAGCGAAGCTGTTCCCCGTGGTAAGTCAATTCGGCGACCACGACGAAGGCAAGCGTCACCGCGAGAATCACTTCCGGTAAAATCAAAACAAACTCTCTCATCGCTGCCTTAACCTCGCTTCGGGTTTATTTGATCGTGGACAAAAGAGTCAGAACAGTGGGCCGCACGAGCTCGATCAGCGGTTTGGGGTAAAGCCCGAAAAACAGCAGGCATCCCACCAATGGAAGCAGATAAGCCCGCTCGCCGAACGTCAAATCCTGAAACTTCGCGCTCGAAAGCTCCGAACTGGCTTCGCCTAAGAAAACGTTGCGATACATGGTGAACAAGTAATACCCGCTCAATAACGTCGCCACACAGGCCAAAACGACCATTCCGGGGCTGACCGAATAGCTTCCGATCACGACCAGCGTGCTCCCGACGAATCCGCCGAAACCCGGAACGCCCAGCAACGAAGCCACCGCCAACGCGGCGACCGTGGCGAGCGCGGGAGCCTGAAGCGCGACGCCGCCAAGCGTCCGCTTGCCCTCTTCGTCGAAGAACCAGGACATTCCGGTTCTCTGAAGAATGGAGTTAGCGAAAATCCCGAAGCCCGCGATACCAAGGCCCATGACGAGCTGAAGATAAATCGCCCCGACCGTTCCGGGAGAGCTGAGCGAGCCCATGCCGACCAAAACCAAGCCGAGTTGAACCAGGCAGATATACGCGAGGAGCGTGCGCAAATCACGCTGCGCGATCGCGCAGATCGTCCCGATCACCAGATTGACCGCACCCACCACGACGATCGCCGGGGCGAAATGTAAAAAGGTCGCGGGAAAAAGCGAATAGCCCAAGCGTTGGAAAATATAGGCGCCCACCGGAACGGTGATCGCCGAAAGCGCCACGACCACCGTCATGGGAGCTTCTTCGCTGACCAGCGTAAACCAGCCGTGAACCGGCCAGATCGGGATCCGCAGCGCGAGACCTGCGCCGATCAGGATAAACGCGACGGAAGGGACCGAAAGCGTGTACCCGAGAAAATCAAAGGTCTTTCCGACAAGCTTTCCGCCCGCCAGATCCTGGATCAAAAAGCTATGCGGCTCGATCGAGTGGTAGATCAAGATCAAGGCCGCGAGTAAAAGCGCGTTTCCGATCGCCGACGTCACGACCAAACGAAAGGCCGCCGACTCCCTGCGCTTTCCGCCCCAGACGCCGACGAGAAAATAGAAAGGCAGAGCGCTCAGAGTCCAGAAAAAGAACTGCAGGAAAATATCCTGCGCGCAGACCGCACCGACCAGAGCCGCCTGCAAAATAAGGAAAAGGCCGTGGACCCCCCGCTCACCGCGCGGACGATCCCATTCCGCGGCGATCAGAATCGGAAACAAGATGGAAAGCAAAAGAACCAAGGGGGCATTCAGGCCATCCATGCCCATCGCGTATTGGATCGAGTAAGCCCCGATCCAAGGATGGCTTTCGATCATCTGCAGATCGGCCGTATGCGTTTGCATCGAAAATACCAAGGCCGCGCCCGCGAGACTCGAAATCAAACTCGCGCCTAACGCCACAAGCCGCGCCGTCGACCGCCCGAACGTTCGCGCGCCCGTGCCGGCCGGAAGCAAGGCCTGAAGAACCGCTCCCACAAACGGAGCAACCAACATTAAACTAATGAGGTGATTTTCCACGCTCAAGCCCTCAAGAAATAAACCAGAATCGCAAACCCCGATCCCAAGGCAAAAATCAAGTACCACTGCACATCGCCGTTCTGCACCCACTGCAGAACCCGCGCTGGCGTTTCCGTCACTCGCGAAACGGCCTCACGGGTGCCGTCGGCGATCAGGCGATCCGCGCGCGAAGCCAGAACGCCCGCCCTGCGAAATGGCGTCGCCAAAACCAGCGGAATCCATCGGCTCCAAAGAGTCCCATCAACCCAAGCCGTGAAATGAGACCCCACCCAATCGACGCCGGCCAGCACGAAAGCGAACCCGTCGTCGACCCGGTAGCCGCTCGCGACAAAGGCGGACAACCGGTCGTAAAAGCCGTTCTTCGGCTCGCGCTTCGGCAAACGATAAATCCAGTACGCGGCCGCGATACCGATCACGAATGCGCCCCAAAGCAATCCGGAGGCGGTCGCGAAATTCGCTTCTTCCGCGATATGCGGCCCTGCCTCGAAAAGCGTGCTCATCAAAGATGGCAAAACCTCGTCCACCGGGCTCGGCGTACGAGGCAAAGTCCCGCCGGAGATCGAGCCCGTTGCCAAAACCCCAAGAGCGGGAAACAAAACGAGGATCGAAAGGACCACCGACATCACCGATGCTTCTTGGGAAAAGCGGCCTTTTCGCACACTGAAAAACAATTTCCACCCCAGAGCCGAGAATAAGCCCAAGCAGATCGCCGCCGCGACGGCGACGGCCGGCTGGGAGGCGATCAGGGCCTCCAGCCAAAGTAATCCGCCTCCGGCGGATATAAAGCCCGGCGCGGATGTCGCCACCGCAATGCCAAGCAACGCGGCCGCCCGCAACCAAGGGGCCAGCGGCGCATCCGAGCCGGCATCCGCGCTCGACAAGGTCGCGCCGATGCCGGAGAAGCTGACAATCCCCAAACTCATTCCAAGGAAAAGCGAAAAACCGGCGCGCGGACCAGCAAGAAAAAGCGCCGCGCTCGCGAGAGAAAAGCCCGCCGCCGTCCAAACGCTGAGTGCGTTTTTGAATTCCTTCTGCAACAGGCCCGACAAAAGACTGAGGCCCGCCGCGATGACCATGAAAAGCGCGGTGGCGGTCATCAGCTCAGTTCCCTCTAGAACAGGAAACAGCCTCATCAGCGCCGCGAATGCCGCCCACGCGGGAAAAACCTGAGCGAGCACGATTCGAAACCAGATTAAGCTCGGATTTGCGGCCGCGGAGAGAGAAAACGATGAGCGAATGCTCCAACCCGTCAAAGGAAAAATTCCGAACTGCGCGACAAGCCCGCCAACAAAAAATACCGCGCCAAGGATATCCGCGGCCAAAGCCCCGACCGCGGGGTTCGCATGACCTGCCTCACCCGTGCTCCAAACCAGTGCGGCGCGCGAACCGGCGATTCCGCAGGCCCCGAAAATCGCGAGAGCGAGCCCTCCGAACCGCTCCCAAGCGAAGCGGGCGGTGCTTGAGGCTCGTTCGTCATCGTCCCAGAAGCAAAGCTGCGCGATCAAGCCGCCGGCGATGGCAAGCGCCAGACCAATGAACCCAAGCCAGGGAGTCGCCGAAATCCAAGAAAGCACGACTCCCGCGACGCCCAAACCAACCGCGCCGGCCGCCCTCTCGCGACGGGGGCTGGACTGGATCAGTTTTCGGTTGGCCAAAACCACGGCGCCGAGCAAAACCGCCAAAAAAGCCATGAGTAAGCCGAGCCGGTCCTGGAGAATACCGACGGTCAGCGCGCCCTCGGCGTCCGTCGGCCAAACCCAACCTCGAAGCCAAACCTTGGCCTTCCATTCGTCTTCAGCCAAGGCATGGGCCGCGAAAATCAGCGCTCCCGCCGGAAAAACCAACCCCGCCGCAACAAGCCATTCCGGAGCCTTGGACAAGAGGCGGCCCCAAACAATGGTGATCACGGCCGACATCGCGAGGAGCAAGGTGCATGCTACGAGAATCAGCGGGATGCTTTGTGGCTCGATCATCGCTTAAGAGACCTCAACTCCTGAATGCCTATCTGACGCCTCAGATAAAACAAGCGAGTCGAAAGCGCGTAGCCCCCGACCAGCTGAGCGACTCCGCCCAAGATGATGAACAAACCGACGATGTGGCCATGAAGGGGCGCTCCTGAAGCGACGCCGGCCAGCACGAAGGTCATCGAGGCTCCGATGAGCATCAATTGGATCCCCGCAAAAATTCCGAGAAGGGTGCGCCGTGAGATCACGCTAAAAAGACCGAGCCCGCCCAACATAGCCGCCAATACAATCAACACGGGTCGGTCTCCTTTTCGTCTTCGTCGGCCGCTTCGGGACGGGCGATCACGCCACCGCCGACCAAAACCACAAAAAGCGTGACTCCGAGCGTTTCGAGCGAAAGCAAGTGCTTTTCGGTCATCAGCTGGCCAAGCGCCAAAAGGTCGTTGTTCTTCAGCGGAGCCTCCATAGGGCCCGTCGGCGTAGAGGCCCAGCCGAAATAGACCAGCGCCACGAAACACAACCCCACGACCGCGGCGAGAGCCAGCATCGAGATCCGGCGTCCGCGACCGGCGCCCTGGCCGAGCGAAAAACTTTCTTTTCCGTCAAACATCGCGGCGAAAAAGGTGAACGAAATCGCCACCAGCGTCGAGACGATCCATTGAATGACGGCCAAGGTTTCAGCGCCTACCGTTAGATAAATCGTTCCGACACCCAAACTCGCCACCCACAGGGCGAGGGCCGAGGTGCGCATGTTCTGGGCCAGGACGGCCACGACCGCCGCACCAAGGATGATCAACACAAACGCCGAAATAATCATGGGCTCATGATCCCTTCTTCCCCGTTGCGTTCCCGCTGTGCCGCCCACTTCGCCTTTTGCTCGGGCGTGATTTTTCCGCGGCCGAAGCTCGCGACCAGCTCCTTGGGGCCGTAGGCGGCGCGCTCGTAATTTCGCGTATGCGTGATGGACTGCGGCTGGCATACCTCGACGCAAAGCCCGCAAAAAACGCAGTTGGAAAAATCGATATCGAAAACCGAAACCCAAACCTTGGCCGAATCCGGTCGCTGATCGACCTCGATCTGTATGCAATCCGTGGGACAGATTTTCTGGCAGGACTTGCAGCCCGTGCACCGGTCAATGTCATTAAACAGAAGTCCCCGGCTGCGGGGCGGAAGATCGTCCGCGGTTTTTGACGAAATCGGATCGGGGTACTGCTCGGTGACTTCTTTCCGCAAATCCCCCTTGCCGAAGAGATAGGGAAGCGCCGTCATGAACGAGCCGCAGGCCGAGTGAAAGCCGCTGAGGATATCAACCAGGTAGTTTTTCGTCGTCGAGAAAATCGAAGTGCCGGGCTTATCGTTCAAGTCACTCACAAAAGCGCCCTCCATCCCGCCCAGATCGCCGCGCCCATGAGCGCCGCCAGCGAAAACGGGCTCAAGACTCTCCAGGCGAAATTCGTGATCTGGTCCACGCGTCCATGGGGCACGACCCGCGACAACCAAACAACTCCCATCATCAAAGCATAGGCTTTGACCAGAACGCAGACGAGCTCAATCACCGCGAGAGAGAACGGGCCGATTTGCTGTGAAATGATTTCCGCCAGATTACCCGGCAAAATCCAAGCGCCGAGGAAAATCACGACCGCGATCACCGACCACAGGAAAAAGACATAGAACCGGCCCAACCGGAACAAGCTCAGGCGCCGCCCCGAAAGCTCGGCGGAAACGCCGCCATGCAAATCGATTCGCGAGAGCCCGCCCGATGTCGGGGCGATGCTCAAAAGAACCAGCCCGCTTGCCACGAAAACAACAAACGCGACGAACTGAAACGGATTCGAAAAGGCCGTCCAGCCCAGTGGCAGACCGCCTTGCGACGACGCAAGATCGGTCCAGCGAAAACTTCCCGCGCGCACCCCGGCGCAAAGCATGCAAACCAACGCCGGCAACGCGCCCGCAAGCGCCTGCACCCCGACCCGAACGCCGCCAAACCAGCCATTCACCGACTTTTGGCTGAAACCGAGAAGCATCGTTCCGAGCGCAAGCACCAGCGCGGCCCAAAAGGGCAAAAAGGCGCTCATATCCGTGTTCACGAAAATCAGCGAGGAGCCGAGAGGAATCACCGCGACCGTGGAGTAAAGCGCCATCGTGTGGACGGCAAGCCACAGCCCCTCGCGCCAACTCCAGTGATAACGCGTGTCTTTTTGGAGCAGCTTGAGAAGATCGGCGATCGGCTGGAAAAATCCCGCGGGTCCCGCGCGATTGGGCCCTACGCGAGCCTGAAAATCGGCGATCAGCTTGCGCTCAAGCCACGACATCAAAGCGACGCTTGGGAAAATCACGACCGCGTATACCCCGAGAAGCCCGACAATAGAGACGATCCACTCCGGCGTTCCCGGAGAAAAACCCAAAGACTCCGCGCTCATCGGTCGGCCTCCGCCAAACTGATATCCAAGCTCGACAACACGACGGGCAGATCTTCGATCCAAATTCCTTTCAGTACCTCCGGAAGCGCCGCCAAGGCCGCGACCGAGGGCACGCCGAACTGCACGCGCGCCGGGCGCTCACCCCCATCCGAGATGACGTGGCAGCTGAGCAAGCCCCGTGAACTTTCAATCCGCGCATAAGCTTCGCCCGGCGGAATTTGCAGCGCTACCGTCTCCGGCGTCGCCGCGTCGAGCTCCACCCCGGGACACAGAAAATCGCCGGCGGGCATGGATTCCGCCAGATGCCTCAAAATCCCGAGACTTTCGCCGATTTCACGAAGCCGAACCAAAAAACGGTCATGCGCGTCGCCCACCGCGCCGCCCTCGCCACGCCCGACCGGAACATCAAAGTCCTGGCTCGGATAGTTGAGATAAGGAAAAGCGCGCCGAACATCCATCGGCAAACCCGAGGCACGCGCGTTCGGGCCGGTAAGGCCTGTTTTTTTCGCGAGTTCCGGCGTGATCACGCCGACTTTGGAGGTCCGCTTCAAGAACGTGCGGTTAAAGGTGAAGAGATCGTTGTACTCCTTGATCCGCGCGCGGATCAGCACGCAGGCCTCCAGCACTCGCTCGATAAACCCTTCGGTAACGTCGTTTCTGACCCCGCCGAACCGAAGAAAGCTCAACGAGAACCTCGCGCCCGTCAAAAGCTCGAAAAGATCGAGGACCCGCTCCCGGTCGCGAAGCACGTAATGAATCATCGTTTCCGCGCCGACGGAGTTCGCGACTTTCACCATGTGAAGCATATGAGCGCTGACTCGCGAAAGTTCCGATAGGATCGCGCGAATCGCCACCGCGCGGGCGGGAATCTGATATCCCGCGATCTGCTCGACCGCGAGACAAAGCGCGAGCTCGCCAAAAACCGCCGCCTCCGGATCAAGATGATCCGCGTAAGTGATGGCCGCACGCCAAGGATGAATCTCGATCGCCTTCTCCAGTCCACGATGCAAAAAACCGGTCTCGACCTTGCCCGAAACGACGACCTCGCCATCGAGAGTCAGCCGCAAACACATCTGTCCAGGCAATGCTCCGTGATAAGGACCGATTTCCCAGTGACTGAGATCCGCCAACATGAGCTCTTCGGAATTTCGGCTTTCTTTTGCCATGCTCATGAACTCGACCCACCCACGACGAAGTTTTTCCTCAGCGGAAAGCCCCTGGAGCCGGCTTCCGAGTCTTTCGCTTTAAGCACCAGACTCGCCTCGATCTCGAGCTCGACCCCGTCCGCTCCGACAAATCGAATGCCGAAAAGCTCGCAGGAATAATTTTCCATCGGCGCCGCCATCGGCCAAAGGTCGCGCACGGTCGGAAAGGACACCCAGGCGTTCGGTTCCGCCGGAACCGCGGTCGCGCGCAAAGCGAAGCATCCGTGCGCCGCGCGGAAAAAATAAGTGACCATCAGCGCGTCCCCCACTTGGGCCACCGAAATATTCTCCAGGTGGTCCGCCGAGATCTCCTGATCCGCGCGCAGCGCCTCGACGAGCCTCCGCAAGGATTTTCCGTCCACCCAGCCGAAAGGCACGGGCTCCGGGCCCGCAATGCGGCCCCGGTCAAAAATCACTCCTGGAACAGCTCGATTAAGCTTCGTTAGAATTGTGTTCGCGTCCACGACGAATCTTTTCCTGAAGATAAATGAGGCCGTTCATAATCGCTTCCGGCCGCGGAGGGCAGCCCGGAACATAGACGTCCACCGGAACAACCTCGTTGGCTCCAGCGGTCGTTGCATAACTGTATTTGGGGCCGAAAAGTCCACCGCCGTTGGCGCAAGACCCGATCGCAAGCACGTACTTGGGTTCAAGCATCTCATTATAGAGAGCGCGAAGATAGGGCGCCGCCTTGAGGGAAATAGCGCCATTCACGATGAGCAAATCCGATTGTCTTGCATCGACCTGTGCCACGGAGCCGAAGCGCTCGAGATCGTAGCGCGCGCCGATGGCGTTCAAGACCTCGTCCGCGCAACAACCGGCCCCGGTCGAAATCTGCCAAAGGGATTTCGAGCGCGCCCAGCTCAACGCCTTCTGAAGTGTCGAAAAACCAAACGAACCGCTCATTCCAATCCTCCGGCCGACCCTTCGGCCGAATCGTCTTCGGGACGCTGGAACGAATGAATCCAGCGCAAATCTCCTTTGCGAGACGAGTAAAGAAGCCCCAGGCCCGCAAGCCCCGATATCGAGACAATCGCCAAAAGAGCGCGCAGAGCCACGGCTCGATCACCGTTCGCGTTTCGCATCACGCCTGCGCAGGGAATCAAAATCAAAACCAACGCCGTCAGCGTCAGTGTCGCATTCATCCCCAAAAAGAAGCGGGCATTAATTCGTTGACCAAGTTTGTCGCGTGAAGGAGGCGCTGGCGGCGAGGCCGGCCCCCGTTTCGATGAAACGAGGCTTGAAATCAACGCCAGAGTCGCGGGGATTCCCAACGCGATTAAGGCGGATAAAAATACGATGTAATAAATGGCCCAACCGCTCGGCATTCTTAGCTTGTTCCGCCTTGTGTCGAAAGGTTACTGAACTAAAAATGGCGTGTCAAGGCAAGCAGTTGCGAGTGACGTAGTTCGAAAACTATGTCACCTTAGGGTCTGTGGCTACTCGGCGCTCGAGCAGCGGAATCGACATCATTTGCCGGTCGTTAAAAGAACTTTCGGCGCCGGTCCGCGTCCACGGGGCCAATGGCTCTGCCCAGGCGCTGATCGCGGCGCGCCTAGCCATACAGGATCGGACTTCGGGGGGAACCCCTTGGATTTTCATTGTTCAAGATGACGACTCGGCGGCTGATTTCGCATCCGATGTCGAATCGCTTTGTGCCGTGATCCGGGAGACAAACGCAGGCCCAGTCGAAATCTGCCATTTTCCTACGTGGGAAATGTCTCCGTTTTCACCCGTCGCACCCTCGATTCGCACCCGTTTGGCGCGGCTTGGCGTCCTGAGCGACATTTCTCAAGGAAAGACCCCGGCCATCACGATCACGACGCTTCCCGCGCTCGTCCAAGCAACGCTTCCTCGCGCCGCGTTCCTGCGTTTTTCGGTGCCGCTTGCCACGGGTGAGGACGCTGGGTCACGAGAAGCTCTTGCAGCCCGATTGATCGAGGCGGGTTACCTCAGAGTAGATCCCGCGGAAGACCCGGGGACCTTCGCGGTTCGCGGCGATATCATTGATGTTTTTCCCCCCGACCGCGAGCGCCCGCTTCGAATCGAGCTCTTTGATACGGTCATCGAGCGAATTAGGGAATATGATCCCGCCTCCCAGCGCACGCTCTCGGGTCCCGAATCCGATTTATCAAAAGCCTTTCTTCCCCCTGCGCGGGAGGTTCTGGTGAACGCTCAGACTTCGGGGCGCCTCCGGGAGCGCCTCAAAGAACGCGCCGATGACACGGGCGTTTCCCGCTCGGTTCGAGATCCGGTGCTTTCATCGGTACAGCACTCCGCCTATCCGGAACACAGCGATATCTGGGCCAGCTATGCCTATGAAAAGGCCGAAACGCTTCTCGACTACTTAGGCGGAGCGGCGCGGATCGCATGGGTCGACGAAATGGGCGGCCAGCAGAGTTGGGATCAATTCCTGGACGAGCAGAAAAAACTTTGCGCGGAAGCCCCGGCCGCGGGACTGATCGCGCCGCAAGTCGATCAGGTTTTTCTTTGGACTCCCGCGGTGGACGGCGCCATCCGCGCAGCGAGCCGGCTTTATTTAGATCGAGTGCAGCTCACGACCGCCGAGGACATCCCGACCCAAGAGACCGAGGCGGAACCACAAGAAGCCCAAGAAGAATCCGTTTCAACCCATCATCGCGTTTTTGTCCGGGGAAACCAGGATCTCGCCCAGGGAAGCAGATACTCCCTGGGGCAGCTCGAGCCGAAGTTCAGACTTTGGATGAAGCAAGGGTTCCGCATCATCGCGCTGGCCTCTACCCAAAGCCAGCTTGAACGGATGCGGTTTCTTTTCGAAGAAAACGGCCTCACCGCGCACACGGAGCCATCGCTTCCTCCGACCCCAGGCCTTATCGTTCTGAAAATCGGCTCGATTTCAGAGGGTTTTCGCTGGCCAGCCGAAGGGCTCGTCATTTTAAACGAAAGCGAAGTTCTCGGCGCCAAACATAAACGCACGCAACGCCGGCAATCGAATGCCGAAAGCGGCTCCGCCGCTCGGGACTGGTCCGGGCTTCAA
Source organism: Oligoflexia bacterium (assembly GCA_031292385.1). GTDB lineage: Bacteria > Bdellovibrionota > UBA1018 > UBA1018 > UBA1018 > JARLHE01. Next base: position 30,087 of record JARLHE010000031.1, read on the forward strand.
GCCCTCTCCGACCTCGGCGTCGGGGACGCCGTCGTGCACGTGGACCACGGCATCGGCCGCTACCAGGGACTGGTCCGTCTTGATCTCTCGGGCGCGCCGATGGACTTCCTGCTGCTCGAGTACGCCAACAAGGACAAACTCTACCTGCCGGTCTACCGGCTCAACGTCATTCAAAAATATGTCGGAGCGGGCGAATCCGTCGCGCTCGACAAACTGGGCGGCCAGCAATTCGCTAAAACCAAAGAAAAGGTCCGCGAAGCGGTCAAAAAGCTCGCGATCGACCTGATTCAGCTTTATGCCGAGAGGAAAATCCGTCCCGGAATCCGCTTTTCGGGACGCGACGCCCTCTTTCAGGAGTTTGAGGCCAAATTCCCGTTCGAAGAGACGCCGGATCAGATCAAGGCCATCGACAAAACGCTGGAAGACATGGAATCCGGCCGCGTAATGGACCGCCTCGTTTGCGGCGATGTGGGTTACGGAAAAACCGAGGTCGCCATGCGCGCGGCTTTCCGCGCCGTGTCCGACGGCAAACAGGTCGCCGTCCTTGTCCCGACCACGGTGCTCGCGTTCCAGCACGACCAGAGCTTTCGAAACCGCATGAAAGACTACCCGATCCAAATCGACTCGCTTTCGCGCTTCAAAAGCGCGAAGGAGCAAAAACGGGTTCTCGCCTCCGTCGCGTCCGGAAAAGCCGACATCGTGATCGGCACTCATCGTCTTTTGTCGAAGGACGTGAAATTCCACGACCTGGGACTGGTGATTGTAGACGAAGAACATCGTTTCGGCGTCGAACACAAAGAGCGGCTGAAAACCCTGAAAATCAACACGCATGTTCTCACGCTCACCGCGACGCCGATTCCCCGCACGCTGCACCTGGCGCTCGCGGGCCTTCGCGACATCAGCCTGATTCAAACTCCACCCGTCGACCGTCTGCCCATCCGCACTCATGTCGCGAAATTCGACGAAGGGCTGATCAAGCGCGCCATAGAATTCGAACTCTCGCGCGGCGGCCAGGTTTTCGTCTTGCACAATCGCGTTCAAACCATTCAGGAGCTCGCGAACCGCATCCACGAGCTCGTGCCGAGCGCCAGCGTGAGCGTCGGCCACGGACAGATGTCCGAGGGAGAGCTCGAAAAGGTGATGGTCGATTTCTACCAGGGAAAATCCAACGTGTTGGTCTGCACGACCATTATCGAGTCGGGACTCGACGTGCCCTCGGCCAACACCATCATTATCAATCGCGCGGATTCGCTGGGCCTCGCGCAGCTCTACCAAATTCGGGGACGCGTGGGCCGCGGACAGCAACGCGCTTACGCCTATCTTCTGATTCCCGCCGAGGGCGCCGTCACCGGCGACGCCAAACGACGGCTTGAGGTCATCCAAAAATTCGTCGAGCTCGGCAGCGGCTTTTCCGTGGCCTCACACGACCTCGACATACGAGGCGGGGGCGATCTTCTCGGGGCCCAACAATCGGGACACATCGCCGCGGTCGGGTTCGATCTTTATACCGAGCTTCTCGAAGAGGCGATCACCGACCTGTCCCACCGGCAAAAGACCGGAGAAGAGCCGGCCGTTTCGTCGCACGAACCGGAAATCAAAGCGCCTTTCGCGGCCTATCTCGGGGAAGACTACGTTCCCGACATTCATCAGCGCCTGTCGCTCTACCGCCGCTTCTCCGCGGCGAAAGAGGAGGCGGAAATCGACCGATTGGAAGAAGAGCTGTTGGATCGATTCGGCCCGCTGCCCGCCGAGGCCCATCATTTACTGTGGATGATCCGGGTCAAGCTTCTGCTGAAGAGAGCAGGTATCGAAATTTTGACGGTCGGCCCCGAACGCGTGTCGATGGTGATCGGCCGGGGAGGGAAGCTGGATCCCGCGCGCACCATCGCGCTCGTGGCGAGCCAGCCCTCGAAATACCAGCTCACGCCCGACTCGAAGTTCGTCGCTCAAATTCCGACGGGCAGTTTGCGCGACCTCTACTTCGGCCTCGAAGCCCTCTTGAGGGGCTTGTCGGTCACATAACGTTAAGTTACTCTTAAGCGATGAAGACAAGAAAATCCGTCCTGACCTTGGGCCTTGCTGTATTCGCCGTTGCTCACGCCGCAAACGCGACCGAGCTTGCTCGCGTGAACAACCAAGTCATCACGCTCGAGGAATTCAACAAACAGTACCAAGAGTCGCTGAAATTCTTTCCCGCCGGCGCCGCCCCTTCGAAAAAGGCGATGCTCGACGAAATGATCAAGCGCGACCTTGGCGTGCAAGAAGCGAAAAAAGAAGGATTGGATCGCGACCCGATCGTGATGGACCGGATCAACACCGTGCTTTTCCAGTCGCTGGTCGAGAGAAAGCTCGCGAAGACTTTCGAGAACATCACGATCTCGGATGAGGAGGCTCGCGAATTTTACGACAGGAACCCGGAAATCCGCACCAGCGAGATTTTCGTGGCCGTGAAGCCGAAAGCCAAGCCGGCGGAAGAGCAGGCGGCCCGCGCAACCATCCAGAAAATTTATGATGAACAGATTCGCCCGGGAAAAATCTCGTTTGCCGAGGCCGCGCAGCGCTTCTCGCAAGATCCAAGCGCGCAATCCGGCGGCGACCTGGGATACCAGACCAAAGACCGCGCCGACCCCACTTACTATGCCGCGGCAGTGGCCCTTAAAACCCCGGGGCGCGTCAGCGGAATCATCCGTTCGCCCTATGGCTATCACATCATCAAATTGACCGCGATTCGCCCATGGGATGAAACCGACCACAGCCTGGTCAAAAGAGTCCTCGTCGAGCAGCGCCGCACCGAGGCTTTCGTGCGGTATATGGACGGCCTCCGCGCCCGCGCCCGGGTCTCGATCCAAAGCGAATTGTTGAAATAGCGGCTAGGCATGGCGCGGTGCGCCGCAACGGACTTTGAATCTCCGGCCAGTTCTTGCCGAATCGCGATGAACTATGCGATGAACGAGTCATGCATTTCTTTCGTTTTCGCCACTTTTCCGCTGCCGCTGCTTCTCTCGGGCTTCTAGGGGGACTCGGTTTTTCATCCTCATTTGCCGCAACGGAAAAGGCCCCGGTTCCAAGCCCACAAGCGGCTTCGCCAAGCTCAGCCGTCATCGACCGTCTTGAAGCTTCGGTCAACGGCGCGCTGGTTTTGCAATCGGACATAGCTCAGTTCCGAAAAACGCTGCGCCTGCGCCAGCAGCTCGATCCGCTTTTCACGGGGACCGTCGTCGCGAATGAGGGCGCCAGCGCGAGCAACGACGCGATCGTTCAATTCTTGATCGATGAAAAAATCATCTCGCAGCAATTTCCCGTGACCGAAGCCGATGTCGAGCAGGAAATTAACTCCATCCAATCCAACAACCACATCGATCGGAACTCGCTTAAAGCCGCGCTTCACGACCAGGGTTTTCGCTTCGAAGACTACTTCGAGCTGATTCGCTCGAGCGCCAGCAAGCGCAACCTCATCGACCGCGACGTCCGTTCAAAAGCGACCGTCACGGACGAAGACGTCAAAAACTATTTTCTCAATCACTACTCCCAGGACGCGGGCGGCGAACGCAGCTACTCGATCCAGATCATCCTGGTTTCCCCGAAAAGCTACAAAACCGTCGGGGCCGCGCATGATGTGGCGACCAAGGCCTTGGCGGAAATCAAATCCGGCGATTCCTTCGATGAAGTCGCGAAGCGGGTCAGCGACGATGCCTCGGCGAACTCGGGCGGTGACCTGGGCTCCATGACCGAAGATCAGATGTCGCCACTGGTACGCCAAGAGGTGAAACGGCTCTCGGTAGGACAAGTCAGCCCCGTCATCGGCAACGGCAAGTCCGGGTTCATGATCGTCAAGCTCGTGGACGTGAAAACCGGCGAAAGCGCGCGACTGATCAAGCTTAAGGATGAAATCCGCCAACAGCTGATCGCGACCGAATACCAGCATCAGATTCAGCTCTGGCTACAGCGCCAACGGCAAGCTTCGTTCATTCATATTGCCGGACAGCCGAACATCCTTGGTATTCCCGGATCGTCTCCTTAAGGCGGGCGATGAAAACAAAAACTATCCTGGTCACGCCGGGAGATCCGGCGGGGATCGGGCCTGAGATCACCTGGAAATCTCTTTTTAAAGCCAAGTACGCGGCTTCACGCCGACATCGTTTCGTTTGCGTCGGAGCGCTTGCCCCGTTTCTGAAAAAAATGAAATCGCGCGTGCTCGCGATTCAAGAGGAAGACCTTGAACCGGCGCGCCTGGCAAAGCTGCCACGGTCGAAAATCTTAATCTTGCCGGCCCCCGAGCAAGCGCCCTCGCCAGGGCTTCTGCTCGAGGGCTATCAATGTGGCTGGGCCATCAAGAAGTCCGTTGAGCTCATTCAGGCCGGCAAGGCCGCAGCTCTGGTCACGGGGCCCATCAGCAAAGAGCGCCTTCGAGCCGGCGGATTCCACTACTCAGGACACACGGATTTTCTAGCCGACCTTTGCGGCATTACCCAAGCCGACGGCGGAGTTACAATGATGCTAGCCAATTCGCGGCTTCGCATCACGCTCGTTACCGTCCATATCGCGCTGAAGGATGTCCCCGCGGCGGTCACCGAGCAAGCATTGAGCCGGGCGGTGCTTCAGACCGCCGACTCATTGCGGCGCTGGTGGGGTATCCGTTCGCCGCGGATCGGTGTTGCGGCGCTTAACCCTCATGCCGGTGAAAACGGGATTTTCGGCAACGAAGAGCAGACCGTCATCGAACCGGCGCTCAAGGCGCTTCGCGCCGAGGTTGCCGGGTCGCTCGTCGGCCCGCTCCCCGCCGACACGCTTTTCGCCAATCACATCAGCGGGACAACGCCGTTTGATGCGGTGGTTTGCATGTATCATGACCAGGGGTTGATTCCCGTGAAGCTCCTTGATTTCCAGAGAACGGTCAATGTAACTTTAGGCTTACCCATCGTTCGAACATCCGTCGATCATGGTGTTGCTTTTGATATCGCGGGAAAGAATCAGGCGGATCCTTCGAGCCTTCAGTCCGCGCTCGATGAGGCCTGCCGAATTACCGCCCAAACGGCAAAGACCGCTAACGTAAAGAGAACGAAATGAAACCCAAAATTCATCCCTCCATTTTTCGTGAATATGACATCCGCGGACTTGCCGGATCCGAACTCAGCATCGAATTCGCCGAATGCCTGGGCCTTGCTTATGCGAATTTCATCCAAGGGCGCAAACCCGTCGCCGGCCGTAAAAGCCTAACCGTTTCCGTGGGCCGCGATTGCCGTCTCTCGAGCGATGGCTATGCGGAAGCCCTGGTCAAGGGAATGATTCAAGGCGGACTCGACGTCATCCGCATCGGCGTTTGCCCGACGCCTCTCACATATTTCAGCGTCTTCCATCTCGATCTCGACGGCGCAATCATGGTGACGGGCTCGCATAACCCGAAAGAATACAACGGCTTTAAAATCTGCGTGGGGCGAGACACCATTCACGGCCACCAGATTCAAGAGCTTCGGGTGCTTATGGAAGAAGTCGTTGCGGGCAAAACGGAATCCGCCGCGCACAAGGGTGCCGTTTCCGATTACGAGATCATTGCGCCCTATCAGGATTATCTCGTTAAAAACGCGCGCCGCATGACACGCAAAAAGATCGTGCTCGACGCCGGCAACGGCACCGCGAGCACCGTGGCGCCGGAACTTTTCCGCCGCTTGGGGGCGGACGTCGTTCCCTTGTACTGCGAGCTCGACGGACGCTTCCCGAACCATCATCCAGACCCGACCGTTCCCTCCAACCTCAAAGACCTCATCGCGGCGATCAAGCGCGAAAAGGCGGATTTCGGAATCGCTTTCGACGGCGACGCCGACCGGATCGGGCTCGTCGATGAAACCGGCAGAATCATCTACGGCGACGAGCTCATGGTGCTTTTCGCCCGAGACATTTTGCTCGAGAAAAAAGGCGCCACCATCATCTCCGAAGTCAAGTCGAGCCACCGGCTCTACGCCGACATCGCCGCCAAAGGCGGCAAACCGATCATGTGGAAGACCGGCCACTCCTTGATAAAATCGAAAATGAAAGAAACCGGCGCCGCCCTTGCCGGTGAGATGTCCGGCCATATATTCTTCGCGGATCGTTATTTCGGCTTCGACGACGCCGTCTACGCAGCGCTTCGGGTTTATGAGATCGCTTCAAAAGCGACCGGGCCGATTTCATCGTTGCTCGCCGATCTCCCCAAATCGGTGTCGACCCCGGAAATCCGCGTCGATTGCCAGGAAAGCCTCAAGTTCAAGCTCGTTGAGGAAACCAAACGAAGACTGTCCGCCTCGGGCGGAAAGATCAACGACATCGACGGCGTCCGAATCGACTTCGGTGATGGATGGGGCTTGGTGCGCGCCTCGAACACCCAACCGGCGCTCGTTCTGCGCTTTGAGGCATCCACCGAACCCTTGATGAATAAAGTTCGGGACACCGTCGTCAACGCTCTTGAAGAAGCAGCCATCGCCATCGGTCATCCCGGGATCGATGCCTCCGGCGGAGCCCATTGAAGCAGAGTTTTGACCCATGACCGACCCCGAAACCAGCAAACCGCGCACGCGTACGAAGAAGAAGAGCGGGGGCGGCGCCACGAAGGCCCGCGCAGTTTCGGTCCCTCCGTCGTACGAGAACGACGAAGCGATCATCGTGCGCGGGGCGCGCGTCCACAATCTTAAGAACATCAGCACGGTTATTCCGCGCGATCAGCTTACCGTCCTGACCGGTCCGTCCGGCTCCGGAAAAAGCTCCCTCGCTTTCGATACGATCTATGCCGAAGGCCAGCGTCGCTATGTTGAAAGCCTTTCGGCTTATGCCCGGCAGTTTTTGGAGCAAATCGGAAAGCCCGACGTTGAAGCCATCTCGGGGCTAAGCCCCACCATCTCGATCGAACAACGCACGACGAGCTATAACCCAAGGTCCACCGTCGGCACGGTGACCGAAATCTACGATTACCTGCGATTGCTTTACTCCCGCATCGCCAAACCGTTTTGCTACAATTGCGGAAAACCGATTCGCTCACAATCGCCTCAACAGATCACTGATCTTATTCTCTCATCCGAGGAAGGAATCAAGCTCTCGCTGCTCGCGCCCATCGTGCGCGGTCGAAAAGGGGAGTATCAAAAAGAGCTCGCCCAGCTTCGCCAGCGCGGCTTCGTACGCGTGCGAATCGACGGAGCGGTTCACGATCTTTCAAGCGAGATCTCCCTCGACAAAAACAAAAAGCACGACATCGCCGTCTACGTCGACCGACTTGTGATCAAGGGTGATCGCTCGACCCTGGCCACTCGGGTCAGCGACTCGGTTGAGCTCGCGCTCAAGCTCGCCGAAGGGCTTCTCATCATCGAAACGCAACAAGCCGAGAAAACGGTCGAAACCCTGATGTCTGAAAAGTTCGCCTGCTCGGATTGCCAAATCAGTTATCCGGCGCCGGAGCCCCGCACTTTCTCGTTCAACAGCCCCATGGGCGCTTGTCCCACCTGTGACGGCCTAGGCACCGACCCCCGCCTGCGAGACAGCGAGGAACCGGAAGAGGAAGAAACCCAGACGAACGACGGAATCCAGATTACTCATCAGGAAGTCACGCCGGAAAACGCGCCCTGTCCCGAGTGCGGCGGCGCCCGCCTTCGGAGAGAAAGCCTTCACTTCAAGATCGCGGAAAGAAATATCGCCGAAATTTGCCGGCTATCCGTGCTCGACCTGAACGCGTTTTTCACGAACCTTTCGCTCACCGAGCGGGAAAAGCTCATCGCCGATCGGATCATGCGCGAGATCAAGGACCGAACCCGCTTTTTGGGCGAAGTCGGCGTGGGCTATCTAAGCATGTCGCGACCGGCGCAGACCCTCTCCGGGGGAGAGGCCCAACGCATCCGGTTGGCGACCCAAATCGGAAGCTCCCTGGTAGGCGTGATTTACGTCCTGGATGAACCCAGCATCGGCCTTCACCAACGGGACAACGCCAAGCTGATCGATACCTTGAAACGCTTGCGCGATCTCGGCAATACCGTCTTGGTCGTCGAACACGATCGCGACACCATCGAGGCCGCTGACTGGATCCTTGACCTCGGACCCGCGGCCGGTGCGAACGGCGGGAAGATCGTGGCCGAAGGCACCCTTCAGGATATTTTAAACTCGAAGGAGAGCCTCACCGGGCAATACCTGAGAGGCGAGCGGGAGATCTCAGTACCCAAAAAGCGTCGGCCGATCGACCGCTCCCGGATGATCAAAATCAAAGGCGCCGCGCTCAACAATCTTCGAGACGTGAACGTGAATTTCCCTCTCGGCGTACTGACCTGCGTGACCGGAGTATCAGGAAGCGGAAAAAGCACCCTTGTGATCGACACGCTCTATCGGTCGCTCGTTGAGCATCTGTACCGGGTCAAAGGAAGAGCCGATTTACAGGGCGCGCAAATTTCAGGGCTCGAGCTCATTGACAAGGTGATCGATATCGATCAGAGCCCGATCGGAAAAACGCCTCGCTCGAATCCCGCCACTTATACCGGCATTTTCAGCCTCATTCGCGATATTTTTGCCCAGCTTCCGGATAGCCAAGTCCGCGGATACGGTCCAGGCCGTTATTCATTCAACGTAAAGGGCGGTCGATGCGAAGCTTGCGAAGGCGATGGGGTGACGCGGATCGAGATGCATTTTCTGCCCGACGTCTTTGTCCGCTGCGAGGTTTGCAAGGGGCGGCGCTATAATCGCGAAACCCTTGAAATCCGCTATAAAGGAAAAAACATCGCCGACGTTCTCGAGATGACGGGCGAAGAGGCTTACGCTTTTTTTGATGCGATCCCGTCGCTCAAGATGAAGCTCAAAATCCTGAACGATGTGGGCCTGGGCTACCTTCGACTCGGACAGAGCGCGACGACGCTTTCGGGGGGCGAAGCCCAGCGGATCAAGCTTTCCAAAGAGCTCTCAAAGCGCGGCACCGGCAAGACCGTTTACATTTTGGACGAGCCGTCGACGGGGCTTCACTTCGAGGACATCAAAAACCTTTTGGCCATCTTACAGGCGCTCGTCGATCAAGGTAATACCGTCATTGTCATCGAGCATAATCTCGACATCATCAAAGTGGCCGATCACGTGATCGACATGGGTCCCGAAGGCGGAACTGGCGGCGGGCTTTTGGTTGCCTCCGGAACGCCTGAAGAAATCGTCAAGGCGGCGGACAGTCACACCGGGGCTTATCTCAAGCCGTATCTTTAAAATAGAAACGGGAACTCCCGTGTTACCGGAAATTCCCGTTTCTAAACTTCAATCTAAATAAGAATTTAGATCTTGATCTTTACGAACGCGATAACGAAGGCGTAAAGAACGAGGGATTCGATCAGAGCCAAACCGATAATCATCGGGATGAAGATCTTGTTCTGAGCGCCAGGGTTACGAGCGATGCCTTCGAGGGCAGCGACCATCGTTTTGCCTTGGCCGAGAGCGCCGCCGAACGCCGCGATCGCGATCGCGAGACCGGCTGCCAACGAGGCATATTGATCAACAGATGCCGCAGCCGTTCCTTCTTGGGCGAATGCCGCCGTCGAGAGAAGGGCCAAACCGAAAACCGACATCATCAACAAAGCTTTAGCGAATTTCATCTAACTACTTTCCTTTCTTAGTGATCTTCCGCAGATGTGGACAGAGAGATATAGACCATCGTCATCAAAGTAAAGACGAAAGCCTGAATGAAGGCCACAAACACCCCGATCCCGTAGAAAACCACGGGGAGGAAGTAAGGAACCAAACTACTGAAAACTCCAAGGACGACGTGATCGCCCATAATATTTCCGCGCAAACGCAGTGCAAGTGAGAGAGGGCGGAAAAGATGCGACGCCAATTCGATAATCAGCATCAGCGGCGCAAGCCATACGACCGGGCCCAGGAAGTGTTTAAAATACTTTACGAACCCTTGAGCGCGGACGCCGACGTAATTGTAATAAACAAAGACGAACATGCCCAGTGCGAGCGTGGTATTGAAGTTTTCCGTCGGAGGCAAAAAGCCTGGAATCAAGCCGACGATGTTGGAAGCAAAAATGAATAGAAAAAGAGTTCCGACGATCGGAAAATAGAGCGGCGCATCGTGATGGCCGATCACCGATTCGGTCAGGCCGTAAAGCGATTCGGCCATGATTTCGAAAAAGTTTTTAAAAGTCAGGCGCTCGTCAGGAATCAACCCGCCGCCGGCGCTCTTCATGGCGGTGTTCAACTGCAAACGAGCAATCCAGGTCGTTACCACCAAAATGATACCGACCAAGCCAAACATGAACACGTGGTTCATCCCGTGTTCGACGCCTAGTTTCTCGAGCCAGTTAAAAGCATGCTCATTCATTCGATGTTCCTACAAACAATTGCCAAAACACTCCGCCCAAAAGCGGTACTACCATTAGCGTAGAAATCCCGGTCAGAAGCCCTGGAGTCGGAATTCCGCTCGAGGATGATCCACGCGCCATCAAGAATCCTAAAAATATCAGGCAAACTAGCTTAATACTGGCCCAATAGGAAGTGCGAAATACCAAAAAAATCGGTTTCTCACTCTCGTTGCGCATTAAGTCAAAAAGACCGGACAAGGCCTGCGCAAGAGCGAACAGGTCGAGTATGCTCAGACCGAACAGAATACAAAGCCAAGTCAGCGATCTTCTGAGTTCTGCTTTATCCGGACTGAGCTTAAAACAAATCGCCGCGCTCAAAAGAAGCCAAATTAGGCCGGCAAGACCAAAGCCGGACAGGGACTCCGAGGAAACCAGCGACTTAACCGACGGCTTAATAGCTTTAGAGTCTTTTGAAGCGGCCGTCATTGGGTCTTATCCGAAGCATTTGCCCGACTGGAAATCACATAAATCCGGTACATGGCAAGCCCCAAGCCCATCAGGGAGCTGACAAGCATTGTCCACCACGGCGCATGGAGAGCGGTTCGAGCCCAATAACCCGCCGCGACCCCGGCTCCCGTAAACCCGACCAGCTCGGAGATGATCACCGAAAACAAGCCCAGGCTTTTTGCCCACTCGGGCCTTTTGTCTTCTTCCTTCTCCGCCATCAATGACTCCGCTGGGCCTTCCGCTCACGAATTCGAACCAGCTTGATCGTAATCACGTTAGGGGAGGGGTAGGTATACTTCAGCGCCTCATATGCGTTGTATGCGGCGTCGAGCTGGTCCATTTCCTCAAGGCAGGACGCGATCCCGAACTTGGCCTGGGGAGCCCACTTGCTTTCCGGGTATTTTTTCAGGAATCGCTCGAACGCATCGATCGCGTCTTGATACGAGTCGTTGTTCGTGAATTTAGATTTATGCGGTTGATTCGGGTGTTGCTCGCCCCGAGTGAAATAGGTCATCCCGATTTCGTACATCGCCCTCTCGGCATACGGGCTGTTCGGGTAGGCCTTGATCAACTCCGAATAGGTCTGCAGAGCATCGTTGAAATTAAGCATGAAAAACTGCGCCTGCGCGATTCGAAACATATAAAGCGCGGCATCCGGATGACTGGGCCTTTCCGCGAGCATCGAGCGATATTGAGAAATCGCCTCCGGATAAAGAGCCATCTTCGTCAGAAGAATCTCGCCGATCTGGACTTTCGCATTCCATGCTGCGTCCTTATCCGGGGTCAGCTGCGCGAACACTCCCAGCTTCCGTACCGCATCCGAATATTGCGAGAGAAAATAAGCCTGGGTCGTCGCCGCCCGATACAAGGCCTGAAGTCCAAGCTCACCGTGCGGATCGTGGCCGTAAACCCGGTCGAATTCGGCGACCGCGGCAGCATAATTTCCGTCCGCCCAAAGTTTCTCGCCTAAAACGTACTGCTTTTTAGTGCCGGTCAGTCCGCAAGCCGCGGCCAAAAGAATGAAGAGAGCAAATGTGGCGACTACCACTGCCCTCATTCATTTTCACCTACTGGCCCACCCTGGGCTGGGCCCGAAGCCGGAGCGGTCTCGTCCGTTGTCGCGGTTTCGGCCATGTACTCGAACGAAACGATTTTTTCGCCGGCCGAGACATTCATGAGACGGACGCCCTGGGTATTGCGGCCCTGTTCCGAAATCTCGCCCACCCGAATCCGGATCATCTGGCCCTTATTGGACACGAGCATCAGATCGTCCTTCGGCAAGACCTGGCGAGAGCCCATCACAAGCCCATTCTTATCGGTGGTTTTCATCGTGATGATGCCCTTGCCGCCTCGGCTCTGGGCCCGATAGTCCTGAACCGGCGTACGTTTTCCATATCCGCCTTCCGTAACCGTCAGGAGCTCGTAAGGCTTGCCGGCTTGGCCGTCCGTACCGGTGTCTAAAACTTCCATCGTCACGATACGGTCGCCTTCGTCGAGGCTCATGCCGATCACGCCGCGCGCCGTACGTCCCATCGGCCGCACGTCCTCCTCCGAGAAACGAATGCTCATCCCATTCATCGAGCAAAGGAAGATGTCGTTCTTGCCGTTCGTGATCTTGGCTGAGACCAGTTCGTCGTCGTCGTCCGTGGATATGGCGATAATCCCGGCGTTTCTGACATTGCTGAAATCGCTCAGCGGGGTCTTTTTGATCACGCCCTTGCGGGTCACCATCATGATAAACTCGCTTTCGGCGAATTCGCGCACCGGTAAAATCGCTTTGATCTTCTCGCCGGAAGCAAGCGCGATGAGATTGACGATCGCCTTGCCCTTGGCCACCCGGCTCGCCTCCGGAATCTTGTAAACCTTCAGCCAGTAGAGGCGTCCCTTATCCGTGAAGCATAAGAGGTAATTCAAAGTGTTCGTCCGGTAGATCGCCGTGACGAAATCCTCGTCACCGGTCGTAACCGCGCGGATGCCTCTGCCGCCGCGATGCTGGCTTTTGAAGCTGTTCGGATCGGCGCGTTTGACGTAACCGGTGTGCGTGATCGAAACGAGCGTATCCTCGTCGGCGATCAAATCTTCAACCTCGAAATCGCCCGAAGCGCCGTACATGATTTCCGTGCAGCGCTCGTCCCCGTATTCCTTGCTCACGTCAAGCAGCTCGTCCTTGATGACCTGGAAAACCAGCGCTTCGCTGCCCAGGATCTTCTTCAGCCGGTCGATGAGCTCCAAGATATTGCGGTACTCTTCGACGATCTTGTCGCGCTCAAGACCGGTGAGGCGCTGCAAGCGCATTTCCAAAATGGCTTGCGCCTGGATGTCGCTGAAACCGAAGCGGGCCATCAACTGGGAATGCGCCTCGTCCGGGCCCTTCGCCGCCTTGATCAGGGCGATGACTTCGTCAATGTTCTCGACCGCGCGCTTCAGACCTTCCAAGATATGCGCGCGCGCCTCGGCTTTTTTCAGCTCGAAAATCGTGCGGCGGACGACCACGTCCTTGCGATGCTCGACGAAAGCCCAGAGCATATCGCGAAGGTTGAACGTCTTCGGCTGCCCGTGATGAATGGCGAGAAAGTTGATGCCATAGCTTTCTTGGAGCTGCGTGAGCTTATAGAGCTGATTCAGGATGACGTTCGAGTTCTCGCTCTTCTTGAGCTCGATCACGATGCGCATGCCCGTGCGATCGGATTCGTCGCGCAGATCGGAAATGCCTTCAATTCGCTTGTCGCGAACGAGATCGGCGATTTTCTCGATGAGCTTCGCCTTATTCACCTGATAGGGGATTTCGGTCACGATGATTCGTTCGCGATCGCCCTTGAAAGCTTCGATTTCGGCCTTGGATCGGATCAGAATCGAGCCGCGGCCGGAGCGGTAAGCTTCCTTCAAGCCGGGACCGGCGATGATAATGCCCGCCGTGGGAAAATCCGGGCCTTTCACATACTGAAGCAAAGCATCCGTGCCGAGCGAAGGATCGTCGATCAAGGCGATCGTCGCTTCGATCACCTCGCGGAGATTGTGCGGGGGAATATTGGTCGCCATACCGACCGCGATGCCGGTGCCGCCGTTGATCAGAAGGTTCGGGATTTTGGCCGGCATGACGAGCGGCTCTTGCAAGCTATCGTCGTAGTTGGGCCCGAAATCGACCGTTTCTTTGTCGAGATCGCTCAGAATCTCGTTCGTGATCCGAGCCATCCTGATTTCGGTGTAACGCATGGCCGCGGCCGAATCGCCATCGATCGAGCCGAAGTTCCCTTGGCCGTCGACCAGCGGGTAACGGAGCGAGAAATCCTGCGCCATGCGCACGATCGTTTCGTAGACCGCGGTATCGCCGTGCGGATGGTATTTACCGATGACGTCACCGACCACGCGCGCCGATTTCTTGTACGGCTTGTTATAAAAATTGCTGAGATCGTACATCGCGTAGAGCACGCGGCGATGTACGGGCTTAAGCCCATCCCGGACATCGGGGAGCGCGCGTCCGACGATCACGCTCATCGCGTAATCGAGATAAGCGCCTCGCATCTCGTCTTCGATATTGACGAGCATCGTGTTTTTGTCGGGTGCGGTCATTCCAGTTTCAGTCATATAAAATCACCAACGAATCAGGGCTGTCGCCCAAGTGAATCCTGCTCCAAAAACGGCGCACGCAACCAGCATTCCCGGCTTGAGACGGCCGGCCTTGATAGCCTCGTCCATGCCGATCGGGATAGTGGCGGCCGTCGTATTCGCGAAACGGTCGATCGTGTTGAAAACTTTGTCGGCGGGCAACTCCAGTTGCTTTGCGACCGCTTCGGTAATGCGCGCGTTCGCCTGATGAAAGAGATAGAGATCGACGTCCGAAGGACGAAGGCCTTGCTGCTCGAGCGCGCGGGTCAACGACTCCGACATTTTCTTGCAGGCATGCACGAATACCGTCTTGCCGTTCATCTTCGGGAAGAAATCACCCTCATCAACCCTTTCATGGGTGATGCTATCGCCCGCGTAAGCGGTACCGGGAGCCTTGATCCAAAGCTCTTTGGCATGCGTTCCATCGGCATAGAGATGCGTCGAGATGACCCGCGAACCGTCCTTTGCGGAGCCGTCGGTCGCGCCTATCACCGCCGCGCCCGCGCCGTCGCCGAAAAGAACTGAGACATCACGTCCACGCGTCGTCCGATCGAGGACTTTAGAATGAACTTCCGCGCCGACAAGCAGGACCTTTTTGTACGTTCCGGTTTTGATGAACTGGTCGGCGATGGATAACCCGTAAATAAAACCCGAACACTGCTGACGAATATCGAGAGCGGGTACGTCCGTAAGACCAAGCTTCGCCTGCAGAAAGCAGCCGCTGCCCGGAAAAAAAGCATCCGGGCTCAAGGTCGCGAAGATAATGAGCTCGATTTCCTCTTTCTTGGTCTTGGCTGCTTCAAGGGCTTTGAGAGAAGCCTTTAACGCAAGATCGGAAGGACCGGTTTCTTCGTTAAGGTCCACCCAATGGCGTTGCTTGATCCCGGTGCGCTGCTGGATCCATTCATCCGACGTATCCATGAGGCGGGACAGATCGTGATTGCTCCAAACTCGGGGCGGAACGTAGGTTCCGACGCCTAGAATACGGGAAGCGGCCGCGCTCATATGTCGAGGTTCCTCACCCGAAGCGCGTTTTCCTCGATAAACTGCCGGCGAGGCTCAACCGCGTCGCCCATGAGCACCGAGAAAATCAAATCCGCTTCCACCGCGTCCTCGACCGAAACTTTGAGGAACGTGCGCCGCGTGGGATCCATCGTTGTTTCCCAAAGCTGCTCGGGGTTCATTTCTCCCAAGCCTTTATAGCGTTGGACGGTCATGCCGTTCTTAGCGAGCTCGACGACCTTGTCGGCCAACTCTTCCGCGGTCGTGACCACGATCTCGGCTTTTTCTTTTGCTCCCTGGCCCTCTTGAACGATCGTATAAGGGCCGCGGCCCATCGCGAGAGTCGCCTGATAGTGCTTCAGCAGCTCCTCGTACTCGGGCGATTCAAGGGTCGCGATGTTGATCGGGGCGTTCCGGCGCGATCCATGAACGACGTTTTGAACGTCCGCGGTCCACGCATTGTGCTCGGGGTCCTCCTTCAGGACATATTCGAACTGAATGTCTTTTGCCTTCAGGTCACGGGCGATATCCGAAAGCACCGCTTCGAATTTCGTCTTTTCCTTCAAGGTCACCGGGGTCACGTCCTTCAGGACAAGCTGCCGCAATACCTCGGGATGCAGCCGGCGCGCCACTTTTTCGACCGCGCGACTGAACCGATTGGCGGCTTTGAGCGAAGTGATAATCTGGCTCGAAGGAAGGTTTTTTCCTTCCGCGCGAATCGACAGGCCATCGAGTCCGCTCGAAAGAAGATAATCCGCAAGGTCCGCCTCGTTTTTCAGATAGCGCTCCTGCTTGCTGCCCTTTTTCGCGCGATACAGCGGTGGTTGAGCGATGTAGAGATAGCCGCGACCGACAATCTCAGGCATCTGCCGGTAAAAGAAAGTCAAAAGGAGGGTTCGAATATGCGAACCGTCCACATCGGCGTCAGTCATGATGACGATCTTGTGATAGCGAACCTTGTTGATGTCGAAATCTTCTTTTCCGATGCCCGCGCCCAAGGCGGTGATCAGGACTTTGATTTCGTCCGATGAAAGCATTTTATCGAAACGCGCTTTTTCGACGTTCAGAATCTTGCCTCGCAACGGAAGGATCGCCTGGTTTTTGCGATCGCGGCCTTGCTTGGCCGAGCCGCCCGCCGAATCCCCTTCGACCAGAAAGATCTCGCAAAGCGCCGGATCCTTTTCCTGACAATCGGCCATCTTGCCCGGCAGACCGCCGAAATCGAGCGCGGTTTTCCGGCGGGTCAGATCGCGCGCCTTGCGTGCGGCAATGCGAGCGATCGATGAATCAATCGCTTTCTGAATGACCTTCTTCGCGATGGTCGGATTCTGCTCGAAGTAACTCGTGAGCTTGTCGTAAACCATCGTGTTGATGAAGCCTTCGACCTCGCTGTTGCCGAGCTTAGTCTTGGTCTGGCCTTCGAATTGCGGCTCGGGAACCTTGACGCTGATCACGCAAGCAAGGCCTTCACGGATATCTTCGCCCGTGAGCGATTCCTTCATGTTTTTCGCCGAACCGGACTCTTGAATATATTTATTCACCGCGCGGGTCAGGGCGGTACGAAAACCCGAAACGTGAGTGCCGCCTTCGATCGTATTGATATTATTCACGTACGACGAGATCGTTTCCGTATACGAATCATTCCACTGAAGAGCGATTTCCATACCGACCGATTCGCGGGTCTGGGCGATGTAAATCACTTTATCGTGCAGCTTCTGTTTGGACTTATTGATGTATTCGACGAACTGAACCAAACCGCCCTCGAAATGGAATTCCTGGGTCTTCGCGGGTTCCTGCCGCTCGTCGGTCAAGGTGATCTTGATGCCGCTGTTCAAAAACGCGAGCTCGCGCATTCTTGATGCGATCGTATCGATGCTGAATTCGAGAACTTCAAAGATTTCCGGATCCGGCTTGAAAGTTTGAACGGTCCCGCGCTTCGTCGTTACGCCGGTTTCCTGCAACGGCCCCGTCGCCACGCCGCGCTTGAAAGTGATTTTATAAACCTTGCCGCCCTGGCGGACCTCGGTGTGCATGACCTCGGAAAGAGCGTTAACGACCGCCGCGCCGACCCCGTGCAGGCCGCCCGAAACTTTATAAGCTCCGCCTTCTTCGTTGAACTTGCCCCCGGCATGGAGTTTCGTCATGACGAGCTCGACCGCCGAAATTCCGGACGCTTTATGAATACCTACCGGAATACCGCGACCGTCGTCTTCAACCGTGACGCTGTTGTCGACGTGAATTTTAACATCGATGTTTTTTGCGTAACCGGCGAGGGCCTCGTCGATCGAGTTATCCACGATTTCGTACACGCAGTGATGCAATCCGCGAACGCCGGTGTCACCGATGTACATCCCCGGTCGCTTACGGACGGCTTCCAAGCCTTCCAAAACCTTGATTTTATCGGCGGAATAATCCCCTAAACCTTCTTGTGCCGCCGCTTCTTGCAAACCTTGATCGTTATCCGTCACTTTTTAATTCCCCGTTCGTCACCCAAAAGCGTTTGTAGGAACGCTGCGAATGCTCACGAACCTTATTTGGAAAGAGACCCTCGTCCGTCGTCGTAACGAACACTTGAAGATCCCTCTCCGACAAAAAATCCAGGAGAAACGTCCGCCGCTCTTGATCCAATTCCGAGGAAAAGTCATCCAGCAGAAATACCGGCCGATGACCTGTCGTCTCTCGAAATAACTCGATCTCAGAGAGCTTGAGCGCCAAAAGCGCCGAGCGAACTTCTCCTTGAGAGCCATGTCCTTTCAGGACTTGGCCGCCCATTAAAAAAGTCCAATCATCTCGATGTGGCCCAACCAGCGAATGACCGCTTTTCCATTCGGCCGCCTCGAGTGACACCTGCTTTTTACGCAAAGCGTGTTCTAAAAGTTCTAATGAAGGCGGCGCTCCATGTCCAGCGAAATGTACTGCCGATAAGTTATCGTTAATTTTAGATAAATCGGCCATTTTTGGGACCCAATTAGAGACATAAACCAATTGAAGAGGCGGTTGGTTTTGAGCAATTTGACGCATCGTATTATTAAGGATTTTTTCAAGCCGATGGATCCATTGGATGCGCTTATAAGTGATCTGAGCACCATAATGAATCAGTCCCTCGGTGAAACCAGACAACAGCTCGGGAAGCGGACGTTCGTTGTTTTTTAGTACCGCATTTCGTTGATCGAGAACCTTCTGATACCTTTGCAGGCCTTTCAGGTATTCGACGTCTTCTGCGGCAATAACCCGGTCGAGATAGGATCGTCGGGTCGCGGGATCAGACCTCACCAAGTCATGATCCGAGGGGTTAAAGACGACGGAATGAAAGCCTAAAACGAAATTTCCGAAGCGTTGGCTTAGATACTGGGTCGAGCTTCGATAGGGCTTGTCGTTGATGAAGGCGACTTTCGTGGCGCGGCTGCGAGTTGAATCCGTCATCGTGAAGGAAACCTTGAGGAGCGTTTCCCATTTTTCTTTGTCAGAAGAATCCAAGCCGAGCTTGCAGACGACTTCCGCGTCTTGAGAGTCCCAACGAATCACTTCCTGGGTTTTCGAGCCTCGGAATGAGCGAAGAGTTGCGAGATAACCGATGGCTTCTAAAAACGAGGTTTTGCCCTGACCGTTTTTTCCGACGAGAAAGTTCAGATAAGGGCTGGGTTCAAAACTAGCATCTCGGACGTTTCTGAAGTTCCGGAGCGTTAGTTTTTGAATTCGCATTTAAATGCGCATCGGCATGATGACATAGGTGTGGTTTTGAGTTCCCACCGCACGCAAAATCCCAGGGCTCAAACGGTCTTTGATATGCAGCTCAAGGCTTTCGGCATTCATCACATTGAGGCACTCGAGAAGATACCGGGAATTAAAACCGATATCCATCGGCTCGCCCGATTGCTCAACGTCGATTTCCTCACGTGCTTCACCCATATCTGGGTTGCTGGATGAAATAGTCAACGTGGAGTCTTGAAGGGCGAGCTTTACGCCTTTGCTTTTTTCGTGGGCCAGTAAGCTGACGCGTTTCAGAGCTGAAGTGAAGGTATCGCGATCCATTCGAACAACGCGATCGGTCTGCTTAGGGATGACCAAGCGGTAATCCGGATATTCACCATCGATCAGGCGAATGAAGAGATAGCAGTCACTGAACTTGACGAACATATGGCCGCGCTCGAAAGCAAGGCCGATTGCGGCTTCACCTTGGCCCATGAGCTTTCGGATCTCGCTCAGTCCTTTTTTAGGGATGATGATGCCACGTTTGAGCTCGGGCATTTTCAAAAAGACTTCGCAGTCCACGAAGGAAAGACGGTGACCGTCTGTTGCGGTCATTCGCATAACGCCGTTTTCGAGATGCTCGAAGAAAACGCCGTTGAGGTGATAACGGGTCGCATCGGTCGAGACCGCGAACTCCGTTTTCGAAATCATGTCGTTTAAAGCTTCGGTGCGAACATCCGCATATGCTTTGTCTTCGAAGGTTGGAAGGGAAGGATATTCATCAGCTGACAAACTGACGATGTTGAACTTGGATTTGCCGCAAACGATTTCAACCCAATTATTGTCCTTGCGAGTGATTTGAAGAGGCTTGTTAGGAAGTTCCTTTACGATGTCGAGAAAATGTTTCGCTGAAAGGGTGATCTTCCCATCTTGGCTGGTCTGACCTGCTTCAAGAGGTAGCGTGACTTTGATGCCGACTTCAAGATCGGTTGCGCAAAGAGAGAGCTCTTGCTTTTGAACGACGCAAAGAATGTTTCCGAGAATTTGAACGGTATTTTTTCGTTCAACCACGGATTGAACTTTCTGGAGAGCGTTCAAAAGGGGTTCTCGTTGGATTGTAAAATTCATTACGGTTACCTCAATTTAACTCCTTACTACCCTTAGTTCTTTTTATATATAAAAAATTAGTAGTCGTAGTAGAGCGTGTGGATATGTGGATAAGTGGTCTAAGTGCCTATTATTGAATCGGAATCAGCGTGCATAAGTCTGTGTATAACGGATGTGGATAAATCGGCGTTTTTGTTGATAACTTTTTCAAAAGCTCAGAATGAAGTTATCAACATACTTATCCACAGGCCTTTTGTGGATAAGTGCTATTACCAAACTATTTTTTTCGGTTATTAGGGCTGAAATAGGTTGTTTGATAGGCCGTTTTGGGAAGTTATCCATAAAACAGGGGAGCGCAAAAAGTTATCCGAGAAGTTATGAAATCATGGGTTTCACAGATTTGGGGATAACTTACCAACTTATTGATTTATATAGTTTTTAATTGTTTTTTTATGGGGATAACATTGTCAATAACCCTGTGGATAAGACCTGATTAGTCAAATCGCCGGATTATTATCCACAGAGTTTTCCACAGAGTTATCCACTAAAAATGAATGACTGAGTATTTAGGTCCGAACCGGTGAATTCTTGCCGATGTAATCGACTACTTCCTGGAGGCTCGTTCCCGGAGTGAACACCATGTGGACACCTTCTTTTTTCAGCAAAGGAATGTCTTCGTCAGGAATAATTCCGCCGACGACAAAAAGTGCGTCGGTGAGGCCGGCCTTTTTAACACCGTCGATAATTTCCGGAACGAGGGCGTTATGGGCTCCGGACAAAATACTCAAACCGACGACGTGCACGTCTTCCTGGATGGCGGCGTTAATCACCATTTCGGGGGTTTGATGAAGTCCCGTGTAGATCACCTCAAAGCCGGCATCTCGCAAGGCGCGGGCAATGACTTTAGCTCCACGGTCATGTCCGTCTAAGCCTGGTTTGGCGACTAGAACTCGTATTTTATTGCTCATTAAAAACTCCCCGTATCTCGATATATGCCGAGAACATCGCGCAAGGCATCACAGACCTCTTGGAGCGTGGCATAGGCGTTGACCGCCGCGATGATCGGCTCCATGAGATTCTTTCCCGATTCAGCGGCATATTTTATGTTTCGGATCGACTCTTCAAAGGCCTGTGGCGATCTCTTCTTTCGGAGGGCCGCCAGTTTTTGGGTTTGGCGTGCCTCGAGAGATCGGTCGATATAGAGCGTATCGATCGTTCGCTTGGGCTCTTCGACCTGGAATTTATTCACGCCGACCATGACCTTTTCTTTGATCTCGAGCTGTTTTTGAAAGTGGTACGCGCTATTGGCGATCTCGGCTTGCGGAAAGCCGCGTTCAACGGCCGCGACCATCCCGCCCATTTCATCGATGCGCCGGATGTAATCTATCGCCTCCCGCTCGACGCGGTTGGTGAGCGTCTCCATGAAGTAGGAGCCGCCGAACGGATCGATGACATTGGGAACCCCGGTTTCCTCGGCGATGATCTGCTGGGTACGCAAAGCGATCATGACTGATTCATCGGTTGGAAGGGCGAGCGTTTCGTCCATGCTGTTGGTATGGAGCGAGTTGGTGCCGCCCATGATCGCCGCAAGCGCTTGGATGGCGACTCGAACGATGTTGTTGTACGGCTGCTGCGCGGTGAGCGAAACTCCTGCCGTTTGCGCGTGCGTTCGAAGCATCCATGATTTCGGATCTTTCGCGCCATAACGGTCTCGCATGAGCTTGGCCCAAATGCGGCGTGCGGCCCGGAACTTCGCGATCTCTTCGAAAAAATCGTTATGGACGTCGAAAAAAAACGAAAGCCTGGGCGCGAAATCATCGATCTTCATGCCGCGCTTCAAGCAAGCGTCGACATAGCCCAAGCCGTCGGCCAAGGTGAAGGCGAGCTCTTGGACGGCGGTCGCACCGGCCTCCCGAATATGGTAGCCGCTGATGCTGACCGTGTTCCAGTTCGGATAATGCTTCATTCCGTGTTCGATGGTGTCCACCACCAGCTCGACCGCGGGTTGAACGGGAAAAAGCCATTCCTTCTGAGCGATATATTCTTTGAGAATATCGTTCTGGAGCGTGCCGCGTACTTTTTCCTTCGGCACTCCCTGTCTTTCGGCTACCGCGAAATACATCGCGAGAATAACGATCGCCGGGCCGTTGATGGTCATCGAGGTCGTTACATCGCCGAGAGAAATTCCGCTGAAGAGCGTCTCCATGTCCTCGATCGAGGAAACCGAAACACCGCATTTTCCGACTTCGCCGCGTCCCTTAGGGCTGTCGGCATCGTAGCCCATCAGCGTGGGCATATCGAAGGCCGTCGAAAGACCGGTTTGTCCGTGCGAAAGGAGGAGCTTGAAACGTTTATTGGTTTCCTCGGCGCTTCCGAATCCGGCGAACTGCCGCATGGTCCAGAGTTTCCCGCGGTACATGCTGCGCTGTACGCCTCGCGTGTAGGGAAATTCCCCGGGAAATCCGAGGTCCTTCATATAGTCGAAGTTTTCGGTCTCGAGATCGAGCGGAGTGGAAAGGAGCGGCACGTCCATATCGCTCCAGGTAGTGAATTTCACCGGGCGAGACGGAAATTTCTTTTCCGTATCTTTAAGCCGCTTTTCCCACTCCGAATAGGCGCTACGAATCTTATCTGAGTCCATTTAGCTCCTGTGCCGCAATCACGATGCGCTGAATTTCCGAGGTCCCTTCGTAGATTTCCGTGATTTTGGCATCTCGGAAATTACGTTCAACCACGTATTCCTTCGTATAACCGTAGCCGCCGTGCACTTGGATGGCTTTGGTGGCGATCCAATTGCAGGCTTCCGCCGCCGCGAGTTTGGCCATGGCGGCTTCCTTCGTGTACTTGAGCCCTTGGTCTTTGCATTGCGCGGCCGACCAGGTTAGAAGCCGGGCGGCCTGAAGCCGCGTGGCCATGTCGGCGATGAAGAACTGGATGGCTTGCAGCTTCGCGATCGGCGCGCCGAATTGCTCGCGCTCGAGCGCGAATTTCTTGGAAGCATCGAAAGCGCAGCGACCGATCCCTAAGGCTTGGGCGGCAATTCCGATTCGGCCGCCGTCCAGGGTCGAGAGCGCGATCTTGAACCCTTGTCCTTCGGCGCCGAGCAGGCATTCTTGGGAGACGAAAACTTCATCGAAGAAAAGCTGTGCGGTCGACGAAGCCGTAATTCCGAGCTTATGCTCGACCTTCGCGACGGAGTAACCTTTGCTCTTGGTGTCGACGATGAAGGCGCAGATGCCCTTATGACCGATGGCCGGGTCAATGGTCGCGAACAGGACGCAATAATCCGCTTCCTTGCCGTTCGTAATCCAGTTCTTCGTTCCTTTGATCTGATAGCCGCCCGGCACTTTTTTCGCGTGGCATTTCAGATTCGCCGGATCGGATCCGTATCCCGGTTCAGAAAGCGCGAAGCAACCCAGTTTCTGGCCGCTTGCGAGGGGTTTCAGAAATTTCTCTTTTTGGGCATCAGTGCCGTAAGTGTTGATCGGCCAGCAAACGAGAGAGTTGTTCACCGACATGACGACCGCGGTTGAGGCGCAAGCAGCGGCGATTTCTTCCATCGCCATGACGTAGGACACGGCGTCCATGCCTGATCCGCCCCATTGTTCGGGCACCATCATGCCCATCAAGCCCATTTCAGCGAGCTTTTTGATGTTTTCCATGGGGAAGTGGCCGGTTTCGTCGGCCTCTTTCGCTTTCGGGGCGATTTCCGATTGAGCGAATGAATGAATTTGCTCGAGGAGAAGTTTCTTGGATTCGTCGGTTTCTGGCCAGCCATTCATCATAAATTCATTCTCCTTTTGAAAGACCCTGAAACGAGGGTTTTCGTTTATCGATGAACGCGCCCATTCCTTCTCTTTGATCGGTGCTTCCGAAAAGCATGCCGAAAGCGTGGGCTTCGCCATCCAGTTTCATATTGAGTCCGACCGATTCGGAAAACTCGTTCATCAGTTTTTTAGCGCACGAGATTGCCGAAGTCGACTGCGAAGCGATAGTGCGCGCGAGAGCGAGGGTCTGTTCGAAAAATTCGGCGGCCGGGTAGACATGGTTGACCAGCCCCAGAGCGAACGCCTCATCGGCTTTGATTCTCCGACCGGAGAAGATCAGCTCTTTCGCCATCGGCCAGCCGACGTATTTCGCGAGGCGCAGGGTTGCGCCGAATCCCGGGATGATTCCCAAGCCCACTTCGGGTTGACCGAAGACAGCCCGGTCGCTTGCGACGATGAAATCACAAGCGATCGCCATTTCGGTGCCGCCGCCGAGCGCGTAGCCGTTCACCGCGGCGATCGTCGGCTTGTTCATCAGCTCGAGATATTTCGTCACTTCATGCCCTAGTTGCGCGAAGAGGACGGCTTCTCCCGGCTTTTTGTCTTTCATCTCCGCGATGTCAGCACCGGCGATAAAAGCCTTCTCGCCGTCGCCAGTAAGGATGACCACGCGGGTTTCCGGATTTTCGGCTTCACGCATAAGCGCGTTTTTGAGCTCGATGAGCGTTTCGGAGTTCAACGCGTTCAGTGCGTGGGCCCGCGCGATCTTGATAACGCGGATTCCGGGATCATGGGATTCTACGAGGATGTTTTTTTCGGTTTTATTGAGCGTCATATCGGTAGAATCCTCGGCCGGTCTTCTTGCCGAGCCAGCCAGCGGCCACATATTGCTTCAAGAGCGGGGAGGGGCGGTACTTCGAGTCGCCCAAGCCATCGTGCAGGACCTCCATGATGGCAAGGCAAGTATCGAGGCCGATGAAGTCAGCGAGGGTCAGAGGGCCCATTGGCTGATTCGTGCCGAGCTTCATCGCGGTATCGATATCTTCAACCGAGGCGACGCCTTCGTGCAGAGCCGTCACGGCTTCGTTGATCATCGGCATGAGGATGCGATTGACCGCGAAACCCGGCTGGTCTTTGGCCTCGATGAAGGTCTTACCCATTTTTTCGGCGACCGCGCGCACCGCCGCGAAAGTTTGATCGGAAGTTTGCAGGCCGCGAATGCCTTCGACGAGCTTCATCACCGGAACCGGGTTCATGAAATGCATTCCCGCCACCTGCGTCGGGCGCCGCGTTTTCGCCGCGATCGCCGTGATGCTGATCGACGAAGTGTTCGAGGCGAGAATCGCGTGAGGAGCGCAGATCTCATCGAGCTTTTTGAAAGTCGAAAATTTGAGTTCCGGAATCTCCGCGATCGCCTCGACGACCAGGTCGACTTGTCCAAATTCGTTCATGCTTCCGACCGGATGAATCGCGTTGAGGGTTGTCTGGACTTCCGCATCCGAGATTTTTCCCTTTTCAACGAGCTTCTTCATTTGCGCGGCGATGCGCGCTTTGCCTTTTTCCGAGAATTCTTTGCTCTGGTCCGCGAGATAAACCTCGAAGCCGGACTGCGCCGCAGTCTGTGCGATGCCCGAACCCATTTGTCCCGCGCCAACGATTCCGATTTTTTTCATAGTCATTTCATTTACCAATACAAAATTCCGAGAAAATTTGCCCCAAAATATCATCAGTCGGGGTTTCTCCGATCAATGGCGCCAATCCGTGCAGGGCTTGGCGTATATCGGCGGCAAAAAGCTCAATTTCCTGTGCTTTTGCCGCTCTTTCCAGGTGTTCCAGCGCCTGATTCACGGCGGAAAGCTGGTCAAGGCGGGTTAAAAGCACCTCTCCGCGCTCTCGTTGCGTCAACTGGGAGGACGCTTGAACAATGCTTCGGACGGCCATTTCTATACCGGCGCCGTTCATGGATGAAACCTCGATCCACTGGGAGATTTGTAGTGAATTCAGAGTGAGACGAACGGCCGCACGTTGTGTCCCATCATATAAGTCGGCTTTGGTGATTACGGCGATGGTTTTGGAGGCAGGGCAGCGCAGGTTGCGCCATTGCGTGAGGATCTGTTCGGGAGGAGAGCCTGGGTCGATAATGAACAGAATCAGATCGGCCGTTCTAGCGCTTTTTTCGGAGCGACTGATTCCGATTTGTTCGATTTGATCTTCGGTTGATCGCAGGCCAGCTGTGTCTTCGAGCCGCAAAGTCACGGCCTGGTCGCCGTCTCTCAGTGTGAGTCGTTCATGGACTACGTCACGGGTGGTGCCCGGGATATCCGAGACGATGGAGCGGTCTTCTCCAAGCAGCGCATTAAAGAAACTTGATTTACCCGCATTAGGCAAGCCGACGAACGCGACGGAAATGCCTTCCTGGATTCGTATCCCGCGTTGATAGCTGTTTTTTAACCGAAGCAATGTTTCGGTCAGAGGACCAAGCCGGGTTTTAAGCCGTGGCAGGGAGACTTCGTCCACGTCTTGATCGGAAAAGTCGATCCCGATCTCACCGAGGGCGGCAAGGGTTCTTAGGTCCTGGGCAAGTGAATGGATGAGGCGGTTTTGGGTGCCGGAAAGCTTCTCGAGCGCGAGCGATACGGCATTGTCGTTTGCCGCCGCGATCAGATCGGCAACGGCGGCCGCCTGGCTGAGCGTGAGCTTGCCGTTTCTCACTGCCCGGAAGCTGAATTCACCCGGCAAGGCTTGTCTTGCACCGAGAGCGATCGTAGCTTCAAGAACTCGCGAAGCGACGTAGCCGCCACCGTGCAAATAGAGCTCGACCACGTCTTCCCCGGTGAAACTCGCCGGCGCGGCGAAACGGACGAACATCGCGTCATCCAGGTCTTGCCGATGATGCAAGCGGGCGCGGTAGAACTTACGAGGCTCGGCTCGAGCGGAAAAACCCGGGCGCCGGCCGTCGGTGAGCGAGGCGAGGATCTCGAATGCACGCGGGCCGCTCAGGCGGACCAAAGCGATCGCCCCGCCCACGGCCGACGAGATCGCGACGATCGTGTCATCGGAGAGGTATTTCGAGCTATCTCGCGCTTGCGGTCGCAGGGCCATGGATATCGAGCTTCTTGTTCAGAAACCCCTGCTGAAGCACGCTCGTCGCGGCGTTGACGAGCATGTAAATCGTGAGTCCCGACGGAAGAGCCAGCATGAAGGCGCCGAAAATCACCGGCATAAGCTGCATCATCTTTTGTTGGGTCGGGTCCGTTGCAGTGTTTGGTGTCATTTTCTGCTGGAGGAACATGAGCGCGGTCATTAGAACCGGCGTGACGTAATATGGATCGTGCGCGGAAAGGTCACGAATCCAAAACGCGAAAGGCGCGTGATAAAGCTCGATCGAGCTGTAAAGCACTCGGTAGAGCGCGAAGAATATCGGCATCTGAATGACCATCGGCAAGCAGCCCGCGACCGGGTTGTAGCCGTGCGTTCGCATCATTTCGAGGGTTCGCCGGTTGAGCTCTTCTTTGTTGTCTTTGTACTGTTCGCGAAGCTTGTTGAGCTGCGGTTGAAGGCGCGCCATCTCCTTCATGCTTTTCATGCTTTTGTAAGTCAGCGGGAAGGTGATGACCTTCAGCAGGACCGTGAGTAGGATGATCGCGATCCCGTAGTTGCGAACGTATTGGTAGAGCCATTTCAGGATGTTGAGCAATGGATACGCGATTGCCGTGAACCAGCCGAAATCGACGACGTGATCGAGGGTCGGATCCACCGCGCGCAGGGAGACGAGCTCCTTGGGCCCGAAGTAGGAACGCGTTGCGAACGAAAGTTGGCTTGAGGTCACTGGATAAACCAGGCTGATTCTTCCCCCTTGTTCATTCGGCAACGGTTGAAGCAAGGCGCGCGCTTCGATCGGGCTGTCGTTTACCAGCGCCAGGACAAAGTATCGCGTGCTCGCGCCGACGTATTTCACGGGCGTCGAAACTTGCTCGAGCTTCACGCTTTTGAGCTGTGTTCGCTCAAACGAGTTGTTCGTGAAGTAGAATAAGGAGCGATCCTTTTCTTCGGGGTCTTTCGTTTGAAGCCGCTCGGATCCGATCGACAAAAAGGCGTAGTTCGGGTGCTTGTTTTTGAAGGTAACGCGAACAGCGATGTTCAGGTACGGAGCGGCAGCGCTCCCTTCTTGACCACTGAATTCCCGCTCCATCTTGACGTTGCCGTCTTCATAGGCCCAGATCGCGCCGTTGGCGGTGGGCTTCAGCTCGCCTTGGACATTCGCGAGATAGGCGAAGTCTTTGTCTTCAAATGAGAGATCAATTTGGCTGGACTCGCTCGTGACTGTTTGGAGATCGACGGGCGGAGCGTCCGAAGCCAGTCCCTGGCGGTAGGTCTTGGAGGCCCATTCGGTGATGAATTCGGCCGCGTCGCCGATTCTCGCGTCGGCGATGCCCGAATGAATCGGCAGGTTCTGGGCGGGATGGTGTTCACGATTGGCTGGTGCGCTCACCGCGGAAGAGCCAGCAGTAATGGAATGATCCGGGGAAACCTGTGCATTTTGAGCAGGGTTCTGCGCGAGGGCCTGCTTTTGCTGGGCTGAAAGCGCTTGCTGGGCGGCCTGTTTTGCCAGCATTTGCGGCTCGATGTAGAATTTTTGCCAGGCGATGAATATTCCGAAGCAGAGGCTGATCGCAAGAAGTGTGCGGCGGTCGATCATTTTAGTTTTCCATTTTCCTTATATTTACGACCCGTTGTTACCACAGGATCGTAAAAGGGGGCGCGCGAAAAGGGATGGCAGCGGGAAAAGCGTCTCACGGAGTGTAAAGTTCCCGCGAGAAGCCCGTTTTCGCGAATTGATGTGAATGCATATTCGCTGCAAGTGGGATGAAACCGGCAGCCGAACCCGAAACCTGACAATAGATGGATCAGGGGCGATATCGCGTAGTGATAAACCTGAAAAATGAGCCAGTAGACAAAGCTGACCACATTCCAGCCCCTCATACGGGTTTCGGCGCCTTTTTAAGATTGTTTAATGATCTTGGTAATTGCTCGTGCAGGCAGCGAGCGAGGAGCTTCGGGTAAGGAAAAAGCAGTTTGCGATGGCCAGGGACTACAACGTTGTAGTCAAATCCGCCCAGCGCTTCGCGATAAAGGCGAAAGCTTTCGCGAATCTGACGCTTGGTTCGGTTTCGATCGAGCGAGGAGCCGCGGGCCTTTAGGGTAATACCAAGGCGAAAGTGCCCTAAGTCGTTCGGGATGCGAAAAATAGTGCATTCGCGCAACTTAATGACCTCGTTTTTGCCAAAAAAGCGTTGGTATTGCCAAGGCTGATGAAGCCGAAAGTCGTAGCCGAATGACTGAGGCGATTTTGTAGTGGAAGCCTTAGGGAGTTGCTTCACGCAGACGGAAGATTATTTTCCGGCAACCGAAACGGTTAAGCGTTTACGACCCTTAGCACGGCGGCGCTTCAGGACCAATTTTCCGGTGGTGCTCTTCATGCGTGCGCGAAAACCGTGACGACGACGGCGCTTAGTCCTGCTGGGCTGATATGTTCTCTTCATAAAGTTAATACCTGGTTAATACTAAAAAACTAAAAAAACGTCCTATCGGGTTGCGTAGGATTATCGAACGTCCCAATAATTGTCAAGGCGTTGTCAACCCCACCCTTGCGTGCTATCCCCAAACGCTCACTATGCGAACTTTTCTGCGAAGCGGTGCTGAAAATCAACCGAATATGCACGAGTGGCCCGAAATCTGGCAGGCCGCCTATCGGATGCTCGAGCAAGTGGTTGTTTCCAATCAGCTTGAAGCCTGGATTCAGCCGCTCCAGCTCTTGGGAACCGAGTCTTTAGAGGGTAAAATCAAAGTTCGACTGGGCGCGCCCAATGATTTTTCCGCCCAGTGGGTGCGGGACCATCACAAAACCCAAATTGAGAGCGCTTTTTCGCAAGTGACCGGCATGCCCTGTGAGCTTAGCCTTTTGGTTTCGGGCGAAATCCAAGGAGCCGATGAGCGGCCGACCCTGCAGGAAGCGGAGCCGAAAGGGGCAAGCTCAACCTCGTTTCTTGCTCCGTTCACGCCGACGGCTTCCATGGGCGTCATTTTGAGCTCAGGCTCGCGCAATGTCTCGGGCCTTCACGATTTCGAGCTCGATCCGCGCTATACTTTCGAGACGTTCGTAGTCGGTAACAGTAATCAGTTCGCCCACGCTTCCGCTTTCGCGGTCGCCGAACAGCCCGCCCGGCAATACAACCCGCTGTTTTTGTACAGTCCGCCGGGTTTGGGAAAGACGCATCTTCTGCACGCGATCGGCCATCATTTGATCAGGAATCGTCCGAATGCGCGCGTTGCCTATCTTTCGGCCGAAGGCTTCGTCAATGAAATGATCGATTCCCTTCAGCACGGGCGGATGAGTCAGTTCCGCGCGAAATATCGCGATAGCTATGATTTGATTTTGATCGATGACATCCAATTCATTGCCGGGAAGACGAAGAGCGAAGAAGAGTTTTTTCACACCTTTAACGCCCTTTATAATTCCAAGCGCCAGATCGTTTTGACCTCGGATCGGGCACCCAAGGAAATTCAGGGCCTGGAAGAGCGCGTTCGAACCCGCTTTGAGTGGGGCTTGGTTTCGGACATCACGCCGCCGGAGATCGAAACCCGAATCGCGATTTTGAAGGCGAAGGCCGAACGCGATGACATGTATTTGCCGGACGATGTGGCGACATTTCTTGCGACCCACATTAAATCGAATGTACGCGAGCTCGAAGGGCTCTTGATCAAGCTTCAAGCTCAGATGTCGTTGACCGGTGCCGAAG
Source organism: Oligoflexia bacterium (assembly GCA_031292385.1). Lineage (GTDB taxonomy): Bacteria > Bdellovibrionota > UBA1018 > UBA1018 > UBA1018 > JARLHE01. Next base: position 60,855 of record JARLHE010000031.1, read on the forward strand.
TTTCGCTCGAGATGGCGAAACATGAACTGAAAATCGTGGTGCCGGAAGAGAGCGCCACGGTGACGATCGATAATATCCAAGCGGCGGTCTGCAAGCATTTCAATTTGAAGACCCAAGAGCTTCGTTCCGCTTCGCGCGCCCGTAACGTCGCTATGCCTCGTCAAATCGGGATGCACCTCGTGCGCAAGTACACGGGTCTTGGCTTCAACGAGATCGGTCATTATTTCGGGGGAAAAGACCACTCGACCGTGATGTATGCATGTAGGAAGATCGAATCGGATCTTGAAACCGATCCGATCGTGCGCGGCGCGGTGGAAGCAATTCAGAATCTTCTCTGATCGCGCGGGGACTTTTAGAGTCGCCGTTCGGACTTCAAAAACTGCACTAAATTCCACACAAAATGCGGGAAAACCCGCAATTTGTCGCTCCAGTGGCGGCGATAAAGCTCGAGCCCGCAGGCAGCGGTTTCGTGCTGGAACGGCGTGTACGGAAACCACCACGGGGATTTGAAGGTGAGCCATCTGAATCGCGGCCGATGGACGTGCCGGGTATAGACGAATTCGAGCAGCCCGCGTTCGGAACGCGAGATGCCCCAGCCGCTGTTCTTGATTCCTCCCCAGGGGGCTTCGGCAAGTCCCGCGGTATATGCGGTCTCGTTCAGGGTCACGGTTCCCACCTGAAGTTGCGAGGCAAGGCGTGCGCCGAGAGAGATATTGCGCGTGATAATGCTGGCCGAGAGTCCGTAGGTCGAGTCGTTTGCCTTTTCAACTGCTTCAGCTGTTGAGCGGAACGTTGTGACGGTAACGATCGGCCCGAAGGTTTCGTCGCGGTAGGCCAGGCTTTTTTCTATATTGGCACCCTCTAAAACGGTCGGGGCCAGCCGCGTTCCGTCTTCCGAGAACGTGCCGCCAGTGACGGCGAATATGCCGAGTTTGGACGCATCCTCAAGTTGGACCCGGTACGAGGCTTTCTGTTTTTCAGTCACGATATGGCCGAAATTTTTTCCAGGATGCTGCTTGAGAGTTTCGATTTTCTGGACGAGCAATTCGACAAATCGCGCTTTGATTGATTCATGCACCAGGATTCGATCGGTTGATGCGCACATTTGTCCCGAATTGCTGAAGCCTCCCCAAAGCGCGGCGCTGGTCGCGTAATCGAGGTTGGCGTCGGCCAAAACAATCATGGGATTTTTTCCGCCAAGCTCCATTTGGGCGGGAATTAAATGCTGAGCGGCGAGCAGGGCGACTTTTCGCCCGTTTTCCGTGCCGCCCGTAAAAAACACCTTACCGGGTCGGTGCTCGATGATCGCGCTTCCCGCCGCTGCGCCCCCCAGGACGGTCTGTACCAAGTTGGCCGGTAGAGCGGAATTATCAAATAGCGATTGAATCGCCAGGCCGACCCCGGAGGCGTACTCGCTGGGCTTGAAGATCACGGCATTGCCCGCGACGACCGCGGAAGCAATCGTCGATAGGGAGAGAAGAAGCGGATAGTTCCAAGGAGAGAGAACGGCAACCGGGCCGATGGGCGCGTATTCGATTTGGCTTCGATAGTGCTTGAATAAATGAAGGCGAATGGGCTGGGTTTTCAGGACAGAGCCGGCTGATCGACTGAGAAACGTGAGCAGCTCGGCTGCCGGGAGGATTTCGTTGAGCAGGGCTTCGTTTGCGGGCTTGCCGGTCTCTGAGACGATGAGACCTTCGATCGTGCGTGCGGCATCGAGCAGGTTTTCCCGCACGAGCTTGAGCATTCGTGCCCGCTTTTGGAGCGGAACGACGGACCATTGTTGTTGCGCCGCGCGGGCGCGAGCGAAGATTTCGGGTAGATTCGCCAAGATTTCGTCGTTCGCCATATTTCAAAGGTATCGGACCATACGGTGATTCGCAAGTTGGGTTGATTGAGCTAGAATGAGATAATGCTTTCAGAGAATGCGCTCATTGTCCTGAAAAAGCGCTATCTCCGGCGCGATGAAGCAGGAGAGCTGATGGAGACGCCGGACCAGCTTTTTCGCCGGGTCGCGAACGCGATCGCGCGCGCGGAGAAATCCAATCGACGCGGATGGGCGGAGAAATTCTACAAATTGATCTCGAGCCTTCGTTTTCTTCCGAATAGCCCCACGCTGATGAACGCAGGCCGGGACGAGGGGCAGCTTGCCGCTTGCTTCGTGTTACCGATCGAGGATTCTCTCGAGTCGATTTTCGAAACGTTGAAGGACGCGGCTAAAATCCATCAGTCGGGCGGAGGGACCGGTTTTTCGTTTTCTTCGCTTCGGCCGCGCGGAAGCCGGGTTCGAAGCTCATCGGGCGTCGCCTCGGGACCGGTATCGTTTATTCGTATTTTTGACGTGGCCACCGAGGCGATCAAGCAAGGGGGGACCAGGCGAGGCGCCAATATGGCGGTTCTTCGCGTCGATCATCCCGATATCATCGAGTTTATCGACAGCAAGCGTGACCAGCGCTCTACCGTGAATTTCAATATTTCAGTCGGTATCACCGACCGCTTTATGGACGCGGTCCGAGCGGATGCGCTTTTTCCGCTTTTCGACCCCCAGACCGGACGTGAGCAGCGAAAGGTGAGGGCCCGCGCGGTTTTTGACAGGATTTGCCTTGCTGCCTGGGAATGCGGAGACCCCGGTCTGGTGTTTTTGGATCGGATCAATCTTTTCAACCCGACCCCGGCGGTTGGGCGAATGGAAAGCACGAATCCTTGCGGTGAGCAGCCGCTTTTGCAGTACGAATCGTGCAATCTGGGATCGATTAACTTGGGGCTTTATTGTCGCGGAGGCGATGTCGATTGGATGAGGCTTTGCGAAGATGTCCATCTCGCGACGCGGATTCTCGATGATGTGGTGTCGATCAATCACTATCCGATCGCGGAGTGCGAGCGGATTACGCAGAGAAATCGGAAAATCGGCCTAGGCGTTATGGGTTTTGCCGACCTTCTTTTGGAGTTGGGTTTGCCTTATGACTCGGTCGAGGCGCGGGCTCTGGGGGAAAAGCTCATGAGTGTGATTGATCGTGAGGGGCGGCGTGCTTCGGCGGATCTTGCCCGGGAGAAGGGCGCTTTTTTGAATTATTCAAAGTCGATGTGGAGGCATCTTGGATTTCCGAAGCTTCGAAACGCCACGGTCACCACGGTGGCGCCAACCGGAACGATCAGTATCATTGCTGGAGCGTCGAGCGGAATTGAGCCTATTTTCGCGGGGATTTTTTATCGTAACGTGCTTTCAGGCGATAGATTGCGCGAAGTTCATCCCGCCGTGGCGCGGATCCTTCAGGAGCGGAAGATCGGCCTCGATGAAGTTTCCGAAGAGGACTTGGGCCGGCTTCTAGGGCCTGCATGGAGTCCTGCGCGCTCCGTGAGTGTGTCTGGGCATGTTTTGATGCAAGCGGTGTTTCAGCGATTTTCGGATAGCGCCGTTTCCAAGACCATTAATTTGCCCGAAGAGGCTACAGTTCTGGATGTTGCCAGTGCCTATTTGCTGGCTTATGAGAACGGCTGTAAAGGAATTACTGTTTATCGGGATCGAAGCAAGCCAACTCAGGTTTTGGAATCCGCGTCTTCCACCGATCTTGCGGTCCCTGATTGCCCAACCTGCTGATTTGGGATATCTCTTAGTTCGGTGCGGGCGTAGCTCAGTTGGCTAGAGTGCGAGCTTCCCAAGCTTGAGGTCGAGGGTTCGAACCCCTTCGCCCGCTCCATTCTTTCTCGCCTCTTTTTCCCCGATACTTCGTCATATTTTGAAAGGCGATCCTCATGGACGTTTGAGTCCATTCCGGCGTAGGCAGCTGATCAAGAGCCAATTGACTGCCTATGACAAAGAGTGTTACGTCCGGGCATCTTTATGAATCGATCTTGGGACGTTATTGTTATCGGCGGGGGCCATTCAGGCACGGAGGCTGCTCACGCGAGTGCCCGTTTGGGCTGCCGGACCGCCCTGATTACACTGGACGCTAAACGGATCGGATTTATGTCCTGTAATCCTGCCATGGGCGGGCTAGCAAAGGGCCAACTCATTAAGGAAATCGATGCCTTAGGTGGCATCATGGGTAGGATTTCTGACTTGGCGGCCATTCAATACCGCCGGTTGAATGCCAGCAAAGGACCGGCTGTCCGATCTTCCCGCGCGCAATGTGATAAGTCCTTGTATTCACAGCGTATGCAGGAGTTTCTTGCGGGGGTTCCTAATCTGACGATTTTGGAGACCGAGGTTGCCGGCCTTAAAACGCTTAAGAATCAAATAGTTGGTGTAGAGCTCAGGGGCGGCGAAGTCTTGGAGACCGGCGCGGTCGTGATTACTTCGGGTACTTTTTTGCGTGCTCTGATGCATACCGGGTTTGAGCAAGCGGAAGGCGGGCGCGCAGGGGATAAGTCTTCGAAAGGATTGAGTGAAAGCCTCGAGCGACTGGGGTTTAAGCTCGGTCGCTTGAAGACAGGTACTCCACCCCGGATTCAAAGAAAGAGTATCGATTACAGTAAGATGGAAGCCCAGCCGGGCGACGCCCGACCGATTCCATTTTCTTTTTTTTCGAAGCCGGATCCGTTTCCCCTTCTTCCCCAGGTTGAGTGTTTTATTACTTATACCAACGAAGCAACGCACGACATCATTGAGGCGAACTTTGATCGCTCACCGATGTTCACGGGGATCATCCAAGGGATTGGGCCACGCTATTGCCCGTCGATTGAGGATAAGGTGAAGAGATTTCGGGAGAGGAATCGGCACCAACTCTTTGTTGAGCCCGAGGGCCTGACGACGGACGAGATGTACATCAATGGTATTTCGACCAGTCTGCCTCGCGATGTACAGGATCGGTTTGTTCGGACGATCCCAGGTCTTGAGAGCGCAGAGTTCATTCGTTACGGCTATGCGGTTGAGTACGATTGTGTCGATGCGCGACAGCTCCGCGCAACACTTGAATCAAAGGATGTCAGCGGGCTTTTCTTTGCGGGTCAGGTTAATGGGACCTCCGGCTACGAAGAGGCTGGGGCACAAGGTCTGATTGCGGGCGTCAATGCGGGGCTGAAGGTTTTGGGGCGGGAGCCGTTCGTTGTGTCGCGGCTCGACGGATATATCGGTGTTCTGGTCGACGATTTGATTACAAAAGGTGCGGACGAGCCCTATCGCATGTTCACTTCCCGTGCGGAATATCGACTTCTGCTTCGCGAGGACAACGCGGACCTTCGATTAAGTGAAATAGGCCATAAAATTGGGCTTTTGAGCGATGGGAACATGGACAAGGTTCGCCGCAAGGAGGCTGAGATTGCGCAGGTTCGGGATGGTCTGCGTAAGTTCTTCTTTCTGCCGAATCTTGAGACTAATTCGATGCTTGAGGCTCGTGGAATTGCGCCATTAAGGGACCGAGCGTCCGCCGAGGCGCTACTTCGTCGTCCGGAAGTGAGCTGGCCGGAGCTTTTGGACTTGGGGTTCGGCGCCGGGTCCCCCTTATCGCAGTTTTCCGAAGATTCTTTGGATCAGGTAGAAATCCAAGTGAAGTATGAGGGCTATATTAAGCGTGATTTAGAAGTACTAGAGGGGTTGCGCAAAAATGAAGGCCTCGTGATCCCAACATCGTTGAATTTCGATAACATCCCGGGTCTTTCGAACGAGATTCGGGGAAGATTGGCTGTGACTAGGCCGGAAACGATAGGCCAGGCTTCTCGAATGCCCGGGATGACGCCTGCGGCGGTTGCAAGCATGATGATTTTTATGAAAATGCACGGGTCAGCGCGTGGATAGTCAGGTTTTTGAGCAGATTTTGGAGCAGAATTGGCCGGAACTCAGCCCCACTCAGAGAGGCAAGGTGGTGCAGTTTCGTGAGTTGGTCGTTAGTGAGAATGCTCGGCAGAACCTAACAAAGCTTACTTCTCCGACGGATTTTTATTTTGGGCATGTGTTGGATGTGCAAATGCTCCTGCGTTTTCCGAAATTGGAGTACCCAGCGGTCGATTTGGGCTCTGGCTGCGGGGTTCCGGGGCTGCTTTCGGCGCTTGTTTCAGATGGCAAATGGTTTTTGGTGGAGTCTGAGGGGCGAAAGGCCGCCTTTTTGAAGGCGGCGGTCGAGAGCTTGGGCCTGGAGAAGCAGGTTGAGGTAAGGGCTGAACGCTTGGAGAGCTGGCTTAGCGGCCCACAGCAAAAGTCGATCGCGAGTATCGTTGCGAGAGCGGTGGGGCCCGTTGGTAGAATCTATGGTTGGATTCGTCATTGTTCCACGTGGAACAATCTTATTTTGCTCAAAGGGCCGGGCTGGACGACCGAATGGGGCACGTTTTCTGAATCATCTTTAGGGAAAGAACTTAATTTGGCCGGCGAACTCCAGTACGTCGCGGGTCCGGAGGAGAAATTTAGGACGATTATTCGTCTTGATCGTGTTCCACGTGGAACTTTTTTGAAAACTGCTCAAAAAAAATCTTGAACAACCAAATACTCACGGCTAACCTAAAAGAGTAGCCGCTAGTGAGTGGGCAAAATGCAGAGGCGGCAGATAAGTTTCGCAGTTACTCATCAGTTACTCAAATGATTATCCACCACACCACACAACCACAATTGGGGGGCGCCTCGGCAGTCAAGAGGGGCGCCCCCGGTGGCATATAAGGAAACTATGGGAAAAGTAATCGCTATTGCGAATCAGAAGGGCGGGGTAGGAAAGACAACCACCACCGTAAACCTTGCGGCATCATTGGCTATCGGCGAGCGCCGCACATTGGTTATCGATTTTGATCCCCAGGGCAATGCGTCCTCGGCGCTTGGTGTTGACCGAGAGTCACTGGTTGGGAAACCGACCATTTATCACGCCTTAATTGGTCAGGTACCTCTTTCTCAGGCTATTTATCCCACCGGAATTGATTGCCTCTCGGTTGCGCCCGCGAATGGTGATCTAACGGGTGCAGAAATTGAGCTTGTCACCGCATTTGCTCGGGAGGGTAAGCTCAAGGCCGCGATTGCGGAGATCAAGGCTCAGTACGATTATATTCTCATCGATTGCCCGCCATCTTTGGGCATGCTCACGGTTAACGCGATGACGGCCGCGGACAGCTTTTTGGTTCCGTTGCAGTGCGAGTATTTTGCTCTCGAGGGGCTCAGCCAGCTTCTTCACACTGTTTCGCTTGTTAAACAAAGCCTCAATCCAAAAATTACGGAAGAAGGAATTCTGCTTACCATGTTTGACGGCCGGAATAACCTGGCCAACGAAGTGGTTCGCGAGGTTCGAACCCATTTTGCCGGAAAAGTATTCGACACGATTGTTCCTCGGAACGTTCGTTTGAGCGAGTGTTCGAGCTTCGGCAAACCGATTTTGCTCTACGATATCGATTCGAAGGGGTGCCTCGCTTATTTGAATTTGGCGAAAGAAGTTTTGAGCCGAAATCAGCCGCAAGCCGGTCTGAGTTCTGAGGCTCCGGCGCCCGAACAGGCGAGTGGAATTTTGGCATTATAAAGGGGAGTAGAAGTGGTTCAAAAGCAAGTGCTCGGAAAAGGTTTGGCATCTTTGTTTCCAGGTATTCAGGGGGCGGCGACACCGCCTCCGGCGGCCGAGACTAAAAATCCTCTCATGGGCGCGGCGATTGCCGCGGGTCCGGCGTACCCGGCGAGCCTAGATACAGGCAACCGGGATCGCCATATGGGGATCAGTCTCGCAAACATCGAGGAAATTCGCGTTAATCAGTACCAGCCCCGCCGCGATTTCGATGAGGCAGCTCTTGAGGAGCTGGCCCAATCCATTCGAACGAGCGGAATTATTCAGCCGCTTCTGGTTCGCAAAGAAGCAAACGGCGAAATTCAGCTGATCGCCGGAGAGCGCCGGCTGCGTGCCGCGAAGAGGGCCGGCCTTAAGCAGGTTCCGATCGTGATCCGCAAGTCGACGGATCGTGAGGCCTTGGAGCTCGCCTTGGTTGAAAACATTCAGCGCCAAAATCTAAATTGCATTGATGAGGCTCTGGCTTACTTCCAGTTGACTCAGGACTTCTCGCTTACCCAAGAGGAAGTAGCGGCTCGGGTTGGTAAAGAGCGAGCGACGGTCGCCAATCATCTTCGCTTGTTGCGCCTTCCGGAGGCGATAATTGACGACCTGCGTCGACAGATTCTAAGTTTGGGTCATGGAAAGGTCCTGCTGGGCATCGAGGACAATGAGGCTCGTCTGCGGGTTCGTGCTGAGATCGTTGAGAAACACCTGAGCGTACGAGACGCCGAAGCTCTGGTTAACTTGATTAAGGCCGGAAATGCCGCGGCAGAGGGGGCGGCAACAAAAAATACGACAGAACCTACTACACCGCTTAAGGAACGATTTCGAGCACTTGCACAGGAGTTGACGCGTCATTGGTCTGCCAGGGTGGAGATCAAAGGCTCGGAGCGCCGCGGCAAAATCACTCTTCATTACGGATCGCGGCAAGAACTTGATCGTTTGCTCGAAGCGATGCACAATAAATAAGTATGGCTCGATCGAATGATGATTTAAGTGTTCCAGCCACTCAAAACTCCGTAACCGGGGTTATCGATCACGGTTGTGAGTTCGAAGGAAAGCTCTGTTTTCAGGGCACTGTTCGAATTGGGGGTACGTTTCGCGGGGAGATCTATACTCCGGACACTCTCATCGTCGGAGAAGGCGCTCGGGTCTACGGAACCGTCCAAGCAGGCACCGTCATCATCAGTGGCGAGATTAACGGAACCGTTCATGCCAAGCACCGGGTGGAGATCCACCATCCAGCTATTTTTCGTGGTGACATCCTTACTCCAAGTCTGAGTGTCGACGAAGGGGTGATCTTCGAAGGCAGCAGCAAAATGGTTCATTCGCCTGTATCGAACGCGACTCAGTCCTTTCTGGTTTCCAAAAAGTAAAAATCCCTCGTTCGCTCGAATTTTATTTTAATCGCTGCACGGTCAAACATCTTGACCCGCCGTCGACGCACGTGTTAGCCCCTTACACCAAATTCCATATGAACGAAATTCTCGAGCAACTCGAACTGAACCAGACGATTTTTATTCAGCTCGCCATCTTCGGTGTTGTGTTTCTCATTTTGAGCCGCCTGTATTTCCGGCCATTTATGAAGCTGTTCCAGGCTCGCCACGAAAAAACGGTCCAGCATCGCGAGACCGCGGAGAAGCTGCTGCTCGAGGCGAACCAGAAGTTTGAAAGCTATCGCAAACGGCTCAGCGAAGAGCGGGTAGCGGCGAAAAAAGAATACGACGCGGTTCTGGAAGAGGCCAAAAAATACGAAGCGCAAGCCATGGCTAACGCACGCGAAGAGGCCAAGAAAATTACCCAGGAAGCAGCGGATTCCGTCTCTAAACAAAGGGAGGCATTGCGGGCCAAGCTTGCCGCCGATGTCGATGTCCTTGCCGAGACGATTTCCCAAAAGCTTTTACCTAAAAAGTCCTAATTTCGAGGAATATCGACTGTGCATGAGCTGATCTCACCCACATTTAATCTGGCTGTCCTGATCGCAGTCCTCACCTACTTTTTGCGCCAACCCATCCGTGACTATGTTTCGGGCCGTCACCATACGGTTCGAGATGAGTTGGCGCGGGTCAGCGAGCTTTTAAAAGACGCACAAGAAAAGAACAGCGAGTTTTCGGCGAAGCTTTCCGCCATCGACGCTGAAATCGTGGCTATCCGTAAACAAGCGGTCCAAGATGCCGAAGCGATGAATCAACGAATCATCGCGAACGCGGTTCGCCTTTCGGCCGGCACTGTTGCCGATGCCCGATTGGCGGCAGAGGGTCTGTATTCGGACTTGAAGAGCGAGCTCTATCACGAGCTTGGTGCTCGGGTCATTGATCGCGCTGGCTCTCTTTTGAAGGAGCGCCTCACGGGCGACGACCGCGCTCGCATCCGCAAAGAGTTTTCCAGCCAGGTGGAGGCTGCACAATGAGCGTGTCCAAATCCTACGCCAAGGTTCTTTACGAGACCGTATCAGAGAACAAAAGCCCCCAGGAAATCGCGAAGGCTTGCGACGATCTTCAGGCGGCGCTTTCCGCGTTTGCGCGCATGCTCGATGAGAGCCGTGCGCTGCGTCTTGCTCTCGAGAGCCCGGTCACCAGTGTTCGCGAGAAGATCGCCGTGCTAACGGAAGTCTGCCAGCGTTCGAAGTTCCCCGAGGTTCTGGATCGATTTTTGGTCCTTTTGGCGAATAAGGGGCGCCTGTCGCTTTTTGCCGAAATTGTTTCGCTGTTTCGTGTGGTGCGCCTGGAGGCAGAGGGCGGGATTTTCGGCCATTTGACGTCCGCGGAAGCGATGACTGAGGCGGATGTATTGAGTCTTTCGCAGGCTTTTTCAAAAAAACTAGGTAAACGCGTGTCGTTCGAAGTCAAAACCGACCCGTCACTCCTTGCTGGGGTGAAGGTGACGGTAGGCGGCGTGACGTATAACGGGACGTTGCAGTCCCAGCTTGAAAAGCTTCGCGATCAATTCGTTTTGTAAGAGAGGAATTTATGCAGCTTCGTCCGGAAGAAATTACACAAATCTTGAAAACCCAGCTCGCCAGCTTCGAAAAGAGGCTGGATGTCTCCGAAACGGGAACCGTGGTGACGGTCGGTGACGGCGTTGCCAGGGTTTACGGGCTTGAAAAGGCGATGGCCGGAGAATTGGTTGAATTCGGCGCCGGCGTGAGCGGGATGGTTCTTAATCTCGAAGAAGAAAGCGTCGGTATCACGATTCTGGGCGATGACACCCTGGTTAAGGAAGGTTCGACGGTTCGCCGTACGAATAAGATCGTCCAAGTTCCGGTCGGTGAAGCGCTTCTCGGCCGCGTTGTGAACGCACTTGGGGTGCCGATCGACGGTAAGGGCGAGTTGAACGCGAAAGAGTTCCGCCGCATTGAAATCAAGGCCCCGGGCATCGTGGCTCGTCAGTCGGTTAAAGAGCCGCTGCAAACCGGGATCAAGGCGATCGATTCCATGATTCCGATCGGCCGTGGTCAGCGCGAGTTGATCATCGGTGACCGCCAAACCGGTAAGACCGCGGTGGCCGTTGACACGATCATCAATCAAAAGGGCCGAGGTGTTTACTGCATTTACGTGGCTATCGGACAGAAGCAATCCACGGTCGCCCAGGTGGTCGATAAACTTCGTCAGCATGGCGCGCTCGAACACACCATCGTCGTTGCCGCAACTGCCGCGGACCAGGCGCCGCTTCAGTTCCTGGCCGCGTATACCGGCGTGACGATGGGCGAGTGGTTCCGTGATAACGGCAAGCACGCCTTGATCGTGTACGATGACTTGACCAAACAAGCTCAAGCTTATCGTCAGCTTTCATTGCTTCTTCGCCGTCCTCCAGGGCGCGAAGCGTATCCTGGCGACGTTTTCTATCTGCACTCGCGCTTGCTTGAGCGCGCCGCAAAGCTTTCCGACAAACTGGGCGGCGGGTCCTTGACCGCGCTTCCGATCATTGAGACCCAGGCCGGCGACGTTTCTGCGTACATTCCGACGAACGTGATTTCGATTACGGACGGTCAGATCTATCTTGAAACTGACTTGTTTTACTCGGGCGTGCGTCCTGCCGTGAACGTTGGTCTCTCGGTTTCCCGCGTCGGCGGCAGCGCGCAGATCAAGGCTATGAGACAGGTTGCGGGCACGCTGCGTCTTGAGCTCGCACAGTATCGTGAAAAGGCGGCGTTCGCTCAGTTCGGATCCGATCTTGATGCGGCAACGCAGCGCCAGCTCGGCCGCGGTCAGCGCCTGACGGAAATTCTGAAGCAAGACCAGTACGTGCCGATGTCGGTTGAGCGTCAGGTCGTGGTGATTTTCGCCGGCACGAACGGGTATCTTGATAAGCACCCGATCAACCGGTTGAAAGAATACGAGCAACAGCTGTCGGATTTCATGGCGAGCAAGCATCCGGCGATCTACACGGACATCGTGGCTAAGGGCCAAATCGACGCGGACATCAAAGGCCGCCTCGAAGCCGCTCTCCGCGAATTCGAAGGGATTTTCACGGTCTAAATCATGGCCAGCATCAAAGACCTTAAAAAGCGGATTGGGTCCGTAAAAAATACGCAACAAACAACGCGCGCCATGAAAATGGTGTCGGCGGCGAAATTGCGTCGGGCCCAAGACGCCATCCAAAGTCAGCGCCCGTACGCGCAACAGATCGGCGAGTTGATCAGCCTCTGCCTTTCATTGACCGATGGCAAGATCGAGTCGCCGCTTTTCCGCGCGCAGAGATCTAGCGAATCCGAGGTCGAGGGTGAAAAGCCACGAGTTTTGCTTGTTCTCGTGACCTCTGATCGCGGTCTTTGCGGTGGTTTCAACGCCAACGTGATTAAAAACGCTCAGCGATGGGTGGCGGCCCATAAGTCGGAGTACTCACGGATCGACCTCGCGTTCGTTGGGCGCAAAGGACACGACTACTTCAAGACGCGCGTGAAGGATCTTGGCCCTTATTTCTCGGAAGCCGGAGGGAAGGCGACGTTTGCGAAGGCGCAACAGCTTTCGAATTCGCTCGAAGTCCTCTTTCTTGAGGACAGGTATCAAGAGATCAAATTCGTCTATAACGAATTCAAAAACGCCGTGACCCAGGTCGTTCAGGTGGAGGATTTTCTCCCGTTGACCGGTAAAGACAAGTCTTCCGGGCTTGAGGCCGGAGCCGCCGTTGAGCTTCCGAATTATATCGTGAAGCCGGATCTCGAGACGGTTTTGACCAGCCTCATTCAGAAGAATTTTTCTGTTCAAGCGTTCCGGGTTTTGCTGGATTCACAGGCCAGCGAACACGGGGCCCGAATGTCTTCGATGGAAAACGCCACGAAGAACGCGGGCGAAATGATCAAGAAGCTGACTCTGCAATACAATAAGCAGCGTCAAGCAGGCATTACGAAAGAGCTGCTCGAGATTATCGCCGGCAGCGAGTCGCAAAAAGGTTAAGGAGAAGTGAACATGTCAGCATCGGCTAACCCACAAAACATCGGACGGATTAAACAGGTCATCGGCCCCGTCGTGGACGTTGAGTTTGAATCCGGACGCCTGCCGGCCATTTTTCACGCGGTGAAAATCACCAACCCGACGATCAGTGACAGTCAGTGGAATCTGGTTCTCGAAGTCGCGTTGCACCTGGGCGACAACACGGTTCGCTGCATCTCGATGGACAGCACGGAAGGCTTGGTGCGCGGAAGCCCGGCTCTTGATACTGGCGATCAGATCCAGATGCCGGTGGGTCGTGAAACTTTGGGTCGTATTATGAACGTCGTTGGCGAAGCCGTCGACGAAGCGGGCCCGGTCACCTCGAAGAAGACCTATCCGATTCACCGTTCAGCTCCGGCCTTCAAAGAGCAGATGGTTAACGTCCAGCCATTTTACACCGGCATTAAAGTCGTCGACCTCCTGGCGCCTTATGCTCGCGGCGGTAAGATTGGTTTGTTCGGCGGCGCAGGCGTCGGCAAGACGGTTTTGATCATGGAGCTCATCAACAATATCGCCACCCAGCACGGCGGCTTCTCGGTGTTCGCGGGCGTCGGTGAACGAACCCGTGAAGGTAACGACCTCTGGATGGAAATGAAGGAATCGGGCGTTATCGAAAAGACCGCTCTGATTTACGGTCAGATGAGTGAACCGCCAGGGGCCCGCGCTCGCGTCGCTCTTTCGGCGCTCACGGTCGCTGAGTACTTCCGCGACGAAGAAAACCAAGACGTTCTCTTGTTCATCGACAATATTTTCCGTTTCACGCAAGCGGGCTCGGAAGTTTCGGCTCTCTTGGGTCGTATTCCTTCCGCCGTGGGTTATCAGCCTACGTTGGCTACGGAAATGGGTGAGTTGCAAGAGCGAATCACTTCGACGACGAAAGGTTCGATTACTTCCATTCAAGCCATTTACGTTCCCGCCGACGACTACACCGACCCCGCTCCGGCGACGACTTTCGCGCACTTGGATGCGACCACGAACTTGTCGCGCCAGATCGCGGAGCTGGGAATTTATCCGGCCGTGGATCCGCTCGCGTCGACCTCGCGCGTTCTTGATCCCCGCATCGTGGGCGAAGAACACTACAAAGTCGCCCGCATGGTTCAGGCGATCCTCCAGCAGTACAAGGATCTCCAGGACATCATCGCGATTCTCGGTATGGACGAGTTGTCGGAAGAGCAGAAGCTCACCGTGGCCCGTGCCCGTAAGGTGCAGCGCTTCCTGTCGCAGCCGTTCTTCGTTGCCGAGCAGTTCACCGGCCTTAAGGGCAAGTTCGTGAAGATCGAAGACACGATTCGTGCCTTCCGCGAAATCTGCGAAGGCAAGTACGACGATCTTCCTGAGCAGGCGTTCTACCTGGTCGGAACGATTGAAGACGCGATCGAAAAAGCGAAGACGCTGAGGTAATTGGGATGGCCCTTCAACTCACCATCCTTTCACCAGAGAAGCGGCTCCTCGAGTCCGGCGAGGCCGAAGAGGTCACGCTGACCACCGGAGAGGGCCTGATTCAGGTCCTTCCGGGGCACGCCGCGATGGTTGGAACGCTTGAGACGGGTACTTTCTCGTACCGCACGCCCGGCGGACAGACCTTGAGCGGGTTTATCAGCACGGGCTTTTTCGAGGTTCGTGACGACAAGATCAGCCTTCTTGCGGAGACGGTCGAAACCAGGGGCGATATCGACCTTGAACGCGCTCGGCGGGCCCAGGCCCGCGCGGAAGACGTGCTGAAGCAGATCGACCTGGATGAGGCTCGCCTTCAAAAGTACCGCCGGAAGCTCGAGCGTGCCATGATTCGTCAAAAGTTGGCTGAGTAGGCAAAAGCTTCCCGCTTGCGCCTGCTTGGTTATAAGCTTACGCTTTAGCTACTGTGATGCGTGTCAGTTCCAGGATGGAAAAGACGAGCAGTTTCTCGTTCGCTCAGTTCGGCGCGGCTTCGGCCCGTTCGCTCGGCCTTGCTGCGAGCGCGCTTACGCTTTTCGCAGGCAGCTTTTTTCTTATTTCCTCGGGCTATTCGCTGTTTCAAAATCTTCGCGGAACGCCTACGACGATTGACACTCAATCCTTTACTTGGCTGAAAGACGTTCGTCTCGACGTCGAAAAGTCGCGATTGCCATCCGATGCGGAGTTGTTGGTTGGGCCGCCATTGCCGCCGGCGGGTTGGGTCGCAAAGGCATCGTCCGTGAGCCCGAAGTCGCCGGCGCCATTACCGCCGAAGCCACATCGCCACGTCCGGCGTGTTATCGCTCAGGGCGCGAAACCTCAAAAGCTCAAGCAAACGATTGTTACCAGCCAGGCCGCTTCGATTGCAGTGGCGGCCGCGCCAGTCGCTTCACCGGAGTCGAAGCTTCAGGATGAAGTGGCGATGATGCAGGCCTTACATGCAGGTCTTCGTCAACGCTTTATGGTCGCGATGAGTACCCTTAATGTGACTACTCAAGTGGCGGTCGCCACAGCGACCCCCCCGGCTCAAAGTCAAAATCCGGAGCCGGAATCGGTGAATAATCATTGGCACCCCCTTCGTCGCCATAAGCCGGCGGCGAAGGCGCAAAAGTCAGTGGCTCAAGAAATTGCTCAGGATGTCGCCGAGAGTTCGAAGAAAGCAGAGCCTCAGCCCACCATTCAGACGATGCATGAGCGCTATTTAGCGTTCCTTGCCGCGCAGAGAGCACAAGACCAGATTATATCGCGACCTCAGCAGCAGGCTCCGGATTCGATGACTTTAACCCAAGCCGCTCCGGCGCCAGAGGCCGCTCCGATGAAGGAGCCGGATTCGGAAGTTACTGCTGACAATGATGACGAAGGTCCCTCCATCGAGGAAAAGACAGGCCCAGAGGCTGCAGCGGTAATGCCGCCGACCGAGGAGCTGAATCCATCACTGCAGAAGGACGCGGCACGCCTCTGGTCTGAATACTCAGTTCAAGAGGCTCAGCATATTACGACTTCCGCTGGGATCATTGTGAGTACTCAAAATTCAAGCCGCATTGTGACTACTCAAGGTCCGGCGGTTAAGATTCAAAGCCCTGTTGTGAGTAACCAACCTGTGACGGCGGCGGCTTCAAATTCTCTGCCGTCGGTTAGTGTTCCACCGGTTTCCGTGATCGCCTCGAACAGCCTTCCTTTCTCTGCGGACGCGCGGTCGGCTCTCAGGGCTCCCGCGGTTACGCCGGTTGTTTCTAAGACCAGGACGATGATTGAGGCCTTCGAGTGGTCAACCCCCGTATCGGGCGCCTCCTTTGTACGTTTCACGAACGAAGGTCCAAGCTCGACCCATGAGTTTGCGGGATGGGGCAAGGCCGAAGCTCCCGACCACTGGCCGACTCTTGCGAGAAGCAGTGTCGCCGGAGTCCCACTGATCTCAAGGAATTCCGCAAAGCTTCTTTCGGCGATCGCGGGTGTAACCCTCCAAGGGGACACCGGTATCGTCTTCGGAAAAATTCCTTCCGGCTGGAACGTGCGAATTTCGGGTCGAGCCGAGCGGCCGGTTGTCTTGAATTATCAGAATCAAACGGTTGCTCCGCAAAGCAGCGACGGAGATCGGTACTTTGCCTTTTTGAATGTCACGCCTGGTGCGCATCTTGTCTATTTGGCGGACGCGAGTGGAGCCGAGCAAGGAGCCGTCGCGGCGGCGGTCCTCGATGGCACCTCTTCCTATTTTGATCTCACATCGATTTCACATGCGACCGCGAGCGGCCAAGTGCTCGATGGCTCGGGCGAGACAATCCATCCACAGTTGAGAGTTACTGTGCGCATTCTAGGAAAAGCCACCGCAGTGGCTCAGACGGACGACCATGGCCGTTTTCAAATCCCAAATGTAACGACGGTTGGCGATTACCCGGTCTTTATCGAGACGGATGCCGCCGAAGGACATACGCATCGGTATCAGGTTAAAGCGCAGCAGCTTTCTTCGTTAACGTTGTATCGCCTCGACTCACGCGCGATTGAAGATTGGCTCAACCAGCTCGAAGGATCGATCAGTCCTGAGAGCGGGCTGATCGTCGCGGCACTTCCCAGTCTCGTGGCATCCTTCGGATCGACGGCCCATCTGCAGCCCGAGGTTCAAACCCTGGGCTCCACCGAAGCGACCCTGCAACCCGAAGTTTATACCCTCGACAGCACGGGCCAGCTTGAGGTCCACGTTCCACTGGACGAGCAGGCCAATCGCTTCATTTCCGTCCAAATTCCCGAGGGTCCGGCGCTCGCGTCGCTTGTGGATTCAAGCGGGCAGGTGGTCTGGTCACAGATCGTTGTGTCTTCTCCGGGCGTCGTGAGCCTCATCGGACCGAACTAACTTCACCCCTGCCTGGCGCGCTTTGCGCCCGCGTCTCGGCGGTTTCGCGGTTAATTGCGCGATGTCGTCCGCGGTGTCCGGAAGCGCCACTAAAAAACCTTCCGGCAGCGGGCTCGTCATATTTTGAACATCCGGATTCGCCGCGCGAAGCTCGTGCACGGAAACTCCGTAAAGAGCGGCCACCTGAACCAGGTTGCCCCGATGTTCCAAGCGTCTGAAGGCAACAGTCCCGATGCTGGTGGCGGGAGGCTCGCCGTAGAACAAGTGCCGATAGGCCTCGGCATGGACCATCGCAAGGAACTCCGCGTAGTAATTGCGACCCGCCCAGCCGAGCGGCGAGGCCTTATTGTTGGGATCGAATAGGCGCGCGATCCGGCCGAAATCATTGGAATGCTTGTCGCGCTCCAGCCGCGGCAAACCCTTGAGCCCGTGATTATACGAGGTGATCGCCAGCGCCCAATTGTTGAACCGCCGGTAGCTGTCGAGGAGCATCTTGCCGGCCGCGACAGTCGATTTGAGCGGAGATAAACGTTCGTCGATTCCCCGTTCCGAATCGATGAGCATTAATTTATGTCCAGGGCCCGGCATAAACTGCCAGACGCCTTGAGCCCCGGTGCGAGAGTACGCGGAGAGGTCAAAGGAGCTCTCCACCAAAGTGAGGCGGCTCAGTTCGGTTGGCGCGCCCAGATCCGCAAGCACGCGCTCCATTTTCGGAAAATAGATTTCCGCGGCGAGAAGGCCTTTTACCACGTTATCGCGCTGGCCGGTTTGGGTTCGTAAATTATGCGCGAATTCCTGAAAACTTCGTTTTCCTTTGTAGCCTTTCAGAGCAGCCAGAATTTTGGTCTCGACGGGGTTCCGCCCACTGGTGCGACCACGGGTGCGAGCCAAATGCTCGAGCGTGGCGACATACGAGTGAACGGCCGCCTTCACGCGGCGTTCCCGAAGAATTTCGTAAACGACTTGGTTTCGCGCTGTGTGCGCAAGCTCCCGGAAATCGAGAACCTCATAGACGATCTCGGGATGGCGAGAGTCGAAGACTGCGACCTGCTGGGTAGTATAAAGGGTGTAAATCTTCAGCCAGAATTCAACTGACGGCCGAATCTGCGGCGGAATATGGAAAAGCGGATTAACGCGATGATCGGCGTCGGTGATCGCAACCGTCAGAGCTGAATCGTTGATCACGGGGTCCAGTAGATTGCCGTTGGACGCATATTGGCTTTTCAAGACGGGAGCGAGATCGAGTGCGCTCTGATCGGACCAGGTGACGACGTGGTCATAGGCGGCCGAAGCGCTTGTGACGTTTAGTGTTGCGATAAAACTCAGAAGGCAAATGCCCGCGATTGTCCGCTTCATACAGACGGCAGAAAAGCAAAGAGCTTGCCGTCTGCGGCACGCGCTAATTATTCGGAACTATTCGTAAATTATCCTGCGCGCGAGCAAAAAGTGTCTAAGGATTAGACGGTTGTCGTAGCCTGCGTCAGGTTTGACACAGCATTGTTAGCCCAAAAACGGGTACCGATAATCCTTAGCCGGGACGAATGTCTCCTTGATCGTCCGAGGCGAAAGCCACCGTTGAAGGTTGAGAAGGCTTCCTGCCTTGTCATTTGTGCCAGAGGCCCGAGAGCCGCCGAAAGGCTGCTGCCCAACCACGGCGCCCGTGGGTTTGTCGTTGATGTAGAAATTTCCGGCGGCGGAGCGCAGCCGCGAGGACATCAAATCCACCGCGATACGATCCTGCGCGAAGACCGCTCCGGTAAGCGCATACGGCGACGCGCGGTCGCAGAGGGTCAGCGTCTCGTCAAGTTTCGCGTCATCGTAAACGAAAACGCTCAGCACGGGCCCGAAAATTTCCTCAACCATGCTCTTATAGTCAGGCTTGGAAACGAGCAGGACCGTGGGGTCGATAAAGTAGCCGGTTTTCATATCGCCACCGCCGCCGGCGAGAATTTTCACGTCCGCGGAGGCCTTGGCGTGATCCAGGTAGCCGGAAATCCTCTTAAACGAGCGCTCATCGATCACTGCATTGATGAAGTTTCCGAAATCACGGACATCGCCCCGTTTGAAAGTCTGAAGGTCTCCGAGGGCTTTGGCCTCGACCGCTTTCCAGAGGCTTCGTGGAATATAGGCCCGTGAAGCCGCCGAGCACTTTTGTCCCTGGTATTCGAAGGCTCCGCGCAAAAGCGCGGTTGCCAGCGCATCCGGATCGGCCGATGCGTGCGCGAATACGAAATCCTTTCCGCCGGTCTCGCCAACCAAGCGCGGATATTGCTCATAACGGGAGATGTTTTCCCCGACAGTTTTCCAGATGGACTGAAAAGTCGCCGTCGAGCCGGTGAAGTGGACGCCGCCCAGCTCTTTCATCGGAAGCAGCGTCGAGCCGGCGAGCGGCCCGTCAGCCGGAATCATATTGATCACGCCGTCGGGCAGTCCGGCCTCGCGCAACAGTTTCATCGTGTAGTGCGCGGCGAGCATTTGGGTGTCGGAAGGCTTCCAAACCACCACGTTCCCGAGCATAGCAGGAGCCGCCGGCAGATTGCCCGCGATCGCCGTGAAGTTAAAAGGCGTAATCGCGAGAACGAATCCGTCGAGGGGGCGGTAATCCATTCGATTCCAGACACCCGGGCTTGAAAGAGGCTGCTCCTCGATAATCCGTTGGTAAAAGTGAGCATTGAACCGGAAAAAGTCGATCAGCTCGCAGGCGGAATCAATTTCGGCCTGAAAGACATTTTTGGATTGGCCAAGCATCGTCGCGGCATTGAGCGTGTCGCGATAGGGCCCGGACAGAAGGTCCGCGGCCTTGAGAAAAATCGCCGCGCGTTCTTGCCAAGGCATCGCTTCCCAAGCGGGCTTCGCTTTGAGGGCCGCATCGACTGCCGCGCGCATCTCGGCCGGGCCGGCCAAGTGAAATTCGGCGAGTGTTTCCCGATAAGAATGAGGCATGACCACCGCGCGCTTGTTGCCGGTGCGCACCTCCTTGCCGCCGATCACGCAGGGGATCTCGATGCGCTCGGCGGCCATTTGGTCAAGCCGGGCTTTCAAGGAGGTTCGATGCGAAATTCCTGTCGCGTCGTGAGGCGAATACGAACGGGCGGGCTCATTGTAGGGAGTAGGCGTAGAGATGCGTGCGGTCATGCCTTAAGCTTTATCACGTGGTCCGCTGGTTGCAATCCAGGCAGGCATGAAAAAACACACCCTTGCAGTCGTCGTCTTATCGACCATCGGCATGATCGCTATGTCTTCTGGATGCTCCACTTTCGGTGGAGGTCACAAAAGCAGCGAAGAAATCGCGTCGACCGGTCCAACTATTCTGACAGCCAAGTCGAACCCGTCGACTATTGAGCTAGATCAAAACCTCGAGCCCAAGCAGAACGCATATGTCTTTGCGGACGTGAAGGATTTCAGCAGCCGGGTGCAGAACGTTCACGTCAAGTTTCTTCACGTTCCTATCGACCTGCCGATGAAGCAGGTTGCCGGAACGACTTGGGAAGCCGAGCTGACGCCCGCTCAGTTGAAAGAGCTCGCCGTGAGCGGCCAGACGATTCGCTATCAGGCGAATATCGTCGCGATGAACGCGAAAGGCCAGACCGCGGTCGGGGCCTCCCCGCTTGAAATTTCAATCCGTTCGCCGGCACCGGATCAGCTGAGCGGCATAGCGGCGCCCCAAACTAAAAAACGAGCTACCGGCCAAGCCGGAGTCAGCGGAAGCAAATCCGGGACGACGGCAAAGGCCGCCGGCACTCCCGGCGAAAACCAACCGAGCGATAACAGCGCCGTCGAGCAGCACTGATCGTGATACCGGTCAGCGCAGCATCTTGGACCAATAGGTTGTGGCCGCAGAGCGGGCGGTATCGCATTGCTCTGCGGTTAATACTCCGGAGGTCGGGTAAATCACCGGATTCATCAAATCGGTGGCATCGTCGATGTGCTGGAGGTTCAGGTAATGGCCCAGTTCGTGGGCGACCATGTTGGGGGTGGTCACCACGGGTTGTTCGATAATGGCACCGTAAAGGCCGGAGCCGGGCATCGCCGTCCAGGCGTTCGCGGGCGTCCGTCCAAGCGAGCCATGGCGATTCCAAGCGCCGGTTGAGACGAGCAAGAGGCTTTTGTCGGTCGAGAAGTTGTTTCGGATCTTCGTCAGGTCATCGCTCTCGGCGGTGTCAAAGTTGAGCTTGTGCCGAGCGGGGTCGACCGAGGAGTAATTATCGACTTGAAAGCCAATGCGGCATTGGGACCAAACCGAGTTGACGTTCTGCATATCTCTGATCACGTCCGTTGCTTCTAGCGTCGGAATGCCAGTGGCCGGATTGGCGTAAGCGATGACTTTCACACCCAGGCAGAGTGCGTCCGGATCGTCGCTCAAGCAGGGGGCGCCGAGCGAGGGTTGGATGCGGCTTGCTGATGACCGCGGTAACAGCGTCGGCGGACGCGGAACATTGTTGATCGGCCGGGTTGTCCCGCCCGCGCAGCCGCCCACGGCGGCGATAGCTGTTGCCAGGATTGCGATGCCGGCAAAACCAATAATCCTTGGTGAGGGGCGTGAGAGGCGCATGTCCTCTCTGTTTTACGTTTCGTGAATTTCGTTTTGCAAGAGCAGTGGCGTGCAAAATAAAACATTTTACACTGTACTTACATAAATAGCAGCCGGCCCAAAAAGGCGGCCGCCGCCAAAGCGAGCAGCGTTGCCGGAGCAGGGTAGCCGAAAATCGTCGGTCCCTCGTGATCTTGCAGGGAAATGCTCGCGGCGACGATGGCTCCGGCGGCCAGCAGCGAATAGGTGACTCGCTTGGAGCTCGTCTCGAGCTGAAGACGAAGGTCGCGCAGATCGGGCGACCGGATCTCGAACGCGAAATCGTTCTGGCTCAGTTTGCGGAACATCCAGCGGAGTTGCCGCGGCAGCACCTGAAGAAGAGCGGTGGTGTCCTTGGCGAGAAGCATCAGGTCCTTTGAGATGCGCTGCGTGGAGTATTGGTTTTTGACCAGTGTCTGGACTAATTCTTCGCTCACCGAAAGCAGGTCGAAGTCCGGGTCCAGCGTGGAGCCCATGCCCTCGATCGTAAGAATGGCTTTGAAGACGATCATCCAATCCCCGGGCACTTTGATGTCGTACTTGGTGGCGATACGGGTGGCATCGATCAGCACTTTTCCGACGTTCAGCTCCGAGAGGGCGAGCCCGATGTGCGGAGACAGCGCATTGCGGACGTCGCGCTGAAAGGAATCGAAATCGAGCGCGGCGCTTCCGCCGCCGAGATCGGTGTATTCGTAGCACAGCGTTTCGTAGTCCTCGGTGACGAGCGCCATCAGCATGATCGCCAGCTGGTCTCTCGATTTCTGCGAGAGCCGGCCGACGATTCCGAAGTCGATGATGCCGAGGCGGTTATCGGGAAGGGCGAAAAGGTTTCCGCCGTGAAGATCGCCATGGAAAAGGCCGTCGATCATCACGGATTGAAAAAAGGCGCGCGCCCCCACATCAACGAGCTTTTTTCTGTCGATCCCGGCCTTGTCAATCGCCTGAATATTGTTGAGCGGAACGCCATCAAGCCGCTCGAGCGTCAAGACGCGGTGGGTGCTCAGCTTTTTATGCACCTTGGGGATGACGATTTCCGGAAATGACCGCATGTTCTCGGTCATTTTACCCATGTTGTTGGCCTCGACAACGAAGTCGAGCTCGTAAGAAAGGGTTCTGAAGAACTCGTCGACGATCGTCTTAGGCCCGACGATTCGGGTTTCCGGGATATAGCGCTCGAAAAGGCCGGCCAAAAACGCCAGGAGCGAGACATCCATGTCGATGATCTTCTCGATTTCAGGGCGTTGCACTTTCACGACCACGCGCTCGCCCGTCGGAAGCACGGCCTCATGGACCTGGCTGATGCTTGCGGCCGCGAGCGGGGCTTCGTTGAAGCTGGCATAGGCTTCGGCAATCGGGCGACCCAGTTCGCTTTCGAGCACGGCGCGGATGGCTTCGAAAGGCAGCGGTTGGACGTTATCCTGAAGCTTGACGAATTCCTCGATGAAGGATTCCGGCAGTAGGTCCTGACGCGTCGAGAGCAGCTGGCCGAATTTCACGAAGGTCGGGCCCAGCTCTTCGAAGGCCAGGCGAAGCCGCTGCGCGGGGCTCAGATGCTCCTCTTCATTCACTTCGTCGACGAACCGGTTTGGAAGAAATTTGCCGAGATCCATGCGCCGAACTATGTCCACGAAGCCGTATTTCGCGGCAACGCCGAGAATTTGCCGGAGTCTTCCGACGTTCTTTACGGCTTGGCCCAGCTGTCTGCTTCTCTTGATCAGCTGCATAGTCCGAAGTCGATTTGGCGCCGATCGATCTCGGCGCGAAGACACCTGACACGGACTTTGTCGCCGATTCGGAAGGAATGCCCCCGGCGCCGGCCGAAAAAGACCATTCGCTCCTCGTCGAACTCGTAAAAGTCGTCGTCCATGAGGTCCCGGCTTACCATTCCTTCGCAGTAGGGATTGGGGACTTTCACGAAGAACCCGGATTCCATCATTCCGGTGATTTCTCCATCGAATTCGTTGCCGACTTCGGGAATCATCGCGCGCACTTGTTTGAGCTTGATCGACTCGCGTTCGGCGTCCGAGGCGATTCGTTCGCGATAGCTGCAGTGTTCGCAGATTTCGGCAAGCTCGGTTTCGAGCTCTTCCCGCGCGTTCGCCGATAGTTTCGAGTCGATTTCCTTCTCAACCCGCAACGCCAGTCGGATCAGGCGATGGACCACGAGATCGGGGTAGCGCCGGATCGGGCTCGTAAAGTGGGTGTATCCCTCGGACGCCAGTCCGTAATGCACGCCGTGGACCGAGCTGTAGATCGCGCGCTTCATGGAGCGCAGAAGGGCGTCGTTCAGGAGCAACTGCGCGGGATGCCCCTCGAGCTTGCGGATGGCGTCGGCCAGGACCTTGGGCGAGGCGGACCCGCCTTCCATTTTCAAAACGATTCCCACGTTCGCGGCAAGCTTTTGAAACTTGCCCAGCGCCTCCTGGCTGGGTTCGTCGTGGACGCGGTAAACGAAAGGCCATTGGCGCTCCATCATCCAAGCGGTGACCGCCTCGTTCGCCGCGATCATGAACTCTTCGATCAGCCGATGGGCATCGATGCGCGCGCGCTGGGTGATCGACACGACCTCGCCCGTGGGTTTGACGATCAATTCCGCTTCGGGCAAGTCGAAATCGATCGAGCCGCGTTCGGACCTTGTGCGACGGATGATTTGATAGAGTTCGAAATGCGGAGCGTATTCCCACGCGGGGCTCTTTCCGTGCTTCTCGAACTCGGCTTGGATTTCGTTGTAGGTCGCGCGGCGCTTGCTTTCGATCAGCGCTTCCATGAGCTCGGTTTTCGTGCAATCGCCCGAGCGGTCGAAGTGCATCTTCGCCACGAGGGCCAGCCGCGGTTCATGGGGCCTGAGCGAGCAAAGATTTTCCGAAAGCGCCCGTGGGAGCATGTGAAAGGCCCGTTCCGGAAAGTATACGCTGGTCCCGCGTGAAAGCGCTTCTTGGTCGAGCGCGGTGCCTTTCGAAACATAGTGGCTCACGTCGGCGATCGCGACCCAGAGAATGTAGCCCGATTTTTCGCGCTCGACGAAAACTGCGTCATCGAAGTCGCGCGCGGTCTCGCCGTCGATCGTGATGAAAGGGGTTTCGCGAAGATCCACGCGCCCCTCGCGTCCGCCCAGGGACGGAATTTCGAGCTTGAACTCGCGCGCTTCGCTTTCGGCTCGTTCGGAATGTTTTTCCACCAGATTGTATTCGGCGGCGACCATGCCGATGTCCGCGGAAGGGGGAAGCTCAGGGCCGTAGGTTTCGGTGAGTGCTCCCGTCACGGCGAACGGACCGGCGCTGTGAAACGTCAGCTTGGCTTTGACCCAGTCGCCCGAAAGAAGCTGGTTGGCCGGAGGCATCGGGCCGACCGGCCCGGGAATGAACACTTCCTCGCGCGCGCGTTTGCGCTCATAGACGACCCAGCCGCCACGCTCCATCCCGGAGGAGTGAACGGAAAATCGGCCAACGACCTCGCGAAAGCGATGTTCCAGCACGTCGATCGAAACGACTTCTCCCCGGCCGTTGAGCGTGACCTCAACGCGATCGCCGTGAAAAAAGGCTTCCGCATCGCGCGGCGGAACGAACGCGTCTTCATATTTGCGGTCTTCGAAAATGAGAAAGCCGAAGCCCTTTTGATTTTTATCGACGGTCGCTTTCAGGCGTGTTTCTTCGTCGTGCCCGCGTTTGCGCTCACCACGGGCTTGATGAGGGCGGGCCTGAGGGGGGCGCGTCCGCTTGGTCTCGTGCGCTCGTTCCGCACCTTTGGTGAATTTTTTCGGCTTTGATCTGGCTTGATGGGTCGTTTGCTCGGGTTCGCCGGGTCTTCCATGAATTTTTCCTGACCGATCCCGAAACGTGAATTGATTTTTACGGTCTTTTTGCATCGGAGATGAGCGCCCTTTTAGCCCACTCTCAACCTACCATGAAAATGCCCGCTGTCGAAGGATAGTCGATTTCGGCTATTCGGTCTTCGCGGAGGCCGGCTTTGCGCCTTTGAATGCCATGGTTTCAAGCGCGACGCGGCAAGCGGGGGAGAGCGCTCTGTGTTTGGCTTTGAGGCACTTCAAGACTTTTCCCTTGCCGGCGGTGATGTTCGGGCAGGATTCGATTACGTCAGCGCGGCATTTTTCCGGAACCTTTTCGAGATCGAGGGCCAAGACCCGGAGGTCTTTCCGGCAATCGGCGAGGGTTTGGTCCGGGTGGGAGTCCAGGCATTTAAACAGGTCAGTGGTGCTTAAGTCCGGCTCGGGGCAAAGTTTTTGGATGGCCGGGCCGCAAGGGCCGACCCTTAGTAAAGCCGCTTGATCCGCAAGAGCGATTTGAGCGGTCGCGGCAACGGTGATCATGCCGAGCAATTGCGTGGGAAGCGCTTTGAAAAGCATCATCCGGATTCTCCAGAATCTAAAAAGGCGATGATTTCGTGTCGTCTGGCCAGGGTATCTTTATATCCTAGCTCCAAGAGCGGCTGGATACAATCATCCATAAACGCGAGATAACTGATGAGCTCGCGCCCTTCGAGTTTCGAAGCGCCGATGCCTTTTAACAGATAACGTAATATGAGGGGAAACCGAGCAAGAAGATCGGGAACCAGTTCTCCCAGGTTGCGCGAAGGGCGAAGCTGCAAAATGGGGAGCTTGCGAAATTTATAAGGCTGTCGCTCTCTCATTTCGGGGGTCATGAGCTCGAGCGAATCGTTGACGCTCTGGAGACGCTCGACATCGGTCTCGAGCGAATCGAGAAAAAGCGAGTTCATCAGCTCGCCGGTGATTTCAGCCAGCGAGGGAGCGTGTCTCTGCGGCAAAAGCATGGCGGATCGAATGTCGGATTTTCTCCGCTCGTGCCGGATCCCGATCGAGATGAGCCGCTCCGCCCCCAGGTGAATGGCCGGGCTGAGAGGCGTCGTCTGGCGCAGGCAGCCGTCGCCGTAATACTCTTCATTGATTTCCACGGGCGGGAAAAAAATCGGGATCGCAGCCGACGCCATCACATGCGAAACGTCGAGCGAAGCCCGAAGGCCCACGCGGTTGCTGCGGATCCAGGGCTCGACGCTTTTCGCGGCCTCGAAAAAGGATACGGTTGTTCCGGCGAAATATTGGACGCTGGAAAAGCTCACCCCGTGCAAGTGGCCGCGAGAGACGTTTTCTCGAATCGCTTCGAAGCGCACTTCCCGGCTGATCAGCTCGCGAAGCGGTTCGGTGCTGAGCAAGAAGTTGGCCGATTTCCTCGTTCCCGCTCTGCCACCCAAGATCGACCGTGAAAGCCAAGCCAAAGCGATCTTCGAAAGCGAGGCGCTGTCGGTGCGATAAACGTGGTTCAGTCCAAGTTTCTCCCAGAGCCCGTAAAGCCCGGTCGCGGCGGCGATCCAGTCTTCGGAGTGAGAGGCGAGATAGGCGATGTTGATCGCTCCCGCGGATGTCCCGCAGAGCACACGGAAGGGCGGCTGCTTTTGAGGAAAAATTTCCGACAGCGCACGGATCGCGCCGACCTGATAAGCGGCTCGGGCGCCGCCGCCGGTGAGCACCAGCCCGGTCAGCGGGGGCTTGGTCGAAGTTGCGTCAGTCATTGGCATTGCGATTCTATTCTCGAATGAGCTTGGACAGCAAGCAAAAGAGCTGTTTGCGCTCGGTTCGATTCAGGCTAACGGTGAGCGCTTCGAGCTCTTTGAGATGGGCCGGCAAAAACCGCTTCAAAACCGTTTCGCCCTTCGGGGCAAGACGTATCAGCATTGATCGCCCGTCGTTCGGGTCGTCGATTCGGGTAATGAACTTGTCCTTTTCGAGACAGTCGATGAATTGAGTCATCGTCGCGCGCGAAACTTGAGCGCGCTTCGCCATTTCCGAGGGCGAGAGCTGGTTGGAGGGCGCGTGCCGCAGAAGCATCAGCAGGGCGAAGCGACCCGACGTGAGTCCATATTCGCTATATAAAGCTTCCATGCGCACGTGCGTATTGGCCGCGATCCGCAAAAACTGCAAAGACGCCTCAATGGCGTCAGGAGTGGCCTCCGGGAACTCAGCCAGGAGCTGCTGGTAAACCGGTTCCATTGATGCGTCACAAAATTCTACGCTTGCCATAGTCCTTTCAAGGGCAGCTTAACGAGGTTAGATAGTTAGGTAACCTTATTGACTACCCCTATATAGTAAGGTAGCCTAACATAATGAAGCTTACAGTCAATAGAGGCGCGTATGCCGCCTATGCCATGACCGCCGGTATTTTTATCGCGATACCATGGCTTGCTTACGCCGCCGACGCCGCTGCGGATGCGACCTTGAATTTGGATCAGGCGCTTGATGAAGCCTTCAAGAATTCACCCGTGGTTCAGACGTCGCAAGCCGCTGCCAATGAAGCTCACTGGCAGCGCTTGGCCGCGATGGGGCAGGGGTTTTTACCGAAGGTTTCGGTCAATTTAGGCCATTATTTCACCGAAAATTATCAATTTACCCAAATCGCGCTTGGCGGATCGGTCCTGGCGTTTCCGGGAATTTATCCCACAACACAGCTTTCTTTAAGCGCCTCTATCCCGATTTTCGACGGGCTTGCCAATATCCGCCAACTGCAGGCGGCGGCGTTGTCCGAGAATGCGGCCCAACAAGAAGCGGAGCGCGTGAAGTTTGAGGTCGCGCAGGAAGTGCGTCTTGCCTTTTATCAGGCGCTGGCGGCAACCGCCCTCGATGCCGTGGCGGAGCAGAACGTAACGACTCTCGAGGATCATCTTCGTCAGGTAGATATTCAAAGACGAGGCGGTGCGGCCACGAATTACGACACGCTTCGGGTATCGGTCCAGCTCAGCGAGGCTCGCGCGGATGCGCTCGACGCGAAAGATAACGTATCATTGACCCGAAAGAAACTGATCCAGCTCCTCGGGCTCGAAGAAGATAATCGTGTTTTGGCCGGCGACCTGCCGGTTCCGGACTCCTCTCGCGTGCAGAACCTGGAATTTACCGGTATTCCGGAAGACCGCACCGACATCCGCGCCCTCGATATGAGAGCCGATGCCGCGGATAAGACGCGCGCGGCCAGAAATTCCTGGATGATTCCGTCCGTGTCCCTGGCTGGCCAGTTGATCTATTATAATGAGCTTCTCGACAGCGCGTCTGGAAGCATCGTCGATAATCAGCGTTACGAACAAGCGTACAACTTCGGGATCTTTCTGACCTGGAACCTCTTTGACGGAGGAGTATCTTACGCACAGTCTCGTCAGGCGGTCTATCAACAGGTCCAGGCCGATAGCCGGGCCCGCGCGGCGAAGCTTCAGGTCCCTTATGATTTCGCGTACTGGAAGAAACGGTTCGTCAGTAACACGGATCATTATCAGGCGCGCAAGCAGGATGTGGCGCGTTCGGAAGAGAGCGTGCGCTTGGCCAAGGAAGAAGAGCGCGCCGGCACTCGCACGAGTACGGAAACGCTGGATGCTGAATTGGACCTGTTTCGCGCAAAGGCCGGTGTCGTTAACGCGCAAGTGAACGCGGAGGAAGCCCAACTTCGTTTAGAGCTCGCGCTCGGTAGGAGAATTTGAGTTATGAGCAATCCAGCAACCGCGGTTTCGGCCGCACCAGCGACGTCCGCCGCCAAAAAGAGCATGAGCGCCGACACGAAAAAAAGAATTGGGGCCGTCGTCGCCCTGGTGGTTTTTCTGGGCGGTGGCTATTTCGGGTATCAAAGCTATTTCTACGTTTCGACCGACAACGCCCAAGTAGGAGCCCGCTCGACGCTTCTGTCGCCCAAGATTTCGGGCATTGTCGTCCGCTCCTTCGTCGAAGAGAACCAAAAGGTCAAAGCCGGCCAGGTCCTCGTCGAAATAAAGCCGGACGATTATCAAAACGCGGTCGATCAGATTGATTCCGAAATGCAATCGCTCGCGGCCCAGCTCAAGGGCGCGAAATCCAACTACGGCCGAACTCTTGATCTGTTCAAGAAGGGCGCGTCGACACAGGAACGCCTGGACGCGGCTGAGGCGCAGTATCGCGCGCTCGAGAACAAGTTGAAATCGGCGCAAGCCCAGGTCAACGAAGCGAAGTTGAACCTCGATTACACGAGGATCATCGCTCCGGTTGACGGAAAGGTCGGAAAAAAATCCTTCGAAGTGGGCATGCTGGCCAGCGCCGGGCAGCCACTCATGGGTTTCGTGGCCAACGACGAGCGCTGGGTAACGGCCAATCTCAAGGAAACCGACATGGATGACATCACCGAAGGCAAAAAGGCCTATGTGACGGTCGATGCGATTTCGGGACGGGTGTTCGAGGGCGTGGTCGAAAGCATCAGTCCCGCCACGGGGGCGACCTTCAGCCTGTTGCCTCCGGACAATGCCACCGGAAATTTCACGAAAGTCGTTCAGCGCGTGCCGGTCCGAATCAAGCTTTTGAATCTTTCCGAAAGAGACATCGACCGCCTGCAATCCGGCCTCTCGGCTGACGTGAAAATCAGGGTTCACTGACATGAACGGCAAAGTCGTTGCCATTCTCATAACGGCGGCGGTTGCGTCATTGCTGGAAATCATCGATTCCTCGATCGTGAACGTCGCCATCCCGACGATGATGGGGAATATCGGCGCGACCCTGGATGAAATCAGCTGGGTAACGACCGGCTATATGATCGCCAACTCGATCGTATTGCCTATCGCCGCCTGGCTAGGTACGCGGCTTGGCCGCCGAAGGTATTTTACGACGGCCATTCTGCTTTTCACGATCTCGTCGTTTGCCTGCGGCATGGCGCCCAATCTCCCGATCCTGGTTTTATGCCGGATCATCCAGGGCCTGGCCGGGGGCGCATTGCTGCCGACGTCGCAAACTTTGATTCAGGAACAGTTTCCGGCGGAAAAGGCCGGGATGGCCATGGCCATTTTCGGCTTAAGCGTCATGGTGGGGCCGGCGCTGGGCCCGACTTTGGGCGGCTACCTGACCGATAACTTTGGCTGGCGTTCGATTTTTAACGTCAACGTCCCGATCGGGCTGCTTGCCGCGGTCATGTCTTGGCTCAACGTGGAAGATGCCAAGGGCTCCGAAAAGCTTGCCGAGCAGGCGCGGAAATCCGGGGTCGACTGGTTCGGCTTGCTTTTCCTCTGCGTCGGCGTGGGCTGTTTTCAATATATTCTTGAGCGCGGCGAGGCCGATGGCTGGTGGGATTCGAAGGCGATTCGCGCCTGCGCCGTTTTCGCGTTCCTCGGCATTTCGTCTTTTATTTACTGGGAACTTTCGATTCCCAACCCGATCATGAATTTGAGGCTTTTCAAATCGAACGTCGTCCGCTCGGGCACCGCATTGATGCTGATGTTGGGAATCATGCTCTACGCGCTGACTTTCGTCGTTCCGATCTTCGTATCGAACGTCATTCCGGTCATGAACGCCACGCAAACCGGAATTCTGTTCATGCCGGGAGCGATCGCCACGGCCATCTTCATGCTGCCGGTGGGCAATCTGCTTCGAATCGTGAACCCGAAGGTCCTGGTTTTGATCGGGCTGCTTCTGGGCGAGGCCTCGGTTTATACGATGTCGCAGTTCACGACCGATTCGAGCGCGAACTCGATTTATCTACCTTTGATTTTGCGCGGAATCGCGATGGCCTTTTTATTCGTGCCGATCAATCAAATGGTTCTCGGCGCTTTTCGCGGACCGGAGCTCGGACAAGTGGCGGGCATGCAGAACTTTTTTCGGCAAATCGGGGGCAGTATCGGCATTTCGTCTCTCGACACGTTGCTTACGCGCTTCGGTGCTCAACACTATAACGATCTGATGGCGAGTGTCAGTGCGTTGAATCCCGCAGGTTATCAAAGTTACGTTCGCAACATGGCCATGCCCGCCGCCAAAATGAGCAGCACGATCGGCCTTTGGGATCCGCAGACGCTTTCGATCAAGGCGCTTTATGGTCGAGTCATGCAACAGGTCTTCATTATGAGCTTCGATCAATTGTGTTGGGTCATCATGGTGATTATCGCGATGGGCCTGATCCCTCTTTATTTTATCAAGGTGACCAAGTTCTCCGGTCCGATTATGGACGTTCACTAAGCCCGGGCTCGCAGCTCCTATCCAGTTGAAATACATTGAGATTAATTAAGGGCGCCTTAGTCAGATAGCCCTGTGCGTTATTTAGTTGACCAATTTAATCAACAGAAGTATAAGTGGGCCCGGCCGAAAAGCCAAAACTTATCAGGAGTAGTAAATATGCTTCAGTCCATTTTCCAACGATCTTTGGTTGTGATTTCGCTCTTGGGGGCCAGCTTCGCTCAAGCGGGTGGACCGGCAAGCTGCTCGGCAACTTGCTCCGTAAATGGTCAGACCATTTCCTATACCGACTCGACCCAAGAGGAGGCCCTTGGGCAAATTCTCGAGCAATGCAGCATGGTCACGGGCAAGTACGACCCGAACGCCTATCTTTCCAATGTCGATTGCGGCAGCAACGGCGACCTGCAGGCAGTTCGCGTGAATTTGGGCGAATAAAATACATAGCCCGCCGGGACCATTCCCGAGCGGGCTACGACTTTTTCGGGACAATTACTGAGACATTTTATTTTCGGTTTTCTCAGCTTCGCTCTTCGCTTTGTCCGTCGTGTTGTTCAACTGATCCTTAGCCTTCTTGGCGGAGGTGCTGGTAGATTTCTTTGCCTTGTGCACAGTACTCTTGCTTTCCGCTTGAACGTCGCCGGCTTTGTTCTTGATCTGCGTTTCCGCGTCATCCGCATGAGCTTGAGCTGACAGCCATAAAGCCATTCCCGCCAAAAAAAGAGAGATCGGTCTTTTGTTCATGCCCATGAGTCATGCAACCGATATACCCCTTCCTTAGTACGATTGCTTAGGCTGGTAGTTGATCGACACCGAGTCGGTCGACAAAATGCCCGGATAGCCGTTGGTTCCGAAGATGACATCGTTATTGAGCGAGATTTGATTTCCGCTGATGGTGTAGTCGTTCGCGCTGACGGTATAGCCGGTTCCGTCGGCATGGAGCACGGTTATGATCATTTCCTCGCTGTTGGTCGGGTCGCGCGTGAGCGTGAACGTAAAGCGCTGGCTGATGATCGCTTGGCCGATCGAGGTCAGGATCGTCGAGTAATCACCGCTCGTCATGTCGTACGAGCCCGAACCGCCGCCGACAAGGTCGGCAAGCTGGATATACCGGTCACCGCGGTCCGAGGTGACGTCATAGTACTCGTTACAGGAGCCGAAAATTTTCTGCTGCTCGGGGCAGCGCTGGGATTCGTGCAGCGTTTTCACGCCCGCCGCGGTCGTGACCACGATGGATGCCACGAGGTAATTCGGCGAAGAGCCGGTGTTGCCGTCGAGCTCAGTGAAGAAGTTGTCGAACTTCGTTTTGACATCGGCCACCGGCATGAGCACCGCGCTATTCGAGTTACTGGCGGCGGTAGGATAGCCCTTTGGACAAACCGGAATGATGTAAGAATACGATCCGGAGCTGTCGCTCACGGTTTTGACCGCGCAGCAATTAGCCGTTTGCCCGCTGCCCGGCGTGACCGGGCAGTTGGTCGTGCGGTTCGCGGAGTTGTCGGTGTAAATATAGCCCGAGAAAACATCGCTCGGATTGACGAGGGATGAGGGGGTCGGGTCGAGCGGGTCGGTCGCGTCCAGGCTGATGCTCTGGTCGTCTTCGTCGGAAACGAACACGATGATCCGAATCGAGCCTTGGCGGAAGAACGGGTTCGCATTGGCGCCGCGAGTGGCAGAGCTTTCGTTGTCGCGCATCAGCTCGAGCACGGAGCTCATGCCGCGCTCGGATCCGGAGCCGTCGCTCCCGGTGCTGAGGTTGGTGAGGAAGTTGTTCACGAGAGCATTGGTCCAGGCGTTGTTCGCGGGCGTGCCATTGGGCGGAATCGTCGAGATGATCGGAAGGCCCGAGTGAACCGTGTCGTTTTCGAAAGTGTTCACGCATTGGGTGGTGCTGTCTTCCGCATTGCCGAATTCGTCGTTGCCGCTCGGGTTGACGCAATGGCTGATGCCGCGGTTGGGGCTCTGGTCGCGGATGTAGCAAAGGGACTGACCGAAGAAGAAATAGGTATTGAATTCGTAGCAGAGCGAGGCGAGCGGGCCGTCGTGTTGGCTATTGGACGAGAGCAAGCCCCAGTTCGGGCCATAAGCCGGATACAGATCGTTCACGGTGGCGTTGAAAGTGAAGTCGCCCGACGAGTTGATCCCGTTTGTCGGCCAGTTCGTATAGGAGGGATTCACGAACGTGGAAGTGAGTCCCGCTACCGTATCGGTGGAGCCGGTGTACGGAACGGATGATTGCTTGCCCAGGTATTTTGATACGGTTCCGTTGCCGATGCCGGTGAGTCCGAGGTAATTCGAAAACTGCGGGTTCGCCAAGTACGTGTCCGTGGTGATCGCGGCCATGCGAATATCCCATTGAGGCTTCATGTACTGGGCAGCGAAAGCGCCGAAACCCGCTCTTAGGGTTTTTTGCGAAACGTCCATGCTCGCTGAATTGTCGACCACCCAGAGCATGTCGATTTTGGTATTCACCTGCTGACTGGTTTGAAACACCTGCAGCTGCTGGGCAAGGCGGAACGAGTTCGGAATCTGTTGGGTACAGGCCGACATCGCGAGAGTAGCAGCCGAAAGGGCAATGAGGCGTTCTGGATGCTTGGTCATAATGTTAATATATTATAACATTTAATACAAAAGTAAACGTTTTAAATCGGGTATAAAAACCCCAAGCTTTTCAAGGGGCTGTCTGCTACCCTGGTAGACAATGCGCCAGCTAAAGCGGTTTGGGCTTGTTTTTGGAGTCGTTGCGGTATCCACGCTCTTTGACCAGTGGTCAAAACAGATCGCGATCGACGAGTTTCGAGGACGTCCTCCGGTTATCTATCTCTATAATTTCTTTCGTTTCGATTACGCGGAAAACCCCGGAGCCTTTTTGAGCCTTGGCGCAAGTCTTTCCCCGGAAGCCCGGCTTTGGACTCTTTCCATCGCGGTAGCGGTTTTTCTTGCGGCGCTCGCTGTCTACGTGGTTCGGACTAGGTCAATGAGCCGGGTCCAAACCCTCGCGCTTTCTCTCGTCCTGGGGGGCGGGGTCAGCAATTTGATCGACCGTTTTTTTCGGCCCAGCGGCCGTGTCGTCGATTTCATGAATATGGGGATCGGCAGTTTACGAACGGGCGTCTTCAATATTGCCGACATGCTGATTATGGCGGGAATTTTTGTCTTCCTGTTCACGAATCTCGCGCAAGCCGCGGAAGAAAAGCGCTCTCGTTAGCCTTTGGGCTTGAGGTCCTTGCGAAGCGCGGCCAGCGCTCCGAAAGGATTATTCCTCGGCGCCGGAGCAGGCCTTGGATGCGAAGGCCGGCCGCCCACCGTGGCGTGCGGCCGCGCCGATCTGGAGCCTGGAGCCGGAATCTTAATGGCATGCGGGCTAAGGGTCTCAGGCGTCGCTTTGGGTGCCGATGCTCCTCGAATCGGTTTGGGAGCCGGCTTGGCCGCGCGCGGCTTGGCTTCGCGTGGAGCTTGCTTCGGGGTATCGATTTTCATCGTGAGCGAAATCTGGTTTTTCTCGCGATTGACTTCGAGGACTTTCACCTTCACCTGATCGCCGGGACTGACGGCTTCGCGCGGATCCTTCACGAAACGCGCGCTGAGCTGGGAAATGTGAACGAGCCCGTCCTGATGAACTCCGATGTCAACGAAAGCCCCGAAATTCGTGACATTGGTCACGATGCCCGGGCAGATCATCCCCGGTTGCAGATCCTTCACTTCGAAAATATCGTCGCGGAACGAAAAGGGAACGAAAGGGTCGCGCGGGTCGCGCCCGGGCTTCTCAAGCTCTTCGATCATGTCGCGGTAGGTGAATTCACCGATATCGTTCTTTAGTTTGTGAGCGCCGGCCTCTTTAATCAACCGCACGCCAGGGCCCATGAGCTCTTGAACCGATTTGCCGAGCTCTTGCGCGAGGCTTTCGAGAAGTGGATAGCGCTCGGGGTGAACGCCCGTGTTGTCCAGCGGGTTATTGCCCTCGGGGATCCGCAAAAAGCCGGCTGCTTGCTCGAACGCTTTCTTCGAAAAGCGCGGAACATCCATGAGCTCTTGGCGGGATTTGAAAATTCCCTTTTCGCCGCGGAATTCAACGATCGACTTAGCGAGCGAATCGCCGATTCCCGACACATGGGCCAGAAGATGATAGGACGCGGTGTTGATATTCACTCCGACCGTGTTCACGCAAGAGTCGACCACGAAGTCCAGGCTTCTCTTCAGCGAATTGGGAGCGACATCGTGTTGGTATTGGCCTACTCCGATGCTCTTGGGGTCGACCTTGACCAGTTCGGCCAAGGGATCTTGAAGCCGGCGGGCAATTGAAATAGCGCCGCGGACGGTGACATCCAGATCGGGAAATTCCTCGCGAGCGACCTCGCTGGCGGAATAAACACTCGCTCCAGCCTCGCTCACCATGACGACGGGCACGTTGATGCCGGCCTCTTTCAGGGTCGTGCGCAGGAATGTCTCGGTTTCCCGCCCGTGGGTACCGTTGCCGACCGCGATGGCGGCCAGTTCGGCGTTTTTGGCGACTTCGAGAATGGTCTTTTTCGCGGAATCCTTCGCGTTGTCGCCCGCCGCGAGGTGGATGACGGTGCTTGCGATATATTTGCCCGAACCGTCGATAACGGCGAGCTTGCAGCCCGTGCGCACGCCCGGGTCGACGCCGAGCACGGCCTTCGGACCCAGCGGAGAGGCGAGCAGAAGCTTGCGGACGTTTTCCGAGAAGACGCGGATGGAGGCTTCATCGGCCACTTCTTTGAGCGCTTTATGGGCCTCGTTTTCCATGCTGGGGAGTACGTGCGCCTTGAGCGCGAGCCGCCCGGATTTGGCGAGCACTTCCCGGATCGCGGGGTCGGTATCGGCGGAAAGGGGCGGGGCATCGGTGCCGTAAGCATAGGCCGTGAACGCGTCAAGGAGCTTTTGCTCGAAGTCGGGTTCCTTCTCGGAGCCGCCAAGCGCCAGGCGCAGCTCTTCTTCCATCCAGCCGCGGCGGATCGCCAGGTAGCGGTGGGAGTTCTGCGGCAAGAGCAACGCACGAATCGGCTCTTCATAGGCGAAGTAGCCTTCGTATTTGCTGTTCGGCTTTGCCTTCTCGCCTTTCGTCACGCGCACCACGCCTTGTTCCATCAGTGCCGTGCGAACAAGCTGTCGCAGTTCGCGAGTTTCGGAAATGCGCTCGATCAAAATATTCTGCGCGCCATCGATCGCGGAGTCCGCGTCGTTGATGCCCGCCTTTTCATTGCGAAAGGTAAACGCCCAGATCGCGAGCGTCTGACCGGGCTGCGGAACCTCGGTGCCGCGCGAGCAATTCCAAATCCAGTCGGCCAGCGGCTCAAGTCCCGCCTCGCGGGCCTGTTGGGCTTTGGTTTTGCGTTTGAGCTTATAAGGAAGATAAATGTCGTCGAGCTCCTCGAGCTGGAAGGTCGATCCGATTTTCGATTTCAGTTCGTCCGTGAGTTTTCCTTGGGCTTCGATTTGCTCCAGGATGAATTTTTGCCGGTGAAGGATCTGATCCCATTTTTCCTTCGAATCGATGACGGCTTGGATCGCGACTTCATTGAGGTTGCCGGTCTGCTCCTTTCGGTAGCGTGCGATGAAGGGCAGCGTCGATCCTTCGGCGGTGAGGCTGAGAACGGCGAGCGCGGACGCGGCCGGAACTTCAGGATGAACGTCTTTGAACCAGGACTCAAAATTCACGAAAAAAACTCCTTACTTCACGTACTGCTCGTCTAACACTGATCGCTAAAAATCGCGAGGAAAGCGTGCGTCATTTATTAACCATAAACTAACGAAACTCTCTTGACCATCCTCTTACTTCAAGGCTTTCTTAGGGGTCATGACCGATGGTCCGATCGCGACGGCCGATTCCGAGTTTCTGAACCGGGAGTTGAGCTGGCTGGAATTCAATCAGCGAGTTTTGCACGAGGCTCTCGACCCGCGGACCCCCTTGCTGGAGCGGGTCAATTTCTTGAGTATTTTTCGCTCCAACTTGGACGAGTTTTTTATGAAGCGCGTCGGCGGGCTGAAGAGGCAAGTCGCCGCCAAGGTCGGGACCAAAGCCGGCAATGATATTCCTCCCGAGACCCAACTGGTCCTGATTCGGAACAAGATCAAATCGCTGCTCGATCTCCAAACTGACGGCATCATGCAGCAAATCCGGCCGGCTCTTTTCGAAGAGGGGGTCCATCTTTTGCGCTGGGATGACCTGACTCCCGAGGAGCGAACGCGCGCGGACAAGTTTTTCGAGGAAAAGGTGTTTCCGGTCCTCACGCCGCTGGCTGTCGATCCAGGACATCCTTTTCCGTTTTTATCGAACCTTTCGACCTCGCTCGGGGTTCTTTTGAAGCATCCTTTCCGGGATGAAGACCACCTCTTTGCCCGGGTCAAAATACCGGACGTTTTTACGCCCTGGATCCGGGTTGATGGCGGGGAAAACGACAAGCTGTGCCGGTTTTTCAGCTTGCCCGAAATGATCGCCCGCAACCTGCATCAGCTCTTTCCCGGGATGGATGTTCTGGATCTCATGGTTTTCCGCATTATCCGGAATGCCGACATCGAGCGCGACGAGGAAGACGTCGAAGACCTGATTGAGATGATCGAGGAAGAGCTGCGCGAGCGCCGCTTCGCCAAGGTCGTCCGCTTGGAGCACGGTCCGAACCCTAATCCCAAAATTCTCAGTCTTCTGACCGAAGAGTTGGAGCTCTCTTCCGAGGATGTTTACGAGCTTCCGCTGGAGCTCGATTATTTTTCCCTGAAGTCGGTTTACGAAGTCAATCGGCCGGACCTGAAGTATCAGCCGTGGCAGCCGGTTACGCCTCTCGTGCTCGCCGACGAGGAGACGAACTTTCTCGATTTGATCCGGGAAAACGATTATCTCGTGCATCATCCTTATGAAAGCTTCAGCGCCACCGTCGAGCGCTTCATTCGGAACGCGGTCGATGATCCGAACGTGGTCGCGATCAAGATGACGCTTTACCGCACCGGCGACGATAGCCCGTTCATTCCGTTGCTGATCGAGGCGGCGGAAATGGGTAAGCAGGTTGCCTGCCTGGTGGAGCTTAAAGCGCGGTTCGACGAGCAGAAAAATATCCTGGCGGCGCAAAAGCTCGAAAAAGCCGGCGTTCACGTCGTGTACGGGATTGTCGGCCTGAAAACCCACTGCAAGGTCGCGCTTGTCGTCCGCAGCGAGCGCGATTCGTTGCGTTCGTACTGCCATATCGGCACGGGGAATTATCACGCGAGCACCGCGAGAGTTTATACCGATTTGGGGCTGTTTTCCGCGGATCCGGAGCTGAGTGCCGATGTGGTTCATCTTTTTCACTACCTGACCGGCCGATCGCTGTTTTTCAATTACAAGAAATTGGTCATCGCCCCGGTCGCGCTTCGCTTGAAGTTCATGGAGCTGATCGAGCGCGAAATGACCAATGCGCAAAAAGGCCTGCCCGCGCGCATCATCGCGAAGATGAACAGTCTTGAGGACAAAGAGATCTCGCGCGCGCTTTACGCGGCATCGCAAGCCGGCGTGAAAATCGATTTGATCGTGCGGGGCGTTTGCTGCCTGCGGCCCGGCGTTGCCGACGTGAGCGAAAACATTCGCGTGATCTCGGTCATCGGCCGATTTTTGGAACACTCCCGTATTTTCTATTTCGCCGACGGCGCGAAAGCGCCGCTCGATGGGTCCATTTATATCGGCTCGGCCGATTGGATGTACCGCAATCTTTCATCGCGCGTCGAGGCGGTGGTTCCGATCGAAAACAAGATTTTGGCCGAAAAATGCTGGAACATCCTCGAGACGATGCTGGCCGATCGTCGTCAGGCATGGGAGATGAAGAGCGACGGGTCGTACGTTCAGCTCGTGGACGGCGAGCTTGCTCCGGGCGAGGCTCCGAGCGTCGGCACCCACAAAAAGCTCATGGATCAGACGATGTGGCGGGAGTCGGTTTCTTAGCTTTGGAAAAACGGGGACTGAGCCAGGTGCCCGCCGCGATCGCCACGGCTACGGAAAGCGCCCCGATGGCGATGTACTTATAGGCCTCGGTGATGGATCCGGTATGAAGCCCGATGGCGGCGCCGATTAAAAAAATCAGCGGACCGTGGATACAGAATGCCAGGGCGTCGATTTTGAAGAATTGCGCCGGACTCATTCCAGATATTCCGGCTGCGTAATAGACGGGGCCGCGGATAAATGGGGTGAACCGGGTGAGAAAGACGATCCATTTCCCGCGTTTTCGGAATTTCTCGAGCCTTTTATGGACGGCCGGCTTTCGAAAAATCGAAAGGTGGCTGAAGCGCCCGGCGACAAAAACAATGATCAAGTTCGCGGAAAGCAGTCCCAGGGCCGCGGCGGTCAAGCCCCGCAGGAAGTGAATTCTATTCTGGCTCCAAAGCACGCCGAGACTCATTAAAACCACTTCTTCAGGGGCGACCGCGACGACTACGCCTTGTAATAAAAGTCCGATGGCGACCGCGTAGATTTGCCATTCCGTGAGGCCGGCAAGAAATCGGTCGATTACGGGGGTGGTTGTCGGGGTCATGGCTGAGCGTGCATTTTAAGCCAGGATTGCAGCTCGGCCTGGGCTTCGATGGATTCGAGACGCTCGGAAGGGATGTTTTTCAAAGTGAGTCCCTTTTTAGCCAGATTCTCCGCATCTTTCAAGCGATCGAAATGATTTTCCAGAAGCCGCGCCATGAAAAGATAATTGAGCGGTTCATCGGGCGAAGTCTCGATCGCTTTGGAATAGTATTCCCGTGCCTTGCGGTTGCTGCCGCCCAATATTCCGGGAAGTTTTTCGTGAATGACGCCCAAGAGTCGAAAGGCTCCGCTTGAAGCGTAAGTTGGATCGATTTCGATGGACTGTTTCAAGTGCGCTTCGACGTCCTTCAGGCTGAAAAGCATTTTGAATACGCCGACCTCTTGTCCATAGAGCGCCATGTTGATCGCTGCCCAGAAGTGGCATGGGGCGCAGCCGGGAGCGATTTTCGCCGCTCCAAGAGACGCATCCCGGCCCTCGGCGAAAAGCTTTTCCCTCTCGCCGGAGTCGTGAGTGAGCCGGAGACCGACAAAATAGCAGGCCATGCCCACACGCCAGCCCGCATCCGGGTCCTTGGGCGCGGCACTGAGCGCTTCCCGGTATTCGTTCAGGGCGACCCGGGCTTGTGCCTCCTGCTTCCGCTCGCGATAGGCCTGGTCGCCTCCTTCGGTCGAGGCGCGGCAGTCCGCGGCTTGGGCGGTCAAGACCGCTGCGATCAGGAGTGGAATTGTGGTTTGCACGAAAAATAAGTTCATTTCGACATTTTAGGCGGATTTCGGACACGGGATTTAACAAGTTTTGTTCAGATCGCCAAAAAACGAACGCCTCCCTTACTAAAATATCGCTTATGACGGGAGGGATTAAAGTCGATAAGCTAAGGTAAATGCGATCCAAGGCGAAAATAATTACAGTCGGGCTTTCGGTGGTGGCGGGGTCATTCTCTCTGTCGTTTCTTTTAAGCTCATCCGTCTTTGCTCAACGCATGATGACGTCCGGCTCATCTGAAAGCGCGGAAACGATTTTGAGCCGGTTTCTCCAGCAGACGGAGCACGCCAAGGGCGAAATCAACAAATCGCTGTCCGCTCCGGATCAGGTCACCAATGATCCTCAATGCGTCGAGGCACCCGAGATTCCTCATGTCGAGCCGCCGCGCGTGGAAGACCCCAATCTCGAAACCGCTCAATCGTGCGGGAAGAACCGCGATTATCTGGAGGAGGCCCTCAGTCAGGTCTCCCCGACGTTCACTCAGCCGCGCGACGCCTCTTCGACGGGTGTTCCGTCTCAATGCGTTTCCTATGTCATGAGTCATTACAATAATGACGCTCTGAAAGGACATGCGGGGAACCTAGCGAGATGCCGAACGCCCGGTGGCTATCCGTCGAGAGGGAATTTCAAGCCCTGCGTGACTGGCCAATACGTGAATGTCGTCGCTAATACGTTCGCGGATGTGTCGTCTTGCCTGGGGCTTCCGGCAAAGGACATCATCCCCCAGATCTTTCAGGAGTCGAATTTTGAAATCGACGCTTTGGGCGTTAATTATGACGCGGGCATCGGTCAGCTCACTGCTCCGGCGATTGACGCGGTCAATACCGATCCCAATCTCGGCCTGGAATATTTCAAGCAGCAGGCTGCCTCGTCGACGAGCCGCGCGTGCAAAAACATCGCCCCTTACGTTGAGCAATACCAGGCGACGGTTCCTGGCACCCATCGCACAAATGCGGATTTAAGCGCGCGCTGCGAATTCATAAGCGCGCCGGATAATCCGCTGAAAAACCTCTTTTACTTGGCCATTTTCTACAAACAAAACTTTGCCACGGCGCAACGGCTTTTTGATGCATATGATATTTCGATGACTTTGAAGCGATCCGGATTTTCAAGCGCCCAGGTGGAAAAACTGGAAGAGATGTCCGCCATCCTGGGTTATAATGCCGGCGGAGGCACCGCGGTCATTCTTTTGAAAAACTACCTTGATTCGCGTCCGCGCGGAAAAAAGCTGACCATCGCCGATTTCGAAATCCCATCGCAAGGGGCCAGGCAATTGCCGGGATCGTTTTCACAGTATCTTCTCTGGCATCAAAGCTCCGGATCGCGGGGCTATTTGAACGGGATCAGCGATAAGGCGAGAATTCTTAACCATGAGTTTAAGGCGGGAACATGCGCATCGGACCCATTTCTGTCGTTATAGCCGGACTTGCGATTTTGCTCTCGGTGTCGCTGATGCCGTCGCCGGGATTTTCAGCCCCCGCGGCCACCTTGCGCCAGCACGTCGATCAGCTGATTTCCGGCCTGGATCAGACCTTAAGTTCAGCGCCCATGATGGAGCGCTTTAAAGTCCTGTCGCAGGCCGAGACAGAGATCAAAAAGCTCCGCGCCTCGAATCCAAGGCAGTCGGAGGATGACGAGATTTATTTCGATACCTATTTGGCGATGCTCGCCGAGATCCCGCGCGATAGCCGCTTCAAAAAGGCCCGTTGCCCGGAGTATTCGAACCGCCTTTTGGCGGATTTCGAGCCGACTGCGGGGGCAGAGCCGCAAAACCCCGCGGTTGAAGCGGGTTTGAAGACGCTCTCGGCCCTTTGTAATTAGTAGCTTCTAGAGCGGACAGACTCCGAAAAGATCGAATAGCTTGAGCCACATCGAATTCCATCGTGAGCGGAAGCGCAACGGGCTTCCGTTGATCGGATGGGCTAATTCGAGTGAATGGGCTTTCAACAAAAGGGCGCGCACTTCGAGCTGCTCCCTGAAAAATCGATTGTGATGTCCGTCGCCGTAAATCGTATCGCCGATCAAAGGATGCGACAGATGCGCGAAGTGCCGGCGAATCTGATGCATGCGCCCGGTCACCGGTTCGGCGCGGACGAGCGAGTAGCGGGCGGTGGAATATCTTTGTCCCACCGCATAGGGTAACTCGACGCGAGCCACCGTCGTGAAATCGGTACGCGAATCGGCTCCCTCGGTCAGCGCGTGATCAATCACGCCGGATTCCGGGGCCCATCCGCGGGTGATGCAATAATAGGTTTTATTCACGGTGCGCTCCCGAAAGGCTTCGGATATGCGGTTCGCCGCTTCTGCGTCGAACGCGAAAAGCAGAACCCCTGAGGTCGCGCGATCCAGTCGATGGACCGGATAAAGATAACGGCCCGTCTGTCTCCGAAGCAGCCACAGACAGTCGAATGATTTCGAGACCCGATGCCTCGGGTCCTCGGGTTGATGCACCTGGAAGCCGGCGGGCTTGTCGACCGCGATCAGCCATTGGTCCTGATAAAGAACGCGAAACTCCATGGGCGCGCGCTCAGTGAACGTCGAATTGGATCCGAAGCCGCACTTTCGAGTCGATGGGCTGATGA
Source organism: Oligoflexia bacterium (assembly GCA_031292385.1). Classification (GTDB taxonomy): domain Bacteria; phylum Bdellovibrionota; class UBA1018; order UBA1018; family UBA1018; genus JARLHE01. The sequence goes on from JARLHE010000031.1 coordinate 104,423, forward strand.
TCTTTTTCGGCGGGGCGAAATTGCCATTTTTTCGCGGTATTGATCGCGATCGCGTCGAGCTCCTCGTTGCCGCTCGAGCGTATCAGCTTGGGCATCACGCCGCCTTGAGCGGTGATGTAGAAATCAAGCACGGCGCTGGTATGGAGATCCGCGTTCTGCAGATACGACGGAATCACGGGCGAGGGCGAATAGACCGCGACAGGCCCGTGCGTCGGGCCGAGCTGCGTGCGCGTCGAGGTGGTTTGGTTTTGTTCCTCGAGCGGTTTCTCATTCGGTTTCGTTTCGCGTCCTTGGTGCGGTACTTTGCTGAGGACGGGTTCTGCTGCCTTGGGCGCCGCCGCGACGGGTTTTTCCTCCTGAAGCGCGGGGGCCTCTTTGGGAAGTTGTACCATCTCGGTTTCGATGAATTTCGATTCGTTCTCGGCCTTCGGGCGCGGATGAACCATCTCGTGCTGGGTTGAGCCGACCACAATCAGCGCCGCGGCCTCTAGGGCGAAAGCGATAAAAGCGAATCGCGTTAGAGAGCTTGAGCGGTGCGAGGGATGATGGAGCTCGCCGGTCAAATTCACTTGGCACCCGACGGACTGGCCTCGGTAGCAAGGGCGAACTTGCGCACGCCGATTTTTCTCGCTTCATCCATGACCTTGACCACAAGCCCGTAGCTCACGCCCTCGTCGGCGTTCACGATGACGGGATTTTGGGGATGGTCGTGCATTTCGTATGCGAGCTTCGAGCCGATTTCGGGCAGGGACAAAGGCGTCTTGTTGAGGAAAATGGAGCCATCATGCCGGATGGTCAGAATCACGTCCTGCTTGATGGCTTCGGGATTCGAAGACGTTTTAGGCAAGGCGACCGGCATACTGTTGATTTTCGTCATGGCGAGCGAGGAGACCATGAAGAACACGAGCAGGAAAAAAATGACGTCGATCATCGGGATGATCTCGATGCGCGCTCGCTTGGTGGGTCTTTGCCGGATTTGCATGGTGTTTCTACTTCTGCTCGCGCTCGGTGGCCATGCGGATCTCGATCAATTGAGAGGCGGCCGATTCGATTTCGTAGATAAAGACCTTCACTCGCGCGGTCAGGTAGTTATAGGCCATCAGGCAAATCAGCGCGATGACCAGGCCGGTTGCGGTGGCGATCAGCGCTTCCGCGACGCCGCCGGTAATTGCGTTAGGCTCGTTGACACCCTTTTCCGAAAGAACCTGAAAGGACGCCATCATGCCGGTGATGGTTCCGAGAAGCCCCATCAGGGGCGCGGCGGTAATGACGGTATCGATGATCTCGATGCGCTTTTCCAGAACGGGGATCCATTCTTCCGCCCGGTTCTTCATGGATAATTCCATCTCGGCGACCGGATTTTTGAAGTGCTCCAATCCGGCAGCAAGCACCGCGGTAACCGGGGTGGCGGCTTTCAGCGAAGCCTGGTGCGCTTGGGCGAAGCGCCGGTTGTGGACATGGTCCATAATTTCCGAGAAGACGGCTGGTGAGCACCGATAGATTTTCGCGAACGAGTAAAACCGCTCGAGAATCACGGTCAAGGCCACAAGCGCGGAAATGAGGAGCGGGTACATCATGAAACCGCCCCTGAAAATGAACTCGACACCAGAAACTAAGGTATGCATCGGCGCACTTTAATTCGGATCGGTTTTTGATTGCAAACGAATTGCGTTATTCATGACGCTTATGCCCTCGGTCCGGCGGTTGCAAAACATCCTCCTAGAATTTCCAACCTCACTGTTAAGAAAGGGATGCGATATGCAAATTCGTAAAAAGAGTATTTTTTGGTCGACCATTTCGGTAGCTGCCTTGTTGGCAGCTGCGGCATTCGCCGATACGAGCGGCACTTCAAATACGGGAACCACGGGCTCAACCGGCGGCACCACGAGTAATCAACAACCTGGGTCGACTTCCGGCACAACCGGTGAACAGACCTATGGAGCGCAGCAGCCGGGCTCCGCGGGAACGATGAATCCGAATACCACGGCGACAAATCCGCCGAGCGGCGCCAATACCGGTACGAGCGGTACCTCGGGTACTTCTCAGTAAATCGGCAGGTCGCACGCGCGGGTTACCCAGTTAATCCGCGCGTGCCTGCTTTTCTTTATGGATGATCGCCAAGGTCATCCGGCTGACGCAGACGAGACGGTCGCCTTGCCGAATAGTGGTTTCCCAGACTTGCGTGGTCCGGCCCAGATGCAGCGGCTTCGCGACGCCCGTCACCATTCCGTCTTTGCAGCTCGAGATGTGGTTGGCATTGATTTCGAGGCCGACGCAGTAAAACGTGTCCGGGTCGATCGTAAGATTACCGGCCGTGCTGGCGAGGCTTTCAGCCAGCGCAACGGAGGCGCCGCCGTGCAATAGCCCGAGGGGCTGCCTGGTGCGGGCATCGACGGGCATTTGGCCTTCGATGAAATCAGGACCGATCTCGGTAATGCGAATTCCCAAGTGCGAAAGCATCGTGTTTTCGCCGCGGCGATTCGTTTCTTCTACCGAATATTCACGAAACCAGATTTCCAATTTTATCCCTCAAAACTATTCGAGCGTCCGTAGCCAGCGGATCAGCTCGGTGGCAAGTTCAACGCGCGGGCCCGAAACATAGTGATCGGTTTCAAAACACGATACTTCGAGGGGGAAGGCGCGATTCGTTTTTTCAAAGGCCTTGATCAACGGGTGATGATGGATTTCGGGAATCGAGACAATATCCCGCGAGCACCAAACGATCAGGGTCTTCATTTTTTCGAGAGCAGGCGCGAAAGACTCAAGCCGCCAGTTCGGTGCGTTGCCCGTGATTTCCGCGATCAGATCGTCGGCGGTCAGGCCCTTAAGGGGCGCGATCGCTCCCCGAAAGGCGTTGAGCCACGCGGTTCGAAGGGCGTTGTCTTTCAGCATGAGCGCTCCGATCGCGCCGAAATTGAATCCGGCAATGGATGCGACGCCCAGCAAAGACGGATCTCTCGAGCCCGCGATCAGCGCGGCAAAGCCGCCGGTGCTGTGTCCGATGACGGCGATTCTCGAGGGATCGCAGCGATACGGCGCCACGGCGGGCGATTTGACGAAGTCGATGGCTGCCTTGGCATCTTCAACGACGTTGCCGATGGAAAATGCGCCTTCGCTGCCCCAGGAGCCGCGATAGTGGAAGTGCAACGCATTCCAGCCGGCCCGTCTGACCGCATGGGCCATGTCGAAATTGTTTTCGTTCCCGGGTAGCCCATGCAGAAAGATCGCCACTGGGTGGGGGCCGGGGCCTTCCGCCGTCAGAATCCGTCCCAGCATCTTCGATCCATGAGAAGGAATCAGAACGGGAACCAAGGCGGGCGCGAAATCCTGATCGGGCGAGTGAATGCTTGAGCTCATGGTGGCTCCTTTTTAATAAGCGGCAGCGCCTGGGGCAGCTTGCGCGTTCGTGCTTTCGGCAGGCTGCTCTTTGAAATTTTTCGGCGTCATGATCGCCTGGCAATTGGCGGTCAGCTGCGCGTAGTGCTCGCGCATGCAGTTTACCCAGGCGTCGCGGCTTTTGCCCGCGAGGCCCAGGCAAAGGCGGGCTGAGTCGGGCTCACAAGTGTTGCCGTTCCAAACCGGAGGCAGGGCCTTGCCGGCCGGCGCGGTCTCACCGCCAAAAGCGATCGAGGCGAGGGTGAAAGCGGAAATTGCGAGAAGGGAAGGTTTAGCGAGGCGACTCATGTCAGTAGGCTCCTGTGTGTATGAGGAGGGTTACCATAGCAAACGCCGTTTTACAATTTCGGGGAACTACCTTACCCTCGTTAAAAAGGAAATCTTATGATGAAAAAACAAGCACTTCTGTCATCTTTTGTTATTGCATTAGCTGTTTCAGTCTGCTCGGTGGTCGCGTCCGCGGCCGAGTATGCCATCGACAAGGACCACACCACGGTCGCCTTTCAGGTGAATCACCTCCTCGGAAAACAGCGCGGCCAGTTTGACGACTTCGACGGCGCGTTCGATTTCGACGCCCATCCGGAAAAGTCGAAGGTCAGCTTCACCATCCAGGCCTCGAGCGTCGACACCGGCAACAAGAAGCGCGACGAGCATCTGCGCAGCCCCGATTTCTTCAACGTCGAAAAATTCAAAACCCTTTCATTCAAGAGCCATAGCTTCACCCCCGCCGGCGAGAAGAAGTATAAGCTCATGGGTGATTTGACCATTCATGGCGTGACCAAGATGGTCACCTTCGACGTCGACTACCTCGGTAACATCAAGGATCCCTGGGGCAACAACCGCGCGGCGTTCACCGCGGTCGTGAAGATCAATCGCAAGGATTACGGCTTGACCTGGAACAAGGTACTTGAGACCGGCGGCCTCATGGTCGGAGACGAGGTCGAAATCTCGGTCAATCTTGAAGGCATCGAAAAGAAGGCCGCGAAGTAACTCCTTTTAACGTGCGAAGTCCGCGAGAATACGAATTCTCGCGGACTCCCATTCCTCGACCGGCAAATCCTCCGGAATCGCGCGCGCGGAGCGATTGAATTTCGAAAACCATTCCTTTCCGAGCGGCGCATCGAGATCTTCCCGCCGGGTTGCCGCTACCGTCGTTTCCATCTTCGCCGAAGTCGCCTCCCCATGGCCCACGAAAAACCCCGCTAAAAGCAAAGCCGAGCGAATTCGCGTTGCCGCGCTGTAAGTCGTCAAAATGCAGCGCTCGCGGCCGCATACCTTCCGCAATCGGTTGAAAACGTGAAACCCCCAGAGATCGGGCGTGGCCTTGGGTGAATAGAAATCGAAATAAATGGCCTCGGGCGCGGGCACCCCATCAAGCGGGTCTTGCAAAAAATCTCCCGCTCGAAGCTCCCAGAGGATCGCTCCCGAGGGGTGCGCCCATCGGCCCGAGCTCAGCAGGGTCTCGACCGCCGCCCGATGGGTCGCGACCAGGGGAAAGCTTTCGGGTTGGCTCAAAACGGTTTTCAGTCCGTTCAGATCGTTTTCGAAGCTGATGATCCGCAGCGGACGGGCGGACGGGCCAAGAGCCAGGCGGCACTCGACCGCCGAAAGCGCGTTGGCCGCGATTCCCAGGCCCAAATCAAATACGGAGAGGGGGGTGCCGCCAGCAACCTCAAGCCGTTCGCGAAGCCGGCTTGGCCCGATATGGACTTTTCGGGCCTCCTCGCTGGGACCGATCGAAGAATGCATCGCCTCGCCCAGAGCGGTGCTCTTGAGGGAGGTCGCGCCGTTTTCAAAGTGAACCAGTTCGTATCCCATCTACTGAATTGAACCTATCATCCCGCCCATATATAGTGGAGCCCACCTATGCCGTATCTACATAAAAATATTGAGCCAAAATGGCAAAAATTTTGGGACGAAAAACAGGTTTTCAAGGCCGTTCTGGATACCTCCAAGCCTAAATATTACGTCCTGGACATGTTTCCCTATCCCTCAAGCTCGGGCCTTCACGTCGGGCATCCCGAGGGTTATACGGCGACCGATATCCTTGCCCGTTACAAGCGGGCCAGGGGATTCAATGTCCTGCACCCGATGGGCTGGGACGCCTTCGGCCTTCCGGCCGAGCAGTATGCCCTGAAAACCGGGATCCACCCGGCCAAAACCACGCAGGAGGCGATCGATAATTTCCGCCGTCAGCTCAAGGCGATCGGGTTCAGCTACGATTGGTCGCGCGAGATCGCGACCTGCGACCCCCAATATTATAAATGGACCCAATTTATTTTCACGAAGCTTCACGAGCGCGGTCTCGCCTATCAAAAGGAAGTGCCGGTCAACTGGTGTCCGGAGCTGAAGACCGTTCTCGCCAACGAGGAAGTCGTGGACGGCAAGTCCGAGCGTGGGGGGCACCCGGTTTTCCGTGTCCCGATGAAGCAGTGGATGCTTAAAATCACCGACTACGCCGACCGTTTGCTGAAGGATCTGGACGGTCTTGATTGGCCCGAGAGCACCAAGGAACTGCAGCGCAATTGGATCGGAAAAAGCACGGGCTTGCAGCTGCGCTTTCCGATCGAGGGTCGTTCCGAAAAATTGGCGGAAACACTCGAGGTCTTCACCACCCGGCCGGATACGGTCTTTGGCGTGACCTTCATGGTCGTGGCTCCCGAGCATCCCATCGTTTCCCGCCTGGTGACGCCCGAACACGCCGCCGCCGTGAAAACGTACCAAGAGCTTGCGGCGAGAAAATCGGAAATTTCCCGCCAGGAAGAGACCAAAGAGAAAACCGGCTGTTTTACCGGCGCCTACGCGCGCAATCCCTTTTCGGGCGAAAAGGTCCCCATCTGGATCGCCGATTACGTGATGATGGGTTACGGCACTGGCGCGGTGATGGCCGTGCCCGCGCACGATGAGCGCGACAGCGCGTTCGCCAAGGCCTATCATCTTCCGATTCGCGAAATCGAGCTCGCCTCGAAAGACGAGGTCATCGCAAAGGCCGAGCGCGAAGGTTTCGGCAAGGCGACCGTCCAGTACAAACTGCGCGATTGGCTTTTCTCGCGCCAGCGTTATTGGGGCGAGCCGTTTCCGATCGTCCATCTCGATGACGGAAGCAAAAAGGCGCTTCCGCTCGATCAGCTGCCGGTCGTGCTTCCGGCGGTCGAAAGCTACGAGCCTTCTGGCACCGGCGAAAGCCCGCTTTCGGTGATCACGGATTGGGTTCGGATCAAAGACGCCCAGACCGGCCAAATGGTGCGGCGTGAAACCGATACGATGCCGGGAAGCGCGGGTTCTTCCTGGTATTTCTTCCGCTACTGCGATCCACGCAATGATTCCGAATTCTGCGGAAAAGAAGCCGAAAAATACTGGATGCCGGTTGATCTTTATTTGGGCGGCCCGGAGCATGCGGTGGGGCATCTCCTGTACGCGCGCTTTTGGACCAAGGTCCTGTTCGACGCCGGGCTCGTCACTCACGACGAGCCGTTCAAGCGGCTCGTCCACCAGGGGATGATCTTGGGTGAAGATGGCGAGAAGATGTCGAAATCCCGCGGTAACGTCATCAACCCGGACCAAGTGATCCAGCAGTACGGCGCCGATACTTTACGGCTCTACGAAATGTTCATGGGGCCGCTCGAGCGTGACAAGCCCTGGTCGACATCGGCGATCGAAGGGGTTTACCGCTTCGCGCAGCGCACGTGGCGCGTATTTCTCGATGACTCCGACAATAAGCTCTTTTCGGATGTCGAGCCGACCGCGGAAGATCTCAAGATCACCCATAAAACCATCAAGAAAGTCACCGAAGACATCGAGGGTCTTCGCTTCAATACGGCCATCAGTCAAATGATGATCTTCATCAACCACATGACTAAGCTTTCGGTTCGGCCGAGGGCGTGCCTTCGTCCTTTCGTTCAGCTTCTCAATCCTTTCGCCCCGCATTTGGCCGAAGAGCTCTGGGAAGTTTTGGGCGAGAAGGCGAGCCTGACCACCGAAGCGTGGCCGCAATTCGACTCGGCTTTAGCCAAGGACGATTTGATCACTATCGCCGTTCAGGTCATGGGCAAAACCCGGGGAATGGTCGAAATCGAGCCGGGGGCCGCGCAGGAAGCGGTTGAGGGCGCGGCCAAGGAAATTCCTCAGGTCGCCGCCCAGCTTGCCGGCAAGTCGATTAAAAAAGTCATTTTCGTGAAGGATAAGATCCTGAACTTCGTCGTCGGTTGAGGACAGAGCTCTTAGGCGGCTTCCCGGTCGAGGTACTGCTTTTGAAGGCTTTCGCAGTATGCTTTTACGGCCTGGCGCTCGACTTCGCTTCCGAATTCGAAGCGAATTTGGACCCGGTATTTGTATGAGATTTTCTGCAAGATCCCGGGGTTGACGTAAACTTCTTTGCAGGCCGTAACCTTGCCTTTGACGAAAAAGTTCTGAAGATCCGGGATGTTCAGGGTCACGCTCTGGTCGACTCCGAACTGGGCTTCGGAAAAAAGCGTGATCCCGACCGGGCTCAGCTCATTGAGCATAACCATCGCCTGGACCATGAGCTTGGCTGCGCCGACGCCTTGTGACGCGATCAACTGGGCCTGGACCCGTTGAATATGAAGCGAGATGCCTTGGCCGATCTTATGCAGACGCTCAAAGCTTTTGAGAGGCTCGTTAAAGAGGCCCTTTTTTTTGCGTTTTAATCTCACATCAACTTTAACGGTCGAAGACTTAAAAAACTTGAATTTAGCGCGTTGCATCATTGACTTAGTCCTGGTACAACGCTGACCAATAAGAGGCGACTATGAGAATGCGCGAATGGGTCATTCTTTCGGGGAATGCAAATCAGCCATTGGCCCAAAAGATCTCGGATAAGTTGGGGAAAACATTGGGCCATGCCACTGTCCGTCGGTTTAGTGACGGTGAGGTTTTCGTTGAGATCAACGAAAACGTCCGTGGGCGTGATGTCTACGTGATTCAAAGCACTTGTCGCCCCGCGAACGACACTTTGATGGAACTCCTGATCATGATCGACGCGCTCAAACGGGCGAGCGCCAAGGAAGTCACGGCGGTTGTCCCTTATTATGGCTACGCCCGCCAGGATCGTAAGGTTGCGCCCCGCACCCCCATCAGCGCCAAATTGGTTGCCGATCTCATCACCGCGGCGGGAGCAACGCGCGTCGTTTCGATGGATCTGCATGCGGGCCAGATCCAGGGATTTTTCAATATCCCCTTCGATAATCTTTTTTCATCGCCGGTCATCCTTGATTACATCAAACGCGAAATCGCGCCCATGGGCCCGCTCGTTTACGTGAGCCCTGATGCCGGAGGCGTCGAGCGCGTGCGCGCGTATTCAAAGCGGGTTGAGGGTTCGGTGGCGATTGTCGATAAGCGCCGCACCGGTCCGAACGTGGCCAAGGCCATGAACATCATCGGCGACGTGAAGGACAAGATTGCCGTGATCGTCGACGATATGATCGATACGGCCGGAACGCTGACCGAAGCCGTGCACGCCGTGCGCGATCATGGGGCGACCCGTGTTTTTGCCGTCGCTACCCACGGGGTTCTGTCCGGTCCCGCGATCCAGCGCTTGAAAGAAGCCGATATCGAAAAAGTGGTCGTGACGGATACCGTTCCGCTCAGCGAAGAAGCGCGATCGTGCGGAAAAATCGTGCAGCTGTCCGTGGCCGATCTGCTGGCTGAGGCGATTTACCGCATCCACAATTACGACAGCGTGAGCAGTCTTTTCAATTAGGGTTTTTCGATGAAAATTGTCGCGGGTCTCGGAAACCCCGGACCGAAATACGAAACCACGCGACACAATGCCGGCTTTCTCGCAATCGACCGCCTGGTTGACGACTGGAAAGCGACCGGCCCGTCGGATGCGTTCGAGGGCGAGGTCTGGCAGACGAGCGTCGGCGGCGAAAAAGTCCTGCTCGTGAAGCCCCAAACCTTCATGAACGTCTCGGGTGAGTGCCTGGGGCCGCTCCTCAAGTTCTATAAGTGCAAGCCGGAAGACCTGATCGTGATTCACGATGACCTGGATCTCGGGCCGCTCGTGCTTCGACTCAAGGTCGGCGGCGGAACCGGTGGCCATAATGGGCTCAAATCGATCGATCAGCACTTGGGCGGCAACCAAAACTACATGCGCGTCCGCATCGGCGTGGGTCACCCCCGGAGTTTCATGCCCGAGCGCAATGTGGCGGATTATGTGTTACAGAATTTCAATGATGATGAGCTGAGGCGTCTTGACCCACTTTTGGACGACGTCACTCAGGCGGTCGAGATGATGGTTCGCGGCGAGGCGACGCAGGCTCAAAATCGCTTTAACCGGAATTAGCACGAGAGTGAGTAAGAGGTAATTTATGGGTTTTGCATGTGGAATCGTCGGCCTTCCGAATGTCGGCAAATCAACGATCTTTAACGCGCTGACATCGGCCAAGGCCGAGGCCGCCAACTATCCCTTTTGCACTATCGACCCCAATACGGGAATCGTGAAGGTGCCTGACCACCGCTTGGCCGATATCGCGCGCTACATTCCGCCGCAAAAGCTGGTGCCGGCAAGCATGACCTTCGTGGACATCGCCGGCCTCGTGAAAGGCGCGTCCAAGGGCGAGGGCTTGGGCAATCAGTTTCTGGGCCATATCCGCGAAACGAACGCTATCGCGCACGTGGTTCGCTGCTTTTCGGATCCGAACGTCATCCATGTCGATGGCTCGGTGGACCCGCTTCGCGATATCTCGGTGATCGACACCGAGCTGATTCTCGCGGATCTCGAGACGGTCAATAAGCGTTATAGCCAGATGGAAAAAGCCGCGCGCGCGGGCAGCGATAAGAAAGCTGCGGCAGTCATGGGCGTTTTGGCGCCCGTTCGCAAAACGCTCGAGGCGGGCAATCCGGTCCGCTCCTTGCTCTTGTCCGATGACGATCTGGCGTTGATTCACGATTTCCATCTCATTACCGCCAAAAAGGTCATGTACGTCGCCAACGTCGACGACAGCGACATCGGAAATTCCACGCCCAACGAACATGTCAAACGCCTCATGGCCTATGCCGAGAAGGAAGGCGCTCCGGTTGTCCAGATCTGCGGTAAAATCGAATCCGAAATTTCCGAGCTCGCGGAAGAAGAGAAAGCGGCCTTTCTTAAAGATATGGGAATGGACGAGCCTGGCCTCAATCGCGTCATTCGCGCGGGCTATGATCTTCTAGGATTACAGACTTATTTCACCGCCGGCGAAACCGAAGTTCGCGCTTGGACCATTCAAAAGGGCTTCAAAGCTCCGCAGGCCGCCGGCGTGATTCATACCGATTTCGAAAAGGGCTTCATCAAGGCCGAAGTTTATCATTACGACGATCTGATGAAGTACAAGGGCGAGCAGGCGATCAAAGACGCCGGCGCGCTTCGCCTGGAAGGCAAAGAATACGTCGTCCGCGACGGCGATATCATGCACTTCCGTTTCGCCGTTTAAAAAAGCGTAATGAAGATCTGCCCGCCGATCGCGGTCGATTGAGTGCTGATCGCGCCGCCGGTCTGGATGATGATGTAAGGGTTGAGCATCAGGCCGTTCACGATGGTGACCATCGCGCCCACCTGGACGTCGGTATTGATTCCGGCAGCGCCATGATCCCAGTTCCAGAACGAATCGTGGAGGAAGTGGGAAGCGTACATTTCGTAATAAAGCGTTCCCTGCACTCGCGGCGAGAAGGTGTAAAACAGGTTGGGCCGGAAATAGAGCTGTCCGTTGCTGAGGGGATTCGGCACGCCCTTGTATGTCACGTAATGAATGCCGTTAAACGCGAAGCTGGTCGATGGTTCGTTGAAAAATCCCCAATAGAACTTACCCCACGCGCCAACCGTGAAACGGGAGTTCGGCACCTGATAGGTCACCGCATCGAAAACGCCGAAGGTTCCGAGCTTGCCTAAGTCATGCGATTCTTGGGTGGCCGGCACGAAGTAGCGCAACTCTTGGTACATGTCGAAACCGTTTCCGCGAAAGAGGCCCTTGGTGGTGAGGCGCAAATAGGGGTCGAGCATCGTGATATTGCCGCCCGAGACCGGCTCGAGGTCTGACAGGACGGTCACGCCGGGAATAATGTTCGGGGTCACCTTGTAACCCGTATAAATGTAATTCAGCAGAAATTGGTCGGTGAGGGGGTGCCCGTACTCGTTGCTGTAAGACCGCGAAAAATTCCCGATCGCCGGGCCGTAGTAGAGCCCGTAATACTCGAGCTCCGCGACGCTTTTGATTTTATCGAGCGTGCTTACCGGTGGCGCTTGCTTCGCCGCATCTTCCGCCGGGACCATGGTGTTTGTTTCATCTGAATCGCGAACAGTAATGTTTTCCGCAGGCTTGGCCGTCGTGGGACCGCCTGATTCGGCATGAGCCAGGGGCGAGACCGAAGCGATGGAAATGACCAATCCGATAAACGAAGAGATAAGCATCCCGAAGTCCTATTCAAGCGACCCGCTTCTGTCAATTCTTGTTCAGTATTGGTTTAAGCTTCGATCAAGGTGCGGAACGATGAGGTCCGTACTCGTCGTCTTGCGGGGCCCCGAAAGGCTTTGATGAAGGCCTTGGTGAAGGCATGGGTGAGGGCTCTATAGAAGGGGCGGAACTGAGGGTGGCGGCGGGAGCGGGAGACGGGGAGGGTGCAAGCGATGGCGATGGCGTCGGGGAAGGCAAGATCGAGCTGACTGCGACCGGAACTCGTGTTGGGCTTGGCGTCGGAGCGGGAGGAGCGGAATCGGGCGCTCCCCAGAAGTGATTCAAAGCAACGGTCTTTTTAGGGTCGCCGGAAAGAAGCCGGGTGTACCAGTAATAATTTCGAATGATCGCGCCAACGTACTCGCGAGTTTCGCGGAAGGCGATGTTTTCGATAAATTCGGTCATCCCTCGCTCGGGGGGGAACCCCTTGATCCAGCGATTCACCGCGCCGGGGCCGGCATTGTAAGCCGCGAGCGCGTAGACGATGTTGCCGTTATAATGTTTCAAAAGCTGCGCAAGATATTTCGTTCCCGCGCGAAGATTGACCTCCGGCAAAGTCAAATCGGCGCGGACCAAATCCGCTACCGTGTCGGACGCGGTCGTCGGCATAAGCTGCATCAGTCCCAGCGCTCCCGTGCTCGACATCGCGTGCCGGTCGAACGCCGATTCCTGTTTCACCAGGCTCAGCACCAAAACCGGGTCGATTCGAAATTCCTCGGCGATCTTTTTGATCTGCTTGAAGTCAGCGTCCGGAAAAATCATTTTCACGGCGTATGAGGTATTGTTGGCCGTGCTCCCGCGTGCCGCGATTTCGCTCAAGGTTTTAAAGGCCGCGTAATGAGCGCCGGCTTCACTTTGAAGCGCGGCAAGGTAAATCAGAAACCGGGTTGAAAGTGAGTCGCGGGGCCGAATTTCACTGAGCTCCAACGCAGCGGGCTCGTAAATTTTCTGTGATATCAGCGTCTGCGCCCGACGAAGCCGGAGCAGCTCCAGCGGAGAAAGCAGAGGGTCGAAATCCTGCGCGATCGGGCTATCGTCATCGATAGTGGATCCGAAATCGGCGCCGTTCGCGATGGCGGCAAGCAGCCCGTAGTAGCTCAGCGGCGAGGACTGTTGCAAATCGGCTAGAAGCTTGTGCGCGTCGTCGCGCATTTTCTCATGGAGCATGGCTTGGGAAAGCCAGTACTTCGCGCGGAAGCGGGAGGCCGAGCGCGGATACTCATCCAAAAATTTTCGGAAGAGGGGGATCGAATCTTTTTCTTTGTGATCGAGGTACCTGCTCATCGCGTCGTCGAACGCCACGCTGTCGGGGTCGGGCGCGTGATAGGACGTGGTGATGCGCCCCGAGTAGCTGGGCTTCGGAAGCTCGTCGAGAAAATCCGGGATGGCGCTCTCGAGGACTTTGAATTCCGCCGTTCCATGCGAGTAGTTCGCGGCCATTCGTTGCAGCCAGATAGGGCAGTTCTCCGTGCCGTGGTGCGAGCAAGCCTGAACGTAGGCTTGGATGTCGGCCGGGCGAATATAGGCCTCGGCATCGGACGACATCAGGCGCGTGAAACCTTCTTCATAGGATTTGCGGCAAGCCGCCCACTTCTTCGCTTCGCAGGCCACGCGTCCTTCAACGAGCCGCGCTCGCCCGATCGTTCGTGGCAAAAACCGAAGGGTGGGGGATGACGGGTATTCGGCCGGGACCGGAGCTAGCGGGGAGATGGTCTCGGTTGCCCCTGCCTTGGCCCGGTCGAAATGCTTGGTTTTTAATTCCTGTTCGGCTTGAATGATGGCGGCTTCGGCCGCGAGCCAGCGTGCGTAATCGCCGAAGTCCGGGTCGGATTGGACGAGCGCGGCGGCGCGACGGGCCGGATCGAATTTCTGGTCATCCAAAAGCGCGGCTGCCTTTCGCAGCTGGATCAGCACTTTTCTCGGCGACGGTTTGGCGTAAAGTTTTTCGATAAGCTCATCGACGGGGCCCTGGTTGGGCGCGGGAATTTCCGGAATATTCACCGCATTTTTGGCCAAATTTTTTGAATGAACGACGATCGCGGCGGGAGCGCGGCGTTTTTTCGCGGGATGCTTTTTCTTTTTCGCGGCGAATGCGTCGTCGTGGTGGGCGAGAATGGCGAGCGTGAAAAGGCAGAAAGTCAGGAGCGTGAGTTTCCTGGTCATGATTTGAGCTTTCTCAGTGCGCTTTCGCAGACGCCCAATGAGCGCCAGGAGCAAGGGGCGCAAATTTCATGATGCTTTTCGACCGAGATTCTTTCCGCGATCCGGCGCTTGGCCTCACCCCAGGTGATTATGTCGCCTGCCTTCAAGCCCAGTGATTTTGCGTGCGCATCATCGAGCGCTTTGATCTTCTCGGAGGTTTCGCAGTCCTCGCCGCGGCGATGAGGGCAGGGCATGCAGAGCGTATCCGCCGCGATCGTGACTTCGATCGGGGTGGCGTCACCGGCATCTCCCCGTTCGCGGAGCGAGTCGACGACTTCCTGCATATTGCGCGTGAACTCGTCAGAATATCCTTTGCCCTGAAAGCCCAAAGAGCAAAGAAAATGATGGGGCCGAAACTTTAGCATGGGTGATCAATTCTACCACAAACGCGCCGGCTCAGGCTGAAGGTTTTTTGTCCCGGACGGAACGGAGTGAAACGAGCGCGCGTTCAAGTTCTTGACGGACGTCCGGAGAGGCCAGCTTCACGGCCGATTCGATTCGGCTGATGGCGCTTTTGACCGATTCGCTTTCTTTTTGCGTCCGCTCAAGCGCGCTTTTTTGCATGAAATTGAAGTCGTCCGCGAGCTCCGTGAACCAGTCTTTGTTCCGGAAGGTCAGCGTTCCCTTCCAGCTTCCGTCCCCGTACGCCCGCAGCGCGCGTCCCAATTTATAGATAGGGCCGGCAATGCGATGAGACATGTAAATGCAGATGACGAAGGTCATCGCAATAAACGCCGCTTCGGTCAGAAAGATGAGGTTCAGGATTTCTTTTTTGGTTTTGATCAGCGAGACGAGCTCGGGGCCCATCGGGTCGCTCGCGGCGTAACGAATGAAATAGTCGAAAAGGTTCTCCGTGATCAGTGGATAGACAAAGCATATCGCCGCGATCCAACCGCAGACGTAAACGGCAAAGCGAAACTGAAAACGCTTGTTGATGATGATCGTCTTTCGGCGGTAAGTGGCCATAATCAGAGTTTAACCGCCGCCGCCGAAACTTCAAACCTTCACTTGCCGGGGATGCGAAGTCTTTCGACCGGGGCGCCGCTGATGACGGATTCGACGATCTCGGCAATATCTGCCGGCTGAACCGGGCCGTACCAGAGATTATCGGGGTAGACGACGATGCTCGGCCCGTATTCGCAGGTGTCCAGGCACCCGGCCCGCTGGGCCCGGACTTCGCCTGCCAACCCCCGTCGGGCGAACTCTTCCTTGAAACCCGAGACCAGGGCCTCTGAATTCTTCTCCTTGCAGCAGCCGCGCGGATGGCCCGGCGGGCGCTCGTTGGTGCAGATAAAGATATGAGCCTTGAGCTTACGTACGGGTTTAACGGTCATTCAAGCCAGCATAAACCCAGATTCGGCCTGGCGCTACGAGTCATTTTTATGCTGTTGCTAGACAAAGGATAGTGTTTAGACTATTTGAAAGGACTCTGAGTTCGTTCAGGAGTAGCTCAGTGGTAGAGCAGCCGGCTGTTAACCGGCTGGTCGTAGGTTCGAATCCTACCTCCTGAGCCATTAAAAATAAAAGGGCTGCCCCAAAAGGGGCGGCCCTTTTTATTTTTAAGGCTGGAGGGTTTGGATGCAGGGCCTCGCCGAGCGAAGCGAGGAGGTTCGAGGAAGAGGTTCGCGGAGCGGACCAATAAAAAGAGGAGCGCAGGATGCGCGACTTCAATGCTGACCTACTTTTCGCAGGACTGCGAAAAGTGAATCCTACCTCCTGAGCCATTTTTCGATACCAAATCCCTCGTAGGTCATTAAGACTACGGGGGATTTTTATTTGGTGGTCCAAAACTTGGTGCAGAATGTTCGTGCGTGGTTTCCGGTGTCTATAGAGGAAGGTGCAGGCGTGAAAAAACTGAGATTCGAAGCCACGTACAGACTTCTATTGATTCTCGAGAAGTTTAGTCTCGTTAAGAAAGGTACCGCATTCGAATATTATGAGACCGAAAGGTTCAAATAGAGCACTGGGCTAAGGCACGTCATGCAAATCATCAACGACGAGCTGGTTGAAAAATTTGTAACGGACTGTGCTCACCTTCATCACGAGGAAGCGCCCGACGTTCTCTTTCATTACACGTCAGAGCAGGCACTAAGAGGAATTGTTACTCAAAAGTGCCTCTGGATGACTCACGCATTTCATATGAACGATTCGGCAGAATTTTCTCACGGAATGTCCATGTTCAAACAAGGTTTGAATCTGCTCGAAGATGCGGGAATTCAAAAGGACTGGCTAGATAGAGTGAGAATTTTCTTCGACCAGGAAATCAAAGCACCTCTAGCAATTCCCTTCGTTTTTTCCGCAACGCAGGAGGGCAACCAAAGGGGGCAGTGGCTGGAGTATGGAGATTCCGGACGTGGCGTTTCGATTGGAATAAAAACTGGCGTGTTGACCAAGGTAACAAAGTATCTTGGGGGTCCAGTTGTTGTTATTTACGACGAAGAAATTCAACGTCAAATCGTACAGTCTGTAGTCGAGAGCTTTATTGAACTGGCGAGAACCCTCATAAAGAAGCTGGATAACTCAGACTACGTCCGAGAATTTGCACTCGCCTATTTTAGAGTCGCGTACCTTCAGTCAGTGAGATTTAAAAGTCGCCATTGGCGAGACGAAAGAGAGTGGCGTTATTTTTTGCTCGCAAAGAACGATAACGCAAACATTTTCGCGAGAACTCGCGGTGAGCGAGAATCAAAATACTTTCATTTGGATCTGCCGGCTGTATATCAGCTTTTGACAGAGGTGGTGCTGGGGCCGAGAGCGGATTCAAACGCGTTTTCAAATTTGACAGAACTCCAAAAGAGTCTAGGTATCGACTTCAAAATTTCACAATCAGCGCTACAAGGGCTTTAAAGACCAACAAGGCCTCTCTATAACGGCATCGTTTCCCTCAAGCTCGAGAAGTTGGGCTAATGCTCATGGGCAACTTCTGCCTCTCGAATTGGAGATTTGATTCGAGATAGAATTTGTGCATCGGCGCATTTCTATGGTTCGGCAGGATAAGGCAAAAGGTCCGCCGAAATGAACGGGACGATAAATGAATTTAGATAACTATATTGAATCTCAATATCGTGAACTCCAGGCTAAAAATCTTATGAGCCCGGAGTATTTAGGCCTTTATTCGAGCATCGAAAGTAAGCCCCTTAAAGAGATCTTCGCGTCCCTGCACAGTCAATACGTCAATCTATTTAAAAGCATGAACGAGCGTCTCCCGACAGGGAGCTTTACGAACCGTTTTTGGGCAGATCCCAGTCGAGAGCTAATATCTGCCATTGAAATGACAATGGGGCTGTATCGTTCTTTGAAGGGCTCGAAAGATGCGTTTGAAATTGACGGGTACTACCTTCAGCTTCTGACATCGTGTCAGTCATTTTTACGCAAAAGCGGCGGTAGTGTGCTGCCCGAAAACATGGAGAAAGTCCATCTATACTATACGGTCCCGATATTCACATCAGCGCTGTCGCAGAAAGTAGTTAGAAAAAATAGTGAGCATAATTACGCGTTAAAACTGATTGGCGAAGGGTCCTACGCGCTAATCTTTAAGTACAGGGATGAGTACTACAATAAGGATTTCGCTCTAAAACGGGCAAAGAAAGATTTGTCTGAAAAAGAACTCACTCGATTCAAGAGGGAGTTTGAACAAATGCAGACGTTATCTTCACCATATATTCCAGAAGTATATACCTATGATGATACTCAGCCCGAATACGTCATGGAATATATGGATTTTTCGCTGGATGGCTACGTACAGAAAACGAATAACAAGCTAACCCAGGAGACCCGAAAGAGTATCGCATTTCAACTTTTGAAAGCGTTTAGCTATCTCCACTCAAAAGGCCTGATTCATCGCGACATCAGCCCCAAAAATGTCTTATTGAAGCAATACGATGACGTTGTGGTCGTGAAAATTAGTGATTTTGGATTGGTTAAAATTCCGAATAGCACCATGACGTCCGAAAACACCGAATTCAAGGGGTACTTCAACGACCCTGCCTTGGCGACCGAAGGATTTGATAACTACGAAATTCGTCATGAGACGTATGCCTTAACTAAGCTTCTCTTCTACGTAATGACGGGTAGAACAAATACCTCCAATATATCGGATTCGAAGCTAAATGATTTTGTAAGAAAAGGACTCAATCCAGACAAGGAAAAGCGATACCAAAACATAGATGAGTTAATCGACGCATTTAGAGCTAGCGGTCTGTAATGTGATAAAAAATCAGCGACGCCTCTCCTAGCAAACCAGAAGCCAGCGAACGGCTTGAATGCGACCTTACTGGCCCGAATTGTCACGATTTCCCTAGAATTGAGCCAGACCACTCGGCGAGTTCTCTACTTAACGCGCTCAATTATTTCGAATAATTTCTCGAATTTTGAAAAATCGATGTTTTCAAAACTTGGCACTTGCCGGTGAACAGCGTTAGCAAATCTCCATTTTGAAAGAGCAATATTCTTACGAGTGTTTTCATCAATTACGTCGGAATCGATAACCCAGAGCGGCTTCTTAAGGGCATCTAGATTGCCCTTGAATCTAATATTTAAGTCACGTTTGTGGCGTCCGTCGGGATTAAATTCGCTCGAAAGAAAAAGGCGAAATCCATCCACTTCTTTCAGAAGAATTTTCTCATCGTAAAGAAGTTCCACGCTAAAGTACTCGAGCCCATCTAGTCCCGTCTCTGGCAGAAGAAGTGAAAATACATTTCCACCCCAGTCTTTAATCGGACCACTACCATGATTCTTGATGATGTCCCCTTCGTCTCGATCAAATACACAGATAATTTTGCTATTAAACGGCCTTATTTTGCCGTTCTTCACTTTTTCACAGAATTTATTTTGATTCTTGCTTCCGTAAAACAGGTGGTCATGGGTCGTGTAAAAATCCAATTGTAGATCTTTGAATTTTCTCAGATCCCTTAGGGCAGAAAATGCTGCAGATAAATGCATCCAATCCGTCTTTCCCTCTGTTCGGATAACCGTACCAGTGAAATCTCGAAGATTGTTCACATGAAATCTATCGAGCAACGAATAAAAAACAGCCAGACGTTTGGATCTGACCTCAGGGATCTCGTTATCCCGCACCATTCTTATATGTTCGAGTTTTCCTCGGATTACCTTCTTGAAGTCCTTTGTGGACGCGCGCTTGTGGTCTGGACAGTATCGCGCAAAGTACTCATCCGAAACTTTATCGATTCCAAGTTTCTCCCACTTGTATAATGCGCTTCTGATGTTTCTAATGTAATTCCGCTTCACGTTAACAAACTGATTCACCACTAGACCGGTAACTTCTTGTCTAAATGCGAAGGGCTGAAGGCGGCTCTTCTTTTCGTTAACCTTAAATCCATTCCTGGTGATTATTTCAGCCAGACCTGTCGAAAGGCTGACTTTTCCTGCGGTCAATTCTGCGACGGACAATGGGAATGGGTTGATATTTGTTGAAAACGTTATGTCATCGGCATAACGAGTGTAAGTACATCTGTGTTGCTTCGCGAAACGTTGCATTTCCCCGTCTAATTTTGAGCAAATCATGTTTGAAATGGTCGGGGAGGTTGGAGCTCCTTGGGGCAGCGCATTTTTGTAACACGCGATTTGAGCGAAAACAGTCGCTACTTCGCTCTTCAGAGAGTACGGAACCGCCTTAAACATTCCGTAGACCCGTCCAAAATTTATTGATGGAAAGAAATCTTCAAGATC
>JARLHE010000032.1 GCA_031292385.1 Oligoflexia bacterium
TCGAACATCTCATAGACTTTGACCCCCGGAATCGGGGTGATAAACTGCCGCTCGGGCATGGCTGGGACCTTTCGTTAAAATTAAGTGTAAGCAACTCAATTCTAACAAAACCGGTCATGCCCCTCGTTTTGATGAAGAGCCTGAAACCAACCGAAATTAAGGATCTCGTAACAGGACTGCTCGTAATCATTTTTGCCTCGATGGCCCTAGGTCAGTTTGGGCGGCTTGAAACGTTTGCTCGGCATGAAGCCGCGAAGGCTTTTCGAGTACGCCTTCTTCTCGAGTGCTCTCAGCTCCATTTCCTCGATCATTCGGTCCCTAAATCGCATTGACATACTTGATTGCCTCCATTGAATGTGGTTTAAAAATCCACGCAGAGGCAAAGCAAAATTGTCTTTGGTAGGCAACCCTTTTCAGAACGCCGCAACCCAAATCCAGCGAACCATGCACAGTCAGCGCACAGGTTCCGTGCCCGCAGGGCACTTAGTCCAATGGCCATTATTTCCGATAAATCTAAGCCAAGATTTTTGGAATTATTTCCTGGAACTGATTGGCTGCGAAGTCAGTGCCTTTTTGAAGCCAAAGTAGCTTTTTGAGTGGTGGTAAACGCCCTGACAATTTACTCCACTAGGGAAGCGGTTATGTAAGGCAATCGACAGCCAGAGCTATATAGGAAGATCCGACTTTCCTTTGTTGCAATCCGCGCACAATGTCTGAAGATTCTCAAAGACTGTTTCTCCGCCGTTAACATAGGCGATTATATGATCGGCTTCTAACTTAACGCCATCCTCTTCGGGCCCACGCCCACAAAACCGACATCTGAAGTTATCGCGTTGAAATACTCTGAACCTGAGGCGCTGCGGAACCTGTCTGCCTGTTTTGCGTAAAACAATTAAATAACCCGGTATATTTTTCGACTGCATATGCGGCGTTGTCGGTATTCTGGGCAAATGTTCAATTGCACCCTTGCTTCTGGACTGTTTGGGCAAGATCGTTTTAACTAACTTTTGTTTGTCGGGCCCTTTTTTGGCAATTGAATTTTTCGATTCAAGTGTTTCTTCTTTAGCGGGTATAGATGCACTTCGATCTTCGCAAAAAGCATGTACAGCCTTTGTCCAGCTTCCAAATCTGTTGTGATACGTAGCGGGGCTAATTTTTCCCTTTATCCGCATTTGATCAAAGGTTGGTTGCTGGCCGAGTTGTTCCCACAACCTCTGCATTTCATCAAATAGTTCGTCATTCGAGTAAGCATGATTCTCGCCAGACGAAAAGCCGGCTTTTATGATTGCGTTATCCCAACTCCCGAAATACTTCTGAAAGGTACTAATGCTATAGAGTCCACCGTGTATTTTATAATTTTTATGCGTAAATTGCTCGTTAGAGAGTATCTTGCCGATTAATTGCAGCTCTTTAATCAACTGCTCAGCTGGTTCTTGGTCGGATGCAGCTTTTATCGATGTTCCAAATATTCGAGGTGCCGGTAAGCCTTTCATCTCACAAAGGGCTTTAATCGCCCTGCTCCATGAACCAAAACGTCTCTCAATTATGCCGCCAATGCCTTTATTATTGAGGAATGTAGAATTTTTTCTTAAATCTTCTCTGGTTGGACATTGCCCAATTTCTATCCACACTCGATTAATTTCTTCCAGCAATTGATCGTTTGTCAGATTGGCTAAAAACTTCAATCGCTGAGAGTGAGAAGTTACGCGCTGAACTTTAGGACGCTTTTTCGCACCTACTTTTGCTAGAGCATCTTTCCATCTCAACCCAAGAATATTTTTGATTGATTCTCGCGCTTTGAGCAGTCCCCCATTATTACGATAAAACTCCATGCTGAATTCGTACCCATCAGCACGAGTGAGCACCTCGCGAAGATTATTCAGCACTTGCTCTGGCGTGTATCTCTGGCGGGACACCGAATATTGGCGACCTACATATGGAAAACCAGCCTTCTCCAGTGCCTCTCCATATGTTCCAAACTGCCTGTAAAGCTGGGTAAGACTAACCCTCGCAATGCTTTCAAATTGTGCACTATTTGGAATAGAGCCCGCAAATAGTCCAACTACCCGACGTATTTCCTCGATGACATCGGTCTCGGAATACTGGGCCAGCCTTTTCGGCTTAAAGCGCTGATCGTTACGCGTCATGGGACCTCATATAAAACTAGTAGAAGCCTTCAATCGTCAAGTACATTCGCCGACATGCCACTCATCAATCCTGAGCCCGCTCAAGCATCACGTTGGCGACTTGAATCGAGTGGTCAAGCTCCTTACTCCGTGGTCCCGTATGTCGATGATGCTCGCGACCGTAGACCATCTCATACAGTTTGGAGGTGGCGGAATATCCAATCTTGGCCTCCTGCTGATGGGAGATTCGTACCACGTAGTGTTCTCGTTTGAGATTCTTGATGTGGTAGTAGAGGGTGCTCCGCCTGAATCGCGTTTGTCCTAGCGTTAGCATCTGTTGAATCGTCAGCGAGCCGAAGCGCGCCATCTGATGATTGAAGTAAGGTGCGTACTCCTTCATTTAACACGCATCCTTTCTCTTTCCGTGGGCTGGATCGCTGGATTTGATGTCAGAAGCTTTCGCTCGTAGTGCGCCTGCTTGAGCATTTCCGTTTGCTGTCCCAGTAGGGTATCCAGCCTTGGATTTGAGATGAGCGGGGCTTGAACCAATTTGCTTCCTGATAATTGGTACACGGCTCGGCCCGGATGATTGCCCAGTGTGGACGCCGTCATGTCTCCGATGACAAGGGTCGAGGCAGTTACCGATGGAACCGAGAAGCAGATGCGGGTTGGCAGATTGTCTTTACTCTGCATGTCGATGGTATTCTTGTCTGGGCGCTGAGTGCCCAAGACGAGATGAATGGCGGTAGGCATCGTGGCTCACCGCCTTGTGGAATCGGATTGGAAAAAAATTGGAATCCAGTTGGATTTCGTTTGGATTCGTTGATTGGACCAACGGCTTAATCGTTGAAAATAGTGGCTTCACGGCTAGACCCCCCGACCAAAGCTGCGAGGACCATGGGGGAAGAAATCGACTCCGGATGGGTCTTTGTCATGACTTCCGGGGCAGGTCGTGCAGGCCCAAATGGCAAGGCACGAGAATATAGAAACAATGGCTAGTAATGCTTTCACGTAAACTCCCTTTGATTGGCGAGGAGGACTTTAATTCGATGCACTTCAGCGTGCGGATCGAGTTGAGTTCCTGTCGCCCTGTTCGGGAAGCCTATGTAGCAAGAGCGTGCCAGTCGTACCCGGCGGTAGCTTCGTTGAATTTAAAGGGGTAAATGCGGCACTGTAAGTACCAGTCTCAGCAAAGTCTCAAAATGAAGTCTCGTCGGTCTCAAATAGAGAACCGAGGGTCGTAGAAGTTAGATGGAGCACTAGCACTTAAATCAGATCTTTTTGGGCGCTGATTTTCGGAGATATTTCGTATTGGCGATGCTCGTCTCCGCCTCGCGAGGTCAGTGTGATTTAGGACCAAATTCTGTCCTCAATCCTTTGATTTAGACTGCGGTTCGATCTGATCGCCGAACTGAGCGAGGCGGCCCAGGCAAAAATCGGAGTGGTTCGCGATCTGAGCTAGCGGACGGATAAGACGACTCGGAAGGTTGGAGCTACATTCACACTCGCGTGAATGAGCTTCGCCTGCGAACTCAGTTCATCACGATGAAGTCTGCCGCTGATCGAAAGGCCAACGACATTCCCGACGTGGCGGTGATGATGTGGTTTCCTATCCCCGAAAGGGATGGCCAAGAGGCTACCGACAGGGCCGGAGCAAAGTACAAAGCAATATGCGACGCTGTGGGCGCAGCTTCCAAGGGGCTCGCGACCGTAAACAAGATCGACGATCCCACGTTAGTGCATAAAGACCGCATCTCGCCTTCGGTGGAGACATGGCTCTCCAAGTCTGTATTGGTCATTTGCGATCTCGAAGCAAACCGTCCGAACGTCTTTTACGAGTTTGGCTTCGCTCGCGCCACAGGCACCGATGTTATCGCAATTCGCCCAGACGGTGAGAAAACTGACTTCCATCTTGCTCAGTGGACAATCGACAGCTACCGAGACTTCGAGGAATTGAAACAGAAGATCACTCCTCGGATTGAACGGGTTCTGTCGAACTACGACCTTTCAGGGTCAGTTTGAACTGTTCTCAACCAGAGACCTGATCGAGAACAGCTTGATTCCCTTCCGCGCGAGGGCCTCTCGACCACGTTGTTCGGCGCTGTGACTGTAAATCTCCATCATCGCCTTGTCGCGGTGACCTGCCACGGCTTCGGCCAGGAAGTTGTCGTCGCTGATAGCGTCGTAAAACCACGTCAGAAAGGTGTGTCTCAATTTGTGCGGCCCGCGCGGTCTCACCTTCGCTCGGGCGAAGGCTTTCTGAAGATCACCGTAAAACATGGAGGCGGTCAGACCATCGAACAACAGATAGTTACGAAGATCATCTCCGAACTTCCGGCTCTCGTAGAGAGTAACTTGGGTGTTTGCCCGCCTTGCGAGCAGGTTCCAAGCTGCCTCATCAAAGACTGGCACATAACGGAACCAACGAGGGTCGATGCCTTTCCGATGCTTTAACGGCTTACGTGGCACGCCTCCATTATCAGCCCGAATCGCATCTAGCGAAGGCTGGCTCTCCAGGCAACTGAAGCTCCGCATAACGCTAAAATGATTAGCGCAAACCCAGAAACTGCGGAAAGAGCGACCAAAAGATACAGCTTCCATCTTTTGATCTGCTTTTGTCGCTGGACGAAGTCCCGTCCGTAGAAAAACTCCGGCCACTAAGCCAACGCGATCTAAAAACCCATTTTAAACCGGGCCAACAGCCCAATGTCTTGCCCGGAAAAATCCAATGCGCCGTTTATATTCCCGTGCGGTATCCAGACGTCGTATGCAGACAAACCTACGGTGTAAATTCCCCTGAAGAACCCTGCGGAAACGCGACTGAGTTGATAATCAACGCCGAAACGCCCAAGCATTGCAAACGAACTCGAACTGTCGGAGTTAGCGTCCGCACCCTGGTAGTAATTTAGGCTATAAACCCCGGGACCGACACTTTCGGTCAGAAACCACTTCTGAGATAAATAATCTCGCCGACTATAGGCCGCGAAAACGCCTACACCTAAAACAGAACGCGTATTATTAACACTACTCCCTGTTGCCTGAGAAAGAGCGGAATAATTCGGCGAGGTAAAACCATCGAATAGAATATCAATTAACCAGCCATTGCTAATGCCGTAATACTTCTCGAGCGCTATGCCACCGCTAACAGTCCGCCCTCCAACGTTCGACAGGTTGCCTCGATACAATGTTCCACCCACTTCAAAATCCATATCGAACGAAGTATATGAAAAATTGCTAGTCTCTAGCTCTTTTGCCTCCGCTTCTCTTTCGAAATCGACGTAAACCGTGCAAAGCGTCGATTCTTTCTCGTCTAAAATCGGTATTTCGACTTCAATTTTTCGGGCCCCTTTAAAATCGGCCTTTTCAGGAAACAACGAAGAGGCCCACCTCGTTAAATTCGGGTCAAGCCTCATGGGCTCGCCAGGCGACTCAGAAAAGCGCTCCTGACCGTTGTCGAATTTAAAATGAATATTACGCAAGTCCACGTAACGATAATCTTTGGACAAGTTTTTAAACCCCAAGAAAACTAAATTGGAGATTTCGTATCCGTTTAGTCGCCCTTCGACCAAAACATCGCAGGAGCGATTTAGACTTGCTGTGGTCCCTGTGGATTTATTGACCCAGTCATTAAGTTCGTATTTAAAAACATCGGAAGACTCGGCATTCGTCTGAAAAACACAAAGCGCAATCACTAAACCGAAAGCCCGAAAATTCTTTATTAATGTCATAAGAAAACTCTCACTTTCAATCGGCAGTCCTGAGAAACATGACTTACCGAGGAATCACCCTCCCTTTGATAGTCGAGGACAAATTTGCATGTCCGATCGCGCCGATCATCCTCAGTGAAACTATGTACAATCGTTGAGCATGTTATTTTCGTAACTGCTCCTGCAGCTAAGGTCACCTTTTCCGAAGGAGTGCAGTTCGCTTTTAGGGGGCCTTGTTTTCCAATAGAAAACAAGGCTTGTTGCGTATCTAGCGTGTAAGTTCTTGAGTTTGAACGATTCGAAACCAGCAACCTGTAAGTAAGTTCTACATCTCCGTTTGATAAATTCTGCGGCTTCTTCGTAAGCTGTTCAGAATTAGAAACGACAAGGTCGTCAAATTGATCTAGCTGGTATTCAACAGAGGGGCTGGTACATCCAAAAGCCCCAATGAATATGAAAAAAATAATCGCGTAACGTTCCGCATGACCAAAAAATATCGATAAACTCATTTCATGATTATCAGCGGAATCAACGAAACGGCAAATGTTTTAGCCGATAGTCGTAAAGAACATCACAATTGTGTAGCAGGCTCTAAATAAACTAGATACGTTAAGTTCTTTCTTTCACTCCGCCCAGTCCACCTCAAACCCACTGTACTTGGCAATCGGCTTCACCGCATCCCCCTTACCCGCAGACCTCAGCCCCAGCAGTCCCGCTACCACTATTGACCCAATGCTGATGATCGGTATGCGAGTCTCATTTTCTCAGACAGCTCGCCTGAGTCCCAAGAAAACAAACAGGTAAAACGCAAAGCCGTACATCAAGGGGACAAAACCAACCCAGGCTTTGAGTTGTGGACTGAAGTCGACTTTAAGCGATTTCAAAACTTTGTCTTTTGCTGCGTCCTGGGTGGAGAGCTATTCGCACGGACCGAGCGAAGAAATATTATTGGCGAGAAGCGCTTCACGGCAATCAAGGCCATGTATCAAGATCCCACGATCCGAGATTGTGAGACTTATCCCATCGCGCGCTGAACACGATCGAGACTCGGCGGCTTCGTATTTCAAAGATTGATAGCCTCAATGGTGTCGCCTTCAAGGAAATCATTCAACGCCGACCGGGCTTTTACCAAAGCACCGTGAGTAACCCGGCAAAATAGTGAGAACGCACGCAATTTCGGCACTTCAGACATCCCGGTCCATGCTACGCTGCTTGTATGACCGTACTTCGCCTCTTACCGCTCTTCCTGCTGGCTACTTACATTCCGGTGGCGACAGCCTCATCATCGCGAACCACCGCGAGCCCCCCGGCTTATCCCGAAATCGCCGGCGCGCCGATGACCTTCACGTTCAGACATCTTGAGCCCAAACACCGCTATCGCATCAGCCTGGCCCATGCCTGGTTCACCGACTACGTCCGGACTCGCCCGCAGGTATTCCAGATCGAGCATGGCCGGCAAGCCCTCGTGTTCGAAGCGCCGGCCGCGGACACCGGAAGCGCGGACGCCCACGTGAGCTTCACTGTCGGCGCTATCGAGAGTCTCAATGGGAGCGACACCACCTTTTCGGTCAGCATCGAGATGCCGGAGCCCGTCGTGGCGCAGCTCGTGATCCAAAAGCTTGAAATCA
This sequence comes from Oligoflexia bacterium, assembly GCA_031292385.1. Taxonomy (GTDB): domain Bacteria; phylum Bdellovibrionota; class UBA1018; order UBA1018; family UBA1018; genus JARLHE01. Next base: position 7,462 of record JARLHE010000032.1, read on the forward strand.
ACCACTTCTTCATTCATGACACGGCCTCAAGCAAAGGCGGCGCGGTCACAGCGAATTTCAACGTATCGCCGGATCTCTACAATGGAGGTGTCGCCGGATGCATCTCTACCGCCATCGCCACCTGTGACCACGCCCGCAGGTGCTTGGATGACACTTCTGAGCAACGGTTGAGCTGCTATGGCCCCCTTCAAGCCAAGTTCCACTGCTGCTGGGTGAATCCGCTCTAAAACGCGATCCTCGCGGAAGCGACAGGTTATCGACCCCGATTTTGCCCTTCAGCGCCGTCGCCTTTTCTAAGGATTCCGTCGATACGACTGAGAAGCGTTTGCCCATTAAACGGCTTTTGCAAAAAATGAATCCTTTTTCCATCATCGCCTAATGATTCGGTCGGTCGATCCGAATACCCCGAGATGCAGAGAAATTTGACCGTTCGCTGGAGCTTGCCCAGCTCGCGAATGAACGCCGGTTCGCTCCCCTCAGACATGTCGACATCGGCGATCACTAAATCCAAAGCCTCGAGCGAATCCTTTCCGAGCGAAAGAGCCTCCTCGCCGTTTCCGGCCTCAAACACCAAATACCCTCGATTCCTCAGGATGTTGCTCAGCGCTTTTCTCAACCGTGCATCGTCCTCGACGACGAGAACAGTCCCATCCGACGGTTTGGGAGACGCCCCGCTCACCGAAGTCTCCGAGGAGACTTGCTCGTCACCGATCATACCGGGAAAGTAAATGCGGAAAATCGTTCCCATCCCCGGCTTGCTATCAACCGTAATTTCTCCTTCAAGCTGTTTTACGATCCCAAACACGGTGGAGAGGCCAAGCCCGGACCCTTTACCTACTTCCTTCGTCGTGAAAAACGGCTCGAAGATCCGACTCATGATCGAAGGGTCCATGCCGCAGCCGGTGTCGGCGACTGTAAGCAAAACCCGGTCTAACGAATTGCTCTCGCTGCCCGAACCCTCATGGGTAGTCCGAATCGTGAGTCGCCCACCCTCCGGCATCGCGTCGCGCGCGTTTACGGCGAAGTTCATCAGAATCTGCTCAATCTGGACCGGATCCGCCAGAACTCCCGGAATCTCCGGATCCAGCTCGATCACGAGCTCATTTCCCTTCCCGACGGCGAGTTGAAGGACGTTCTCTGCGCCGCGAAGGAATGAGTTGAGATCGATGTTTCGCGGTGCCAACGCCTGCTTCCGGCTAAAAGCCAAAAGATTCCTCACTAACGCGCTTGCCCTGTCCTGCGCATGCTCAATGCTCTCGGCGCCGGCTCGAACCGCTTGTACGTCCTCCGCGGATTTCAAAATCATATCAACGTGGCAGCCGATAACCGCCAGGATATTGTTGAAATCGTGCGCAAGACCTCCGGCAAGCTGGCCAATCGCTTCCATTTTCTGGGCCTGACGAAGCTGCTCTTCGCGTTCCCTGAGTTCCGCCTGCGTCCTTCGGCGCAGCTCGGCCTCTTTGAGCTCCCTGGAAATCGCGGGGACCAGACGGGCGGAGTGCCCCTTCATGATGTAATCCTGCGCGCCGGTTCTCATCGCTTCGACGGCGATATCCTCTCCAATTGTGCCGGACATGAGAATGAACGGGATATCCATCTCGCGTTTTCTGACAATTGAAAGCGCATGAAGGCCCCCGAAGCCGGGTACGTTGTAATCCGAGATGATGATATCCCACGATTGATCGAGCGCCCGCTTGAATGCTTCCTCGGAATCAACGCGAGTCGACTCATGCTCCAATCCGGCTCGGCTGAGCTCGCGCACGAGCATAAGATAGTCGTCCTCGGAATCTTCGATCACGAGCAAGCGAATCAAATCGGCGGGCTCACTGTTTTTTGCGCAGGACATTAAACACCGAGACGGACTTGTTCAAGCCGCGCAGGGTCGCCTGCCCTGCCGGTTCGGTTTCCACCAACGCTTCGATGGTCGAAAGAAATCGCTGCGAAACCAGGATCTGCCCATCGACCGCGCAGCTGCAGAGTCGCGAAGCCATATTTGTCACCGTCCCGAAGATGGAGTAATCCCAGCATCCATCCGCACCGACCCCGCCGATGGTCGCAAACCCTGAAGCGATGCCGGCGCCGAAATGCAACGAATACTCGAGGCGCTGCCAATTCTTCGAGAGCCGCAAAAGCAGATCGCGGATTTCGAGCGCCATAAGCACCCCTCTTTCCTGGGGATTGGGAACCTCGATCGGGTCGTTCAAAAAAACCATAATCCCGTCGCCCGCGACGTGGCCGACCGTACCGCCGTACTTCTGGACCACCTTCCCGACCTCGGAGTAATACTCCTGAAGAATGCCGATCACGACCTCAGGCTCGGCGGTCTCGACAAAGCTGGTGAATCCCCGCAAGTCCACGAAAAGAACCGTCACATCTTTCCGATGCCATTGAAACGGGTCGGCCAGATCTCCGGAAACCGCCAGCTCCGCGACCTGCGGCGAAAAAAAGCGCTTGAGTCGGCCTAAGCGGTCTTCGGTTTTCGAAAGGCGCGCTTCCAATTCCCGTCGGCTCCTGCGCAGCTCCGCTTCGCGCAGCTCGCGTTGTATGGCAGGTCCCAGACGAACAAGTCGATCCTTGAGAATGTAGTCCTGAGCCCCTGCCCTCATCGCCTCGACCGCCCGCTCCTCCCCGATGGAACCGGAAACCAGAATAAACGGGATATCGAGTTTAAGCTCCTTGAACAAAGACAACGCAGCCAACCCTGTCCAGGAAGGAAGGGTATAATCCGAAATGACGATATCCCAGCCGCCCTGTTTTATCGCCGAATTGAATGCTTCAGCCGACTCCACCCGCCTGTGAAATACGTCAAAACCCGCTGTCTTCAGGGTTCGCAGCAAGAGCAAAGCATCGTCCTCGGAATCCTCGATAAAAAGAGCCCGAAGCGGAATCATGCCTTTTCGCTCGGAATCAGACACTGGACCCACGTTCTCGATGTTGCCTCCTCTTTGTGCGCGCGGGCAGAGCCCCTCTTAGTCTCGAAATATTATATCAACAAATTGACATTATCGCGTAAGTGTTCGGCTAGAAAAGCCTTGGCATTCACGCCGACTAGAATATTATGAAATCATATTCCGTCTTTAAAGCAACAACAATTGCCGATTGATATCGGACCGGCCGATTTTCGGAGAGCATGTGGCAAAGATACTACTTGCGGATGACGACGACTATTTCAGGACGGCGCTCAAGGCTGTAATCAAAGGCCTCGGCCATGAGGTGACCGAGGTGGGAGACGGCAAGGGCGCCCAGCACATCCTTGGGTTACAAAGTTTCGATCTCCTGATTTCCGATATTCGCATGCCCTCGCTGAACGGGATCCAGCTGCTTCAGTGGACCAAGAGCAACATGAAGGTTCCGGTTATTTTGATCACCGGCTTTTCGGAGATCCTGGAAACAAAGATGGCGGGCGAGCTGGGTGCGGACGATTTTCTTCTCAAGCCCTTTCGGACGGAAGACATCAAAAAGGCAATCACGAGGCTCACCGACCACGACGCGCCGAAAGCGGAGCCCGAAGAGGATCTCGACGATCGCTACGCGAAAATCCCGATCGATGACTTCATCTCCGGAAGCAAAATCAACTTCAATATCTATATCCGCATCTCAAGCGCACGCTACGTTCGAATTGCCTATCAAGGTCAGGACATCGTGATCGAACGGATCAAGAGCTATAAAGCGAAGGGCGTGAAGCACCTGCACCTTGCGCGCGAGGATTTTTCCAAATACGTGAACTTCAATCTGCAACTCGCACAGAAGCTCCGCGACTGCCGCCAGATTTCTCCGGAAAAAAAGAGAAACTTTCTTCGATATAGCGGAGAAGTCATTCTTGAGCATGTGTTCGTGGAAGGCGTGAACCGCGAGGAATTCGAAGTAGCCAAGGAGTTTGTCCAAACGATGCTGGGCATCCTCCAGGACCACGACGAGGCGCTGGCGCTGCTTGACGCGCTCAATGATCACGCAGACTTTCTTTACGCCCATTGCCTCGGTGTCAGCCTGTACGCATCGTTGATCGCGAGATCCATGAACTGGACCTCGACGCCGGTCCAGTTCAAAATTTCGCTCGCCGGCCTGATGCATGACATCGGCCTCAAAGAAATCGCCCGGCCAATCCTTGAGAAGCAGCGGGCAGCGATGTCGCAGGAGGAGAGAAGCATTTACGAAACCCATCCGGTTCGCAGCATGGAGCTTCTCAGTCAGATTCAAGGCATTCCGGATGAGATAGTTCAAATCGCCTCCCATCATCACGAAAATTGCATCGGCTCCGGCTATCCCCACAAGCTCTCGAGAAACAAAATCCATCCCTTGTCGCGTCTCATCGCGATCGCGGATGTCTTTTGCGAGTACGCGATCCGCAGCCCGGACCGGCCGAACCTTCCAGCGATCGAAGTCATCCAAAAAATGACCCAGGTTCACGAATCGGTTCTAGATCCCGAATGCTTTTCGGCGTTTAAACGCACCTTTGAATTCGACGAGCTTGCGGAGATCACGAGCAAGAGCGCGCGCCGGGGCCATTGCGGCGGGACTATTTCATGAAAAGCCAGCACCCAGGCCCGGATTTCGCGAAGCTTTTCGATTCGGCACCCGGCATTTACCTGGTTTTGCTGCCCGACCCGCCCAGGTTCACCATGGTCGCGGCGAATCAGGCCCGTCTTCGGGCGACGATGACGACACTGGAGCAAGTGCACGGGAAAGGGCTTTTCGAGCTCTTTCCGGATAATCCGGACGATGCGAACGCGACGGGCGTTCGAAATCTCAGGACTTCGCTCGACAGAGTGGTCGAGACTCGCCAGCCGGATACGATGGCGGTGCAAAAATACGACATCCCAAGGCCCGAGTCCGAAGGCGGAGGATTCGAGGAACGTTTCTGGAGCCCGCTGAACTCCCCCGTTTTAGACGAAAACGGCGAGCTTATCTATATCATCCACCGAGTCGAGGACGTGACCGAATTCGTCCGCCTCAAACGGAAGGGCACAGAGCAAACGAAGCTAACGGACGAGCTGCAGGCCAAGGTCGAGAAAACGGAGGCCGAAGTCTTCGTGAGAGCGCAGCAGATCCAGGAGTCCAACAGAAAGCTTCAAGAGGCGCACGCGTCACTTGAAAAACTCTACGAAAAGGTCACGGCGCTGGATCAGGTCAAGACACAGTTTTTCGCGAACGTCAGCCATGAGTTCAGGACCCCCCTCACCTTGATCCTGGGCCCCCTAGACGACCTGCTGAGCGGCGCTCACGGCTCTCTCTCCGACGCACATCGGGAGCAATTCGAGATATTGCACCGAAACGCACTCAGGCTTCTCAGACTGGTCAACACCTTGCTGGATTTTTCGCGTATCGAGGCGGGCCAAGTCCGGGCCGTTTACGAGGAACTGGATCTGCCGGACCTTACGAAGGCTCTCGCCGGCGCGTTTCAATCCGCGATCAAACAAGCGGGACTGAAGCTGACAGTCGAATGCCCTCCCCTACCGACCCCAGTGTACGCGGACAAGGACATGTGGGAGAAAATCGTCCTGAATCTCGTATCAAACGCATTCAAGTACACACTGAAAGGAGAGATCACGGTTTCCTTGCTGCCCATCGCCGATGCCGTCGAGCTCAAGGTTCAGGACAGCGGAACCGGGATTCCGGAACACGAGCTTCCCAGGATTTTCGAACGTTTTCACCGGGTCGAAGGCGCCCAAGGACGCTCTTACGAGGGCACCGGCATCGGTCTCTCTCTCGTCCAAGAGCTTGTGAAACTGCATGGCGGCACCATCGGGGTCAGGAGCGTCTTTGGCCAAGGGTCGGTTTTCACGGTGCGCATTCCGACCGGCTCACCTCCTGGGCAATCGGTATCCGAAAAGCTCGACCGGCCGTCCTCGACTTCGATTCGATCCGAGGCCTTCGCATCGGAAGCCTTGCGCTGGGTCGATGATCCTGGATTGTCCGAAGCTCCGGCCGCCCCGGAAGCTTCGCAGGAAGAAAGAAAGCGAATTGTCCTGGCCGAAGATAACCCGGACATGCGCGAGTATGTGCGAAAACTGCTGGCTGGTCGATATGACGTTCTCGCGGTGACCAACGGCAAAGAGGCCCTCGATGCGGTTCGCTCCCACCGCCCCGACTTGGTCGTTTCCGACATCATGATGCCGGTGATGAATGGCATCGAGCTTTTGCGAACGCTCAGGGCGGACCCGGACTTCGGGACGACTCCCGTCATCCTTCTTTCCGCCCGAGCAGGCGATGAGTCAAAGACCAGCGGAATCGAGCTGGGAGCCGACGATTACGTCACGAAGCCCTTTTCCGCGAAGGAACTTCAAGCGCGGATCCAAACCCAACTGCAGCTTTCCGAAATGAGAAGCCGGCTTTTGCGCGAGCTGAAATTCTCGAACCAAGAACTCGAAGCCTTCAGCCGGTCCGTAGCACACGACCTGCGTGCGCCCCTGCGGAGCATCGCCGGCTTTAGTAAGATCGTGATAGAGGACCATGCACAGACGCTTGAAGAAAAAGGCAAGGAATACCTGCACCGGGTCTTCAAGGCCGCCGAAAAAATGGGGCAGCTGATCGACGGGCTTCTCAGCCTTTCCCGCCTGTCGAGAGGAGATATTCAGAAACAGCACGTCAATATGTCCGGGATCGTGGATGCAGTGGCTGCCGAGCTTAGGGCCGGCAATCCTTCACGGCAAATTCAATTCACGGTGGAACCGGGATTGGCGACGACCGGGGATCCTCGGCTCATCGAGATCGTGATGCGGAACTTATTGAACAACGCGTGGAAGTTCACGTCGAAGAAGGAGAAGGCCAGCGTCCAATTCGCCGCGCTCGATGGCGGACGGGAAAAGACCTATTTCATCCGAGACAACGGCGCCGGCTTTGACATGCAGTACGCTGACAAGCTTTTTGGCATCTTTCAAAGACTCCACGCCGAGCGGGATTTCGAAGGAACCGGAATCGGCCTCGCGACGGTTCGTAGGATCATCGAGCGACACGGAGGCCGAATCTGGGCGGAAGCGATCCCGGATGAAGGCGCGACCTTTTACTTCACTTTTGACGAATCAAGGAAAACTCGAGCATGACGGAAAAGAGAATATTGCTGGTCGAAGACAACGCGGACGATGAAGAGCTCACTCTCATCGCCCTACGCAAAGGAAAGATCAAGAACGAGGTCGATGTCGTTCGCGACGGAGCGGAAGCTCTCGACTTTTTGTTTGCCAGAAGCGGCCATGCAGGGCGAGTACTGCCTCAAATCGTTTTGCTCGATTTGAAGCTTCCGAAAGTCGACGGCCTGGAGGTTCTTAGGCAGATTCGCTCGAACGAGCGCACGAAGTACCTGCCGGTCGTCATCCTGACGTCGTCCCGGGAGGAGAAGGACTTGATAGCGGGATACAGCTGCGGAGTGAACAGCTACATCGTGAAGCCCGTGGACACGACGCAGTTCATGGATTCGATCCAGCAACTCGGGCTCTATTGGCTTGTCCTAAACGAAGGCATGCCGAGCAACGCATCCAAAACGAAGTCCGCGCCCAACTGAATGCCAGTTCGCTGCTTTTTTCTCGGGCTTTTCGATTGCATCTTTAGGGCCCGGTGACCCTCACTGGAAAACCCGTCCGGAAGCTCCGCACTCATATCGACGACCTGCGCGGTGCGAGCCGTCTCGCCATCGATGCGACGCAGGGAGTGTGCGATCTAGTCGAAGCCATGCATGAGACGATCGCTAGCGGGCCGGACGTACTTGGTCGTCCGCTCGAGCGCCCCACGCGTGCGATCAATGCCGTGCTCTATGGAAGCATTCGTTGCGTAACGAGGCTCGTGGGTGCGGGAATTGACGGTGCCCTAGCGCAGCTTTCGCCGCTCCTGGGTCCGAGCGATCGTGCCTCCCGATCCCCCCAGGAAGACGTCGGGCTGGCCGTCATTAACGGAGTGCTCGGCGACTATCTGCAGGAAACGGGCAATCCCTTGGCCATCCCAATGCAAATGCGACACGCGGGGGCGCCGATTGAACTCGAACCACGAGCTCTGCTTGAAACATTCCCGAACGCGGGAAGAAAGCTGCTGGTCCTCGTCCACGGCTCGTGTCTCAGTGACAGGCAATGGCATCGGCAAGGCCACGACCACGGTGCTGCGCTCTCCTGGGATCTCGGATACACCCCCGTCTATCTTCACTATAACACCGGACTGCACACTTCGACCAATGGCCGCTCCTTTGCCGCGCTGATGGAAGAACTTGTTTCAGCGTGGCCTGCGCCGGTGGACGAACTCGTTATTTTAGCGCACAGCATGGGTGGGCTCGTTTCGCGCAGTGCCTGCCACATCGCCGAGGAGCAAGGCCAGCTGTGGCGCAGAAAGTTGCGCGCGATGATCTTCCTCGGCACGCCTCACCATGGTGCGCCCCTCGAGCGCTTCGGCAACTGGTTCGAACAGATTTTAGGCGTGAGCCGCTACAGCGCCCCTCTCGCGCGTCTCGGGAAAATCCGCAGCGCCGGCGTGACCGACATGCGCCACGGGAGCGTGCTTGACGAGCACTGGCAAGGGCGCGACCGATTCGCCCACGGCGCAGATACCCGTACTCCGCTGCCTCTCCCTGCGGACGTAGCCTGCTACACCATCGCTGCGACCCAAGGGCATGAAAAAAGCCGAAAACTTCCCGGCGACGGAATCGTCCCGGTGGATAGCGCACTCGGCCGGCACAAAAAAGCTGAGCTGACACTCGCCTTTCCGGAAACGCACCAGTGGATCGCGTATCGGATGGGGCATCTTGACCTGCTCAGCAGCCCGGAGGTCTACGCAACCCTCCTACGCTGGCTCGAAACGATGTAAACTGGCCCTTCGCTTGCACGTGGCTCCCGGATACACATGGAAAGGATGGTGCCGGAATGGCCAAGAGCATCGCGGTTTTAGTCGGTAGTCTTAGGAAAGAATCCTTCAACAGGAAGATGGCAAAGCAGCTCATCGCGCTTGCGCCTGAAACGCTGAAGCTCGAAATCATCGAGATCGGTGCGCTTCCGCTTTATAATCAGGACCTGGATGATCACCCGCCGGCTGCTTGGATAGAATTTCGCCGGCGCCTGAAGCAATCGGACGGCGTCTTGTTTGTCACACCGGAATACAATCGATCGGTTCCCGGCGTGCTCAAGAACGCAATCGATATCGGCTCGCGGCCCTATGGGCAGAGCGCCTGGGAGAAAAAACCCGGCGCGGTGATCAGCGTCTCGCCCAGTCAAATCGGCGGGTTCGGCGCGAATCAGCACTTGAGGCAATCTTTGGTGTTTCTCGATGTTCCGTGTATGCAGCAGCCGGAAGCCTACATAGGCGGCGCGGCGGAACTATTCGACTCCGAGGGTAAGATTAAGAACGAATCGACTCGCGCGTTTTTGCGGAATTTTATGGAGTCGTATGCAAACTGGGTCGCTACTTTCACAGAGAAACGTTCAGCGGGAGTCAAAGCGGCCAGCTAAAGCACCCGATCCAACCAAAGCTTCATCCGATCCACATGCGACCCATTCCAGTAAACGCGCTCGCACCGGGGGCAAAGATAAAACTCCCGAAACTGCTCGATCACATGCCCCGGAAGCCGATCGGCGATTTGATGCCCTTGGACCGGCAGGATCGGCGAATTGCATTGAAGACAGCGAGTTAAAAAGCCGGTTTTTCCGCGCGCGTACGCGACGAGATCAAATTGCCTGAGCACCTCTTTGAATTGAAGCGTGGGATCCGTTTCTTGGACATAGTAGCGAAGCTCCTCGGGCGTCCTTTGGTAAAGATCACGATCGCGCGTCAATAAAACCCGCTTTTCGGCTATGGCCGTCGCGAGAAGTTTTGCGTCCTCCGCCTCCTCGCCAAACGCGCGCCAGAGCGCATCTATACCGACCATGCGAAGATGGCGCGCAAGCTTGGCGAGATGAACATCAAGAACAAATCGAACTCGAATCACTGAAATCACCCGATGCTATTTGAGGCGGTCCCGCAGTTGATTCAGGATATGCTCCCAGCCCTTTCGGTGCCCCTTGACCGCGTCTCCGAGCGGCAAAAACTCATGCACCAGCTCAAGGCTCGAAGCGCCGTCGTCTTCGTCGTCAAAAATCAAAGTCACGCGGGTGGGGCGATCGAATTTCTCATCGCAGCCCGAAAGCCACGAGAATACGATCTTCTTGCCCGGGATGATCTCCTGAAACTCGCCCAGGATTTCTCCTTTTTCCGTCGGAAAGCGGTATTTCCCGCCCGGTCGAAAATCGACGCTGCCGCGCTCGACATCCGAAACAGGAGCGAAGAATTTTCGAAAATCGCTGCAAACCGAATAGAGAACATCCCGACTGACGGAAAAAACTCGCACAATTCGGACCCGGCCGTCGATGATTTCCCGCTCGAGGTCGTCCAATCCCGAGTTCCAGCCGGAATTGTGCGCTTCGACCTCTTCTTTGGATTTGAAGCCTGTATGAACAATCAAAAGCTGGGTTTTCGAGCCTCCGGACTCGGGCTGGAGCTCTACCGAGACCTGGGTTTTAGGGAAGCCGTCGCCGGAGCCGACGTCGCCCCAGGTAAAGACGATTTTTCGGTCGGGAACGATTTCGAGGAATTTGCCGCAACAGAGCGCTTCGGCGCTGGGGAAATAGCTTTTATATCCGCCTCCCACGCGAAAATCGATTTCAAGCTTCTCTCCGTCAGCGCCGCAATTGCTGAAGAGCCTTCCTTCGGCAAGCGCCCGAAACACCGTCTGAGGCGAGCTGTTCAAAACTCTTTGGACCCTGACTTCATTTCCGTTTTTTACCGGCATTCGGTTCCCTTTCCAAATAGAGCGCCAGAGCATCGAGGCGTTCATTCCAAAAGTCCTGATAAAAGCGAATGCACTCCTCGGCTTTCGCCAAAGGAGCTGCGTCGAGCTCGCACTGGTGCACCCTTCCCTGCTTGGTCCGTTTCACCAGTTTCGCTCTCTCGAGGACTTTAATGTGTTTCGAAACAGCCGCGAGCGTCATCCTGAACGGCTCGGCCAACTCGGTGATGGACCGGGTCTGCTCACCCAGCATTTTCAAAATCTGGCGTCTCGTGGGATCAGCCAGTGCATAGAAAATGCCGTCGAGCTCGACTGCTTCAATGTTTACCATATGGTTTAGTATCGCCGAGGCCGACCTAATTGTCAACCATTTGGTTTAATATGTAATCTTTGATGTTTTGGATGGGCACGACCTAAGGCACCCCGTTTGCTTCCTCAATCCCAACGAGGAAACCACCATGGACCAGAAAACGCGCCGCTTTATCCAAAAAATTTATCAGAATCAAATCAAGATGACGCTGGCGACCATCCGCCTGGACAATTACCCGCAGGCGACTCTCCTCGCCTACGCCTACGAGCTTCTGGCGAGACGCTTCAAGACGATGGTCCCTAAAGAGAGTAGCATGAAGAGGGTGGCATAATAATCAGTACCCTGGCGCGGGGCCGGTCTCCATCGGGCTACTCACGTCGTCGCACCAATCGCCAACATGCCCGTTCCACTCTTGAATCGTGTTGCTGCTGGCATAGGCTCGCATTTGAGAAATGCAATCGGTGATGCTTGTGTAAGTGACCTGAATTCCGGTCATCGCTCCCCAATCCGAAGCGCATTGGCTTTGACCGCCGCAATTCCAGTGAAGATAATAGGTCGAACTGCTTCCCGAATCACCACTACCGCAGCCCAGCAAGAACATGAAGACTGAAAGCCCTAAAAGAGACCTGAGTGTTTGGGAGTTCATTCCTATGATTGTCCCAGACTCGCAGGAACAATTCTACTACAAATGTAAGTTGTTTTTGCCATTCTTTATACGATTCAGGAACACGCCGCTTCCGCTTCCTCCGCAATCGCGCGCACCAGCGAACCGAAAATCACTGAATGAATGGGGTACAGCGCGTACCAGTACAGAAAACCTCCCAGGCCTTTCGGCGAAAAGAAGGCGGTTTGCACCAATCTGCTTCCTGATTTCTCCGGACGCGTTTCCCATTCGATCCACGCGCTTCCTGGCACCTTCATTTCGGCGTGAAGCCTGAGTAGATGGGGCGCCTCTACCGCCTCGACTCTCCAGAAGTCGATGGACTCGCCGGGATACGCTTCGTAAGGATTTCTCCTGCCGCGCCGAAGCCCAGGACCGCCCAGAATACGGTCGATCGCCCCTCGAATTTTCCAGGCCCACTTCCACCTGAGCCATCCACGGTCCCCTCCCAGGGACAGAAACTCGTGAAAAACAACCTCAGGGGGTGCATTCACATGAAGGGTCCGAACTTCACGGATCATCCCCTCTTCTTCCTTGAACTTGGCCCATTTGCCTTGAACATGGAGAGCGTCGCTCCAATGCGTCTCCGTCAGGAGCTGCTGCTCTCTCTCCAACGCAGCCCGGACGGCGCTCCGAAAAGAGATAGGCTGGATCGCGGGAAACAGAGTTTCAGCCTTCCCGGTCTCCGCGAGAACGGAATGGGTGATTCCTTCGATGATGGGCACGGCCATCGAATTCGGAATCGGGGTCATCCATCCGACCCATCGGGCGGCAAGACGTGGCGCAAGCAGCGGAACCGGAATGATGCGCCGGCGAAGTCCTCGCTCTTCAGCGAAAATTTCCACCATCCTTTTGAATGTGAGTCGATCCGCCCCGATATCCACCGATCCGGCAGGTGGCACTGACAAAGCGGCCACAAGGTAGGCCAGCACATCTCGAATCGCAATCGGCTGCACCTCGTTGAGCACCCATTTCGGCGTGATCATGATCGGCAGGCGCTCAGTCAAATACCGAAGCATTTCAAAAGAAGCCGAGCCCGAGCCGATGATGGGTCCCGCGCGAAACTCAGTCGCAGGGAGTGAGCCGAGCAGAATTCTTCCCACTTCCGCTCGGCTTTGGAGATGCCGGGAGGCCACTCGACTTCGCGGCACCAGCCCGCCGAGATAAACCGTCTTGCCCACGTGCCGTGCCACCGAGACGTAATTTTTGGCGGCTTCGCGGTCCCGGATCTCGAAGTCCACGCCAGCCAGCATGGAGTGAACGAGATAGTAGGCCGCTTCAATACCCTCCATGGCCGGTTCAAGTGACTCCGGCTTCAAAAGGTCACCGACCGCCATTTCAACTGGGTTGCTCCAGGGCCGTCCCTGAACACGCGCAGGATCCCGAACCAGGACCCGAACTTGGTGACCCGCTTCGAGAAGCCTAGGGACCAGGCGCCCTCCGACATAACCTGTAGCTCCGGTTACAAGAACTTTCATTAACCGGCATCGATCAGGCGGCTTCGACTCGCCGCTCTTTCGCGCGGTGCTGTAGGATGACATCCCCGGAGAAGATCTCGGGCGTTCCGGCGTACAGATGGGGGATATTTTTCGCGATCCACTCACTGGCGAGGCGAACGGACTGCTCAGCGCCCGCGCGGGTCTCGAAAACATTAATGACTATGACCGAGCCATCCGAGTGCACATAGTAATAGTCGATAAACCCGGGGATTTTTTCAACTAAGGGAATAAATCCCTCCTTCGTCTTATCCACCACCTCTTTCACTGATTCTTTGGCCAGTTGGTAACGGCGAGTCACTACGTACATGCGCGAACCCCTTCCTTTTATCGACTTATCGACGGTTTAGCGACAGTTCGTGCAAACCGCGAACCAGAGTGGACAACACACGGCGTTAATTGCCAGATTGTAATTCGACACGGACCGTAACAGATGTTACCTCCTTCCCCGAAGCCGCGATCAGCGGGCATCAGGGGGGGGATTAAATGAGGATCATTATTTGTTTTGCGATTCTTCTGGCGGCGACTCCCCTCTGGGCATCCGAAACCGCGAACGAAAGCCGCTTCCATCTTCTTTCTTTAAAATGCGAGCCGGATAACGACGCCGGCCCGGAATCCACGCCCCAGTCGCCGCCCCTGAATGTGGACGATCCCTCGACTCCGGGATGCAATCGATTCGAAATCAACGTCGTGACCGATGGAGATATCGCCCGTTCGCGAAACACCTGGGAACTGCCGCTTCTCGATTTGAACTACGGGATCGGGGACAATATCCAACTCAAATACGAAGTCCCGTTCGTCAACAGCGCTTCACAGGATGCGAACGCATCCGCGATCGGCGAGTCGCGTGCCGGCATCAAATACATGTTCTTCGAAAACGAGCCAAGCAAGCTCCAGCTCGCGACTTACCCTCAACTGACCTTTGTAAGCGCAAATTCGGATGCGGTGATCAAGGGGCTCGCCAGCCCCGGATCGATCGTCACGCTCCCAATGCTGCTCTCCAGGAGAATCGGCGCAACGGCGCTGGGCGAGATCAACCTCACGGCCAACGTCGGGTACAATATTTCGACCAAAGCCGACACCCCTGACTTTATTTCCGCCGCGATCGGAATCGGGACGCCGATTCGACACAATATGGCGCTCATGGGCGAACTGACCACGGAGCAGGCGATAGCGAAGCTGTCCGACGAAACTCGAAGCCAGCTCGTTCAAGCCGATTTAGGGATGATGACCACGATCACCCAGCGGTTCCTGCTCTTTGGCTCCGTCGGTCACAGCGTCTTCTCGTCGGATACGCAAGGCCATACTTACATCTTAGCCGGATTCCGCGTGCTCACCGGCGGAATTACCCACGAATCTGAAACAGTCGCATCGCAATGAATCGATGAACAGGAGGGCTCAAATGAATTCCTTGAACAAAAACCTCAGCCAGGACTCTGAATTTATCAATAAGCTGCCGCAGATTACGGCGGCCTTCTGGATCATGAAAATCACGGCAACGACGCTGGGTGAAACCGGTGGCGACTGGCTATCGATGACGATGAACTTCGGCTACCTTGCAAGCACGCTGATTTTTTTCGCGCTCTTCTTGGCCGCGTTGGGCACCCAGCTGATGTCCAAAAAGCACCACCCTTTACTCTATTGGACCGTGATTATCGCCACGAGCACGGCCGGAACGACGATGTCGGACTACATGGACCGCACGTTGCAGTTGGGCTACGCGAAAGGCGCGGCGATTTTGGTGAGCATCTTGCTCCTGTTGCTCGCGGCTTGGCGATGGACGGTCGGAAATGTGGAGGTCACCCACATCCGGACGCGTAAGGCGGAGATCTTTTACTGGGTCACGATTCTCTTTTCAAACACCTTGGGCACGGCGCTCGGGGACTTCCTGTCCGACGACTCGGGTTTGGGTTTCTTCGGAAGCTGGCTCCTCATTACCGGCGTCTTAGCGGTGGTTCTGGCCGCCACCTATTTCACGCGCCTCCCCAGAGTGCTGCTCTTTTGGATTGCGTTTATCTTGACTCGTCCGTTCGGTGCCACCTTTGGCGACGTTCTGACCAAGGCGCACGATCAGGGCGGACTCAATTTCGGGCGCGGCTATTCGTCGTTGATCCTGCTCACGATTCTCGTCGTCGCCATCTTGGTCTCCTACCGGAAAAAGGGGGACGAAAAAGTAAAGGCAGCGCTACTCGCCTAGGAAAAATCGATGCGTGACCGATGGATTCTCGGTTCTTTAATCGTTTTTTTATCCCTGTTGCCCGGGGTAGATAGAGCGCAGGAGCCCTCTGAAGACCAAATTATCGTCATCGGCCTCGATGCCATGAAGCGGTCAACCTCGCATGCGATTCCCGCGTCGCTCTATAGAAAGACGATCGTCACCGGCGTTTCAGCCTTCAATGAGGCGATGGAGCCGGTCCTGAAAAAACGAGATTCGTCACAAGCGCAAACCGCTTCTGAATGGAAACTCAATTCAATCGGAGTTGGACTAGGAATGAGCGCTCAGATCGGGCTTGGGCCGCTCTTGAATCTGACCGTCAGCCCGCAGCTTCGGTTGATCTTCTCGGACAGCAAAAACCCCGTGTATCCCAATTAGGAGAAGACGAGCGTCGTGAAGGCCTTCCAGTCGAAACACTTAGCAACATGCCTCACGATCCTCGGATTGGCTTCGAGCTGCTCGAGTGGCGACCCAGGCCCAAAAAACCTCCCCGCGCTGCCGCAATCCTGGATCCAGAGCTCCTCTCAGCCCGGCGGATCCGAAGACAAGCCCTCTCCCGAAGCGACGAAATCGGTGCAGGCGGCCTTTAGGGTTCATTCAGAAGCGTTGGAGGCCGGCATTAAACCCACGAATGGCGCCTTGACCTTGGAGTCACAGGGCAGTGTCCCTTGGCACCTGGATGGGATGATCGCCTCCTTCGCGATCGACGTGGGGGGCGTGTTCGGCGCGCTCGTAGGCGATGGCGATGCGGGAGTGAAGGTCACTTGGCAAAAGCGGCAGGCCGGCCAAACGTCGCAAATGAGCGCCCCAAGCGCGCGCAAGCAGACCGCCTATCACTTCCGTTCGAACATGACGACTCATGATGTCAAAGCGATGCTGGAGCCCGCGGTTCGGATGGCGGTCGCAACTCGCTCCGTAAACGACGAGGCGTCGCTGCGTCGAGACCTCGTGGCCGAAGGGACGAAATTTCTTACGATCGTCCGTATTTTAAGCCAGGTCGACCCGACTCCGGGCTGGCACATCGACGGTTTTCAACTGGGCCTATTTATCGGTGCGAACGGCCAGGTGAGCCCGCTGATCGGCACGGGCGGAAACATCGCCCTTTATTTCGACTGGACAGCTCCATCCTCAAAGCCCGAGGCCGCGCCACTCGACCTGAACCCGCATCAGACTCTCGTTAAGGAAAATATGGCGGCATTCGTTCAGGCCCTTTCGTCCCTCCTTCCGGAGGCCGAAGCCGAAAGCACGGCGATCGAAAAGACCGGCTTCGAATTCCAGGTTTTTCAAGTCGGCTTGGGAATCGGCGTCGGCGGAGAGGTCGGAATCGCGAGTACCCAAGACAGCGCGGTCGGCCGAATAATCTTTAAACGGGATGCTGCCACCGAGGCACTCCTGTCCTTGAGGATGCCCCCCTCATCCCGCACGGCGATTCCCGTTTCAATCCGCCACTTTCGAGAAGGAATCCGGCGCGCTATTCGAATGGGCGCCTTTTTCGCGCGCCAAGCCGCTGCGGTGGATACGCCGAATTGGAAAGCGACCGAGATCGAACTTGGCTTCGATACCAACCTGGGAGGAACCCTCGGACTGGCGACGATTCAAGGAGTCGGATTGATCCGACTCGGCTTCGAACGGGTGGAAAACTGACCGATGAAAAAAACAAGCATTTTGGCCTTCGTTATCCTATTGCTCACCTGGGGCGCAAAGCCGGCCCAGGCCGAAACGCCGCGGACCCTCTCGTCGCATTTCGAGCAAACGATCTGGCAAGCGGATCAAATCATGCGCGATCCCGGTCTCAGTGAGGCCTTGAAGGGAGCGCAGCTTCAGGATTTCAATCCGGAATTCACGACCCAGGCCTCCTTCGGCATCAGTGACGTGCTCCAAATTACCGTGGCGCCTGAAATCGATTTGGTATTCGTTCCAACCGACGACCCTTTAAAGCCCTAGCATCGCTGTCCGTTCGAGGCGGACGGCGTCATTGCCGATCCGTAATGGAGTGGGCCTTTGTCGTTCGAGCGCTTCCGTTGTACGGTAATGAAAATGAAAGTCCTGATCATTGAGGATGATGTAAAAATATCGGAATTATTGACTGAAGGGTTCACGGCCTCCGGCTATGAAGTTTTTCACTCGCCCGATGGGATCGATGCTCAGCGAAAGCTCCAAAAGCCGGACCGATACGATTTAATCATTTTAGATTTGATGCTTCCCGGGATCTCCGGCTTCACCTTGCTTAAGGAAGTTCGTAAAAAGGCCTCCAGTCGCGTTCCCATCATCATTCTGAGCGCGCGCCCGACCGCGGATGACCGGATCGCCGGACTCCAAGAGGGAGCGGACGACTATCTGGTGAAACCGTTTTCGTTTCCCGAACTGCTGATCCGGGCACAAAATCTCCTGCGCCGGCAGCCCCGGCCGAACGATACCAACTTTATCGAATTCGAAGACCTGAGCATCGACTTGATCAAACGCGAGGTTCGAAGACGAGGAATCCGCATCGAGCTTCAAATCAAGGAATTCTCGCTGCTGGTATTTTTACTTCAAAACCCCGGCATCGTTCTTTCGAAAACATTGCTTTTGCGTACGATCTGGGGATACGACTTCGTCCCCCAGACAAACGTCGTCGATGTCTTGGTTTGCAGACTTCGCAATAAAATCGATCGGGACTTCGAGCCCCGATTGATTCACACCATCCGAGGCTTGGGCTATGTTTGCAAAAAAGGCTAAGCGATTCTTCGCCCAGTTCGGCGTGCGGATTTTTATATTCCAGGCCCTGTTCTTTGCCCTGAGCACCTTATTCCTCTTCGGATCGGTGTTTGGGCTGATGTCCACCACCTTGAAACAGAAGGATCGCGAGCTCGTCCAGGCAAAGGAAAGCGCCTTCGCCTTTCGCTACGCGAACGGGGGCGCAGCCGGCGTGAAACAAATGATCGCCGAGCAGGAACCCGAAGACAAAATATGGCTCTTCGCGCGTCTTGAGGACTCTTCAGGAAAAGCCACTCTTCTTCATATTCCAAAGGACTCCGAGGAGTTCGACGTCAAATTTCTCGACGGAACCGCGTCCAAACAAAAAGAGCGAAGCAAATGGATCGTCATCGATACCCCAGGCGACGAGGACGCCCTGGAAATTCTTTCGGAGCGGATGCCGGATGGCGCGATTCTTCAGATAGGCCACAATACGGACGACCGGGAACAGAGCCTGGATGTGCTTCAAAATATTTTTCTTGGCTTAAGCCTTCCCATTCTGCTGATCGGCGCTCTCGGGGCGTACTTTTTTTCGAAGCGAACCCTCAAACCGATTCGCAGGCTGATTGCCACCCTTCACGATCTGAAGGAGGGTAATATGTCGGCTCGTTTGAACGATAACGGCACCCAAGACGAGATCTCGGAGCTCTCCCGCACGTTCAACCAGCTCCTCGACCGAATCCAAGATCTTTTAACCGGCATGAAAAGGACCGTAAACGACATTGCCCACGATTTACGGACGCCAATGACGAGATTTCGGGGCGTCGCCGAGAAGGCGCTTCAATCCGAGGACAATCTAGTACTCTACCGTGAGGCCCTCACTGAATGTGTCGAGGCATCCGACCGCATCTTAACCCTGGTTGATACCGTGATGGACATTGCGGAGGCCAAATCCGGCTCGATTCAGCTCAAATGCAAGCAGGTCAATTTGCGCGCCATCGTCGACGAAATTCTGGATCTCTATGAAGTCGTCGCCGAAGAAGCGGAGGTCGAGCTGATCAATCAAGTTCCGGCTGACCTGACGGTTTTGGCCGATTCGCGGCATCTCGTGCGCGCAATCGGCAATCTTGTCGATAATGCGGTTAAATACAACAACCGCGGAGGCCATGTTTGGGTATCGGCGGTTCGAGAAGCAACCATGGTTCGGATCGGTGTTTCGGATGACGGAATTGGAATCGCCGAGAACGAACACCCTAAGATTTGGACCCGGCTCTACCGGATCGACGAAAGCCGCTCCCGAAAAGGCCTTGGACTCGGCCTCACGCTCGTCAAGGCGATCGCCGAAGCTCACGGAGGCCGGGTGGCGGTCGAAAGCGCGATCGGCAAGGGCGCGGAGTTTCGGCTATGGCTCCCGAATGTTGACAGATCCCAGCCCGGATAGCTCAGTCGGATGAGCGAAATTTTAGACGATTTTACAACCGCTCCAAGAGCTTGGCTTCGATGCGATCGAGGATTTGCATGCAGTTTTCCAAGTCCTGCTCGGTGATCTCCGAAAGAAGCTCCGAGTGCGACTCCCCGATCCGCGTTTGCACCGCCGTGACGACGGCGTTTCCGCGGTCCGTCAACGAGATGAGCTTGGCTCTGCGATCCTGAGGCGCTTCGATCCGCCGGATCAGCCCTTGCTCCTCAAGTTGGTCAATCAGGCGCGCCAGGGATGAGCCCTCGATTCCCAACGATTGGGCGAGCTGTTTTTGGTTCACTTGTTTTCCTAGGCGCGCAACGTGCAAAAGCGGCCGCCAAACGGCATCCGTGAGATTCAGGGGGCGGATCACCTGGTCATTCAATTGGCGCCAATGCCGCGCGACCAGGCTCACCCGGAAGCCGAACTCATAAGCCTTTTCAGAGGTTATCCCTTTTTTGCCCGCTCTTTTGTTCGTCCTGCCTGCCTTCATGATGTCCTTATCTAAATCGGAATCCGGGACGATTCAAAACTTTAAATTAGATAGTACGCTAATCATTAGTATGCTATCTAATTATTAGATCGCTCCAAGAACGGAATAGCTACTCTCCATGACTATCGCGGCTTTAAAACCCCTTCACAAAGGGCTCGAAGACCTTTTTCAAAAATACCGATCCATGGAGTTCCTGTTCGGGCTGAAACTGTTCCTGGCGATCGCTTTGGGATTTCTGGTTTCGGCCCGGACCGGATTGGCGCAGCCGCAATGGGCTGCGATCACCTCGGCGACCGTCCTGAACCCCTTATCCAGCGCCAACGCTTCGAAAAGCTTCTTTCGTCTTCTGGGAACCCTCCTGGCGGGCGCGATCACACTGCTGATTTTCGGCGCCTGTGGTTCATCCGTCGCTTTGATATTGATTCTGATCGGCGCCTTCATCGCGGTAAGCGCATTTTGGGGAACGCTGGACGGAACTCCCCGCGGCTACGCCTTTTTGCTTGCCGCGTATACGGCCGCGATCATCGGAATGCCGGCATTAAACGACCCATCGATGATCTTCGATAACGCGGTCAACCGGGTCCTCGAGATCTCGCTCGGGATTATCTGCGCCTTCGTCGTGGACCAGATTCTCTTTCAAAAATCGACCGTGACCGCGCTTCACGAACAAATTTCACGCTGGATCGATGACGTCGAAGATTGGATAGCCGATGTCCTGAGCGGGACCGAATCGGATTCGGTGCTGACGCTCCGCCGGCGAAAAGTCGTCTACGACGCCGCGTCGCTGGATCAGCTCGGAGTTCATGCCCAGTTCGATCCGAGCGTTCCCCCCTCTTTCAAAAAGCTTTTACAGCGCATCCAAAACCGGATGTTGATGCTGATCGTATCGATCGAGGCCGTTCGCGACCGGATGGAAATCCTGAAGAAGCAGGACCCGGGTCCGCTTACGGACTCGTGCCGAGCGGCCGTCCGGGATTGCCTTCTCTGGCTCGAAAAAAGGCGATCCTACCAGGACCCGAAAGAGCTTCTGGACCGACTCAGCCAGCTTGAGCTGGCGGCCTCTTCGGCGGGAGAAACGGAAGGGCCCCTGATTCTCAGCCTCACGGACCGCCTCAGGGAGATGATCGCCTTTTTCACGCACTTACGGAGACTGGCGAAGTTCGTTTCGCCGCGCCGATTCAAGATCGTCTCGCGCCTGCCGAGCGACGAAACGGATCGGAGCGTTCGCCACTGGAACCCTTCCACCGCGGTCGTGACGAGCGCCGTGGCGGTTCTCTCGTACGCGGTCGGATGCTGCATCTGGCACGTGACCGCCTGGCCCCAAGGTTCGACTCTGACCTTCATGGCCGTGGTCGCCGCGATCCTTTTCGGCAACTCGAACCGGCCGGCCCGTTCGATCGCCCAGGCAGCGGGAATGCTTTTTTACTGCGCATTGCTGTCCGCCCTTTATCTCTATGGGATCTATCCTCACCTGCACCATGTCGAGAGCTTGCTGGCATCCTGGGCCCTGCTTTTTATCCCGATCGGCGTCATCTCCGCCCGGAATCCCGTGGGCA
>JARLHE010000033.1 GCA_031292385.1 Oligoflexia bacterium
CGTGGGCTCTTGCATTGGCGTCTTATCCATAAGTTCCATGAGTTGAATTCTCCGTTCATTAAAGCGTGCGCTCGAATTGTGTCGCTGTCAAAGCACACCACAATCTATTGTGGTCCAAAATTTTATGACCGCAATAGGTAGTCTATTTGAGAGCTGCGTTAGCTATCCGTCCCGCTTAGGTTTTTTTGAAAAATGGGATCGAAAAGGGCGGCCATCGAGCGGCTATCATGCGCCGCAACAACCTAACCGAGCCTTGACGGAAGGGGAAAAATGGTGCCCGAAAATGAGTCAAGCTGGCGCAGAGCGTTTCGCTCGCGCGCGCCGGTAATCAAGGACCCCATCCGCCTCGAGTTCGTTCCTGAGAACGTAGTATTTTGCCTCAAAAAAGGCACGCCCCCACTCCACCACGCGTGAATACGCGAGCGCCGACCAAAACTTTCCGAACGCCTGGCCCTTTTTAGCGCCCGTAACTAGCTGCGCGACCTTGCCCGAAAGGACACGAAGAAAATCTTGTAGGCCTTTCCGCGTTTTGCCGCGCACGAGCAAATGAAGATGGTTCCCTGAATTGGCGAACTGATAAACGCGAACGCCGTAGCGGCGGCTGAGCCTTGCGGTGAGGTATTCGATCTTCCGCCAGTTCTGCCCGTAAAGCAGCGAGAGCTTTCCTTGCGCTTTCTCGGAGCGCAACACCAGGTGAAGCGGCCGCTTCGGATCAAGTGGGCGCGCAAGCTTTCGCCTGCCTTGGCGGATCGAGCCGCCGTGCTCGGTGCGGGCTTTCGGAATTGCACTGAACGCGAACTGCTTCATGAACCATGTACATATGTTTTATTTCATTGAGACGCAAGACTTTATTGGCGGGGCAATGCCTTTTTGGCGCAGGCGTCTGGCGGATTCAACTCACAAACGCAACGGCTGTCGTTGCTGTCATTGGGCAAAATTTCAAATCGCCCGTCAAATATCAGCGATTCAAGCCTCGAATTGGCAAGCCATTTGGAGCGGATAAACGATGTCGCCCAAATCGCGATGGTAACGATGCAGAAATGCTCGTTCTCTGGAGAGCAGACCTAGGGAGAAGCCTTACATGTCGATCATTTAATTAATGCCCGACCGTGGCGCTCAAAACGCTCGTCACGAGACGAGTTCGTGATCCATCGCCACGATCTAGAGAAATCTCTCCGAAAACTCCCCGTTATTGTAACTGAGAAGCTTCTTCTGACCGTCGACTTCGGTCTCGACGTTGACCGGACGGTTCCAGATCGCCGAGAGCGAGCGCATAGTCTCGCGCGACCAGCGGGTGTCGAGGTCGAGACCCTGGTGACGATGCTGGAGAAGCAGCTCGCCTTTGTTCTGGAAATTGCCGTCGACCACGTAGATCAGGGGCTGCCCCATGTTGGTGAGCTGAAAGAGCAGCTTATCGCGCACTTTTTTCCAGTCGCGATCCACGATTTCTTGCTGATTGGTGCGGCGGTTGAACGCGTAAGTATAAAGCTTCATGCGATCGCAGAATTCTTCCGTGAAATACTCGTCGATGAAGGTCACGTCGTTGCAGACCTTGCGCACTTCGAAAATTTTCTTGCGGCCCAAACCGAGCTTTTTGTCCCATTTGGCCTTGGCGACCATGTTGTCGCACTCGTCGTATTCTTTGCCGAACTTGCCCTTGTTCCAGCGATCCTCGATATCACGGAAAAGCTCGACCCCGATTTTGTAAGGGTTGATCTTGCCGGGCGCCATCGCGAGCACGCCGGCGTTATGGTCGCAGAAATCGATCAGCTCGGAATCCTTCAGCGCCTTCTCGGTGAGAATTTTGCTGTGCCAGTAAGAGGCCCAGCCTTCGTTCATGATCTTGGTCTGGGCCTGCGGGGCGAAATAATAGGCTTCATCGCGGATAATCCGCAGCACGTCGTACTGCCAATCGTGAAGCGGCGAGTTCTCGAGCAAGAAAAGCAGGATATCCTTTTGCGGCGAGGGCGGGTTATGCGCCTGCTGCTTGTTCTGATCCTGAAGTTTCTGCCGCTGGGCCTCGAGAAACTCCGGCGGATTCATGTAGGGATCCATGTAAGAATGCGGGATCTTAAGCCGTCCCACGGGCTCGGCCGGCTTCTCATCCGCTTCCTCGGTCAAACCGCGAGGGTCGTTGCGCCTATGCTCGGCTTTCTTCGGCGTGCTGAACGGCAAAAACGGGTCGATCAGATTTTCGAGCGCGAGACAATGATCGATGAAGTTCTCGACCTCGTCCTGCCCGTAGCGATCCATGAAACCGCGGATTTTGACCGCGTTATTGGCCATGGCATCGAGCATCTTGCGATTGGTCTTGGAGAACCAGTAATTGTTCTTGAAAAAATCGACGTGACCGTAAACGTGCGCGATCACCGTTTTCTGATCGACCATATTATTGGCCTTCATCAGGTACGCATAAGCCGGATCGGTGTTGATCACCATCTCGTAAATCTTCTGGAGGCCCCACTGATAGCCCTTGGAGAGCTGGTCGTAGTCCATGCCGAAGCGCCAATGCGGATAGCGCACCGGAAAACCGCCCAGCGCCGCCAGCGAATTGATCTGGTCCGAATCGACCATTTCGAAGATCACTTCGAAAGGATCCAGGCCGTAGCCGATCGCGTACGCGCGGATCTCGTCGCGAAGCCTGGTCAAATCCGGAGTGAGTGCGCTGCTTTCGTAACCCGATGACATGGCGTTATTTCCCCTTACCCAGGAATTCCTTGATGGATTGCAGGATGCCCTCTTTGTTCTCGATCTTGGAAAGCGTCACGCGCTCATGACTCGTGCCGAAATGTTCCTTCAGATCCTTATAGAACTGGCCCGAACCGTAACGCGATTCGACCTGGCCGTAACAAAACTGATTGGACATCGGCAGCAGGCTCTTATCGAGCAGATCGAGGCACAGGCGCGTATCCTCGCCCGACCAATTGTCGCCGTCCGAGAAATGAAACGGATAGATGTTCCAATCGGACGGGCCGTAATCGGTTTCGATGATCTTCTCGCAAAGCTTGTAAGCGGAGCTGATGAGCGTTCCGCCGCTTTCGCGCGTTTTGAAAAACGTGTCTTCATCAACCTCGCGGGCCGTCGCGTCGTGGATGATGTAGCGGGTTTCGATGCCCTTGTATTGCGAGCGGAGCCAGGTATCGATCCAAAAAGCCTCGGTGCGCACGATTTCCTTCTGCTCATCGCCCATCGAACCCGAGACGTCCATCATGTAGATGATGACCGCGCTGTTTTCGTGCTTCTCGTCCGTCTTCCACGAACGGAAACGATAATCCCGGCGAATCGGGACGATGATCGGGTTCTTCGCGTCGTAAGTGCCCGAAGCGATTTGGCGTCTCAGCGTTTCCTTGAAAGTCCGCTTGAAGTGCCGAAGCGAGTTCGGCCCTTGATTGGCGATCGCGGTATAACGCTCGGTTTTCGCTTTAACGGTCTTGTGCCCGCGCGGCTCGATGCGCGGCAAAGCGAGCTCCTCGCCCAGGATCTCGGCAAGCTCCTGGAGCGTGAGATCGACGTCGAGCATGTGCTCGCCAGCTTGGTTGCCAGCCTGCCCCTCACCGTCCTGCTGATCGCCCGGTTGGCCGTTGATCGGATCGCCGGCCTTGCCTTCACCCTGCCCCGTGCCGCCTTGTTCGCGATCGCCGAAGCGAAAGCGCGGGATCTCGATCTGGGGAATCGGGATCGAGACCAGGTCCTTGCCCTTGCGGCCGATCATCTCGCCGTTGGTCACGTACTTCTTCAGATCCTGCTTGATCTTGCCTTTGACGATTTGGCGAAACCGGGAATGATCCCGCTTGATGTTGTAAATGCTCATTATAAGCGGCTCGTGACCGATCCTCGCGGACGGGCCACGAGCCTTCTCCTATCGCGATTTACGATCGTTTTTTCACGTCCCCGCGGGCAAAGATGCTCGCGACAAAGTTCAACACGTCGGTCGAGCAGATCTCGCAGTAGCCGTAGTTCTTGATCAGGCGCGTTTTCACCACGTCGATCTTTTCCTGGGTCGTGCGGTCCACCACGTTCGAAACGAGCGAAGTGAGCTTGATCGTGTCCTTTTGATCCTCGAAAAGCTTCAGCTCGAGCGCCTTATGCAGGCGTTCGTTCGTTTTGTAATCGAAGGTACGGCCTTCGATCGCGAGGGCCCCGATGTAATTCATGATCTCGCGGCGGAAATCATCCTTGCGAGATTCCGGAATATCGATCTTCTCTTCGATCGAACGCATCAGACGCTCATCCGGTTCCTCATCCTGCCCCGTGTACTTGTTCTTCACTCGCTCGCGCTGGGTGAAGGCCTTGATGTTATCGACGTAGTTGGAGCAGAGCTTGGCGATCGCGTCCTCGTCCGCCGAGATCGCGCGCTGAACCTCGTTCTTCACGATGTCCTCATATTCCTGCTTCACTACCGCGAGCATCTCTTTGTACTCGCGGCGTTTTTCGTCCGATCCGATCAAGGCATGATGCTTCAAGCCGCCTTCGATCTCGTTCATCACCATGAACGGGTTCACGCAGCCCACATCCCCGGCCTTATCGCTCACCAAGGCGTTCGAGATCTTATCCTGGATGTAGCGCGGGCTGATGCCGTCCAAGCCTTCGCGAATGGCTTCCTTACGAAGCTCCTTCACGTTGTCTTCGGTGTAACCGGTCAGGGTCTTTCCGTCATAGAGCTTGAGCTTCTGAAGCAGCGAGAGATTCGCCTTCTTCGGCTGCTCGAGACGGGTCAGAATCGCCCACATCGCCGCCACCTCGATCGTGCGAGGCGCGATGTGCTTGCCCTTGATCTTGGCCGCGTTGAAGTCCTTTTCGTAGATCTTCGTCTCTTCCTTCAGCTTCGTGATGTAAGGAATGTCGATCTTGACCGTACGATCCCTCAAAGCTTCCATGAACTCATTGTTCTGAAGCTTGCGGAACTCGGGCTCATTGGTGTGGCCCAAAATGACTTCGTCGATATCGGTCTGCGCGAACTTCTTCGGCTTGATGCGATGCTCTTGCGAAGCGCCGAGCAAGTCGTACAAGAACGCGACATCGAGTTTGAGCACTTCGATGAACTCGACGATGCCGCGGTTCGAGATATTGAACTCGCCGTCGAAGTTGAACGCGCGCGGATCGGAATCCGAGCCGTACTCGGCGATCTTGCGATAATTGATATCGCCCGTGAGCTCGGTCGAATCCTGGTTCTTTTCGTCCTTCGGCTGGAAAGTGCCGATGCCGATACGATCTTTCTCGGAAAGCAGCAGGCGCTCGACCTTGATGTGCTTCTTAATGACGGTGACCCAGTCGCCGTCGTACTTCTTCATGAACTCGCGCATCACGAAGCGGCAGAACGGATTCAGGTCGCCCTTGATCTCCACCTTATAAGGAGTCTTGTTGCCGCGATTCAGCTCTTCGATCAGCTTGTCGCGCATCGATTCGGGAATGAGCTTCAGCGGCTCGTCCTGCATCGGACAGCGCACCGAGGTCTGCGCGCCCAAAATCCCTGATCCCGTGTCATCGACCCAGCGATAGGTGTACATGGCGCCTTCGTTGCTGTGCGAGTAACGCTCGATCCCCTTTTTCAGGAGACGCGCGATCGTCGATTTCGCCGAGCCTACAGGCCCGTGAAGCAAAAGCACGCGCTTCTCGGTTCCGTAACCGAAAGCCGCGGATTTGAAAAAATGCACAAGCTTCATCAAGGGGACATCGAGGCCGAAAACCGCATCTTTGCCGTTTTCGATCGGGTCTTCGAAAAACTTATAACGAACGATGGTTTTCTTATATTCGATGTAACTCGATGTGCCATAGCCGAGGACCATGTCGTACATGCGCTGAAACGAATTTCGCGTCACGCCGGCATCCTGCTTCACGATGTCGAGATATTCCCAGAAGGTGCCTTCCCAATGAATGTTTTTGAATTCTCGGACTGTATTCCACTCGCCCAAGATCTTGGACCAATCCTGATTCTCTTTATTGCCGTGACCGTGTGACCCTGTTCCTGATGCCATTCGCTCGTCCCCCTGCTCATTCTATTTTACCTTTATATCTTTCAGGATGTAAAGTTACTGACGATGAACAATGAAAGCGAACGACAACAGTTTGACGAAAACTCACCCATCCTCCCTCTCCTCGAGGAGACCAAACGGATGCTTGAGCAGAACAATCCCGAACAATTCGAGATCTATTTTCAAAGACGAACCTCAACTCGCATCGACGCCAAACAGCAACAGATCGACTCTCTGTCGCGCTCAGAAGACGTCGGCATGGCCGTTCGGGTCATCAAAGATCGCAAACAAGGATTCAGCTTCACAACCTCGCTGAACCGACCCGCTATCGAACGCATGGTGAAAAGCGCGCTCGATATCGCGGCCGTGATGCCTGAAGACGACTTCGCCGGACTTCCCGTCTTCAGTACCTTTGTGTACCCGGAGGTCGACGCCTGGGACTCGAAAGGCATTCTCGTGCCCATGAACCGCAAAGTGGAAATGGCCAAAGAGCTCGAAGCCGCCTGCCGGACCGCCGATTCGCGAATTCAAGGAATCCGCTCGGCGGTCATCAGCGAATCCTTGGGCGAAGTTCACCTCATGGACTCCAGCGGCGATCACATTCACCATCACGGAACCGTGTACGGCGCCTCGATCAGCTGCAAAGCCGAACAAAACGGCGACAACCAGGTGGGCGGGGACATGCAGTACGTGAATTTTCTCGATCTATTGAATATCAAAAGCGTCGGCACCGTCGCCGCCGAGCGCGCCACCGAGCTTTTGAACGCGGGCGACGCCCCGACTATGAGCTGTCCCGCCGTATTCAGGAATTCGGTGGTCGTCGATCTGATCGACTTTCTTTCATCGAGTTTTTCGGCGGAAGAAATCGAAAAAGGGCGCAGCATGCTCGCTGGCAAAGACGGGCAGCATCTATTCTCCGAGCACATCACCCTGATCGATGACGGCCTGCTGGCCGGAGGGCTCGCGAGCTCCCCTTTCGATGCCGAGGGTTGCCCCTCCCAGAAAACCATTTTAATTGACCGCGGATTCGTCGCCGGCACCTTATACGACACCTACCACGCACGAAAAGCCGGTAAAGCATCGACAGGCAACGCCTCGCGCGGAATCAAGAGCCTACCCGAAATCAGCACGACCAATCTGTTCATGCAGCCCGGCCGAAGAACCCAGGAACAGCTCCTGGATGGCATCTCCAAAGGCGTCCTCATCACCCACTTGATGGGGCTCCATACGGCAAATGCGGTCACTGGTGATTTTTCGCTTGGGGCATCCGGAATTCTCATTGAAAATGGGAAACTAACCCGGCCGGTACGAGGGTTTGCTGTCGCAGGCAATGTGCTGGAGCTGCTCCGAAAAGTAACGGACGTCGGAAACGACCTTCGCTTTTTCGGCTCAGTCGGAGCGCCTTCCGTGAGAATCAGCGAGATCTCCGTAGCCGGCAAATAAAAGGAACTTGATGGCGACTGCCGAATCGCAAACCCAAACTCCGACTCTCTCCGGCCCCCCGCGCTTCAACGCCGCCAGCGCGACGGATATCGGGAGACGGCGGACTCAAAACCAGGACAGCCTCGCTTTTTGTCCGGAGCTGGGATTGTTTGTCGTCGCCGACGGAATGGGCGGGCATCAAGGCGGCGAAACCGCGAGCGCCATGGCCGTCGAAATAATACCGGAAGAGCTGAAAAAATTCCGGCAGTACGCCAATTGGGAGCCGCACGAAGCCATCACCCGCGCCATCCGCGCGGCGAACGACGCCATCTTCGATCGCGCCACCCAAAACTCGACCCTTCGAGGCATGGGAACGACCGTCACGGCTTTGCTTTTCGCGGGCGACCGACTCGTCATCGGCCATGTCGGCGACAGTCGCGGTTATTTTTTCCGCCCCATTCCGCCCGATTACGCCGTCAGCGACGAAGCCGAGCGCTATCCCATCTGGCAGGCCACGCGCGATCACTCACTGGTTCAGGAAAAATTGCGCGCGGGCCTCATTACCCGTGCCCAAATGCGCACCGATCGGATGAAAAACGTCATCACCCGCTCGGTTGGCTTCGACAAAAACCTGAACGTCGAAACCTACGAGCTCCAAGTGAAGCCGGGTGACGCTTTTCTGATCTGCTCGGATGGGCTTTCAGGCCAGATGCAGGACCTCGAAATCCGCCAGGTCATCGACGAGCACTTACATAAAAATCACGATGCCGAAGCGGCGGTCAAAAAACTCATTGAGATCGCAAATAAAAACGGCGGAGATGACAATATTACGTCCATTTTGGTGGAAGTCGTCTCGTTACCTGGCGAGCCAAATACGGTATAATCCCTCTATGAGCATTAAAAACAAGTACTACACCGTCATGATCGTTCCCGAAAAGACCTCCGACGTGCGGCGGCTCGTCGTGCCGGCGTGGATCCTGCGCACGGGCGCGATCGTGATCGCGTTCGTGGCCCTTCTCGGAGCGGTCATGTTTTTCGACTACTGGTCGGTCATGGGACAGATCTCCGAAAACAAGCAGCTCAACATCGAAAACCGCCGACTTCGCCAACAGGTCCAGATTTTCAAAAACAAGGTGGCGACGATTGAAACCACCGTTGACCGCGTGAAAACCTTCGCCACCCGCCTCAAAGTCATCACCAACATCGAAGATCGCGACGGCCTGCTGCAAAGCCTCAACAACGGCAACCTTCCCGATGCAGCCACCAACATCGGGGGATTCAAAGCACTCTCGACCGCAAAGCCCAATTCAGGGCCAGCGCCCACCGCAAGCCAGGTTCCCGCTCCCCCGGCCCAGGCCGATGCCACGAAGCCAATCACCACCTCGCAGGCCGAGCTTCCTTCGTCCAGCCTGCCGGAAGACGCGCTCCTGCAGCGCGACTACGCGGAACTCGATACGAAACTCGCCGGATTGAATCAAAACTCGCTCTACGTCGAACAGATGCTCCAGGATCTTTGCGAGCTCCTGGCGGACCAACGCGCCTTTTTAGCCGCGCTTCCGACCCTGAAACCGGTCATCGGCTATTACACCTCGGGATTCGGAGTGCGTCATTCCCCTCTGGGCGACGGGCGAGTCAAAATGCATGAAGGCATGGACATCGCCAATCGGGAAGGCACCCCGGTTCGAGCACCGGCGGACGGCATCGTGATTTTCGCTGGAATTAAAAGCGGCTACGGCAACACGCTCATCATCGACCACGGCTACGGTCTTGAGACCTGGTACGGACACACCCGAAGAATTCTCGTATCCAAGGGTCAGCGCGTCAAAAAAGGTGACAATATCGCACTGCTCGGTAACACGGGGCGTTCAACCGGCCCGCACCTTCATTACGAAGTTCGAGTGCATGGAACCCCGATTGACCCGCTTTCTTACATTCTCGAAGACACCTAAAGTCCCTAACTCCAACATGTCTAACATGTTTTCAACATCACACTTGCTACTTCAGCGCGCCCTCGATATTAAAAAATACCTATGGCGATCAAGACCTTTGCTTCAAACCTGAGTAGAAAGATTTTCGGCACGCAAAACGATCGCGAGCTCAAATCGATTTATCCGATCGTTGCCCAAATCAATCAATTAGAAGCGAAGATCAAGCCGCTGACCGACGAGCAGCTCCGAGGCAAAACCGCCGAATTCAAACAGCGCCTGGCGAACGGCGAAACGCTCGATGATATTTTGCCGGAAGCTTTCGCGGTTGTTCGCGAAGCCGCCTGGCGAGTCCGCGGCGAGCGCCACTATGACGTCCAGCTGATCGGCGGCATCACGCTTCATCGCGGGCGCATCGCCGAAATGCGCACCGGCGAAGGTAAAACCCTGGTCGCGACGCTTCCCTCTTATTTGAACGCGCTTTCCGGCAAAGGCGTCCATGTCGTTACCGTCAACGACTACCTCGCCCGCCGCGACTCCCAGCAAATGGGCGCGATTCACAAATTCCTGGGCCTCACCACCGGCATCATCGTGCACGGCCTAACCGACACCGAGCGCCAGCAGAACTACGCCTGCGACATCACCTACGGCACGAACAACGAATTCGGCTTCGATTACCTGCGCGATAACATGAAATTCCGGCTCGAGGACTACGTCCAGCGCGAGCTGAATTTCTCGATCGTCGACGAAGTGGACTCGATCCTGATCGATGAAGCGAGAACGCCCCTCATCATCAGCGGCCCGACCGACGATTCGACCGACCTCTACTATCAGATCGACACCAAGCTCCTTGAAGGCGGCGCGCTCGTCGCCGAGACCGATTACACGGTCGAGGAAAAAACCAAGACAGCCGCACTGACCCTGGACGGCATCCAGAAGATGGAAAAGCGCCTGGGCGTGGCCAATCTCTACGACCCCCAGCACATCGAGCTCCTCCATCACGTCAACCAGGCGCTGCGCGCGCACGTGCTTTTCAAGCGCGATAAAGATTACGTCGTCAAAGACGGGGAAGTCCTGATCGTCGACGAGTTCACCGGGCGCCTCATGCCGGGACGCCGCTGGTCGGATGGCCTTCACCAGGCGATTGAGGCCAAAGAAGGCGTCACGATCGAGAACGAGAACCAGACTCTCGCCACGATCACCTTCCAGAATTACTTCCGCATGTACAACAAGCTTTCCGGCATGACCGGAACGGCGGACACGGAAGCCACCGAGTTCAAGGAAATCTACAAACTCGATGTCACTGTCATCCCGACGAACCGCCCGATGGTCCGCCAGGATGAAGCCGATGTGATCTTCAAATCGGAATCCGGCAAACTCAAAGCCATCGCCAAGGAAATCAAAGAGCTGCAGGCCAAGGGCCAGCCCGTTCTCGTGGGCACGGTATCGGTCGAGAAATCGGAGATGCTCTCGGGCCTATTGAAACGCGAAGGAATCAAGCACTCGGTCCTGAACGCCAAACAGCATGAGCGCGAAGCTTACATCGTCGCTCAGGCCGGGCGCAAAGGCGCGGTCACGATCGCCACCAATATGGCCGGTCGCGGTACCGATATTCTTTTGGGCGGCAACGCCGAGTTCCTGGCTCGCGCCGAGGTCGGCGACCACAAGCCCGCGCCCGAAGCGACCCCCGAGGAAATCGAAGCCGGCCGCATCGAGCACGAAAAGAAAGTGCATGAAACCATCGCCCACTGGAAAGCGGGCTGCGAAAAAGAACGCGAAGAAGTCCGCCAAGCGGGCGGCCTTTTCATTTTAGGCACCGAACGCCACGAATCGCGCCGTATCGACAACCAGCTTCGCGGCCGCGCGGGCCGACAAGGCGACCCGGGCGCGTCTCGCTTCTTCCTCTCGCTCGAAGACGATCTGATGCGTATTTTCGGGTCGGTCAATATCGGCCGTTTCATGGAAGAAGACATGCCGATCGAGCATCCTTGGATCACCAAGGCGATCGCCAACGCCCAGAAAAAAGTCGAAGGCCATAACTACGATATCCGTAAGCACCTGCTCGAGTACGACGACGTCATGAACCAGCAGCGCAAGGTGATCTACGAGTGGCGCCGCGAAGTGCTTTCCTCCCCGAATCTGCATGACATGGCCCTTCAAATGATCGATGAGGTCGCCACCAACATCGCCCAGGACTTCTTCCCGAACGGCAAACTGCGCCGGGATCACAGCGGCAACCAGAATCTCGATGTCAACGAGCTCAATACGGCGATCCGCAACACGCTTTCGATCGAGACTCAAATCCAAGAGCGCGAGATCTCGCCTTTCAATGACCAGGGCTTGAAAAAGCTCATCATGGAAATCGCCCGCCGCTCTTATGATGCCAAGACCCGGGAATTAGGCGACGACACCATTCATCAGCTCGAAAAGATGATTTTCCTCTCCACGATCGATCATCTATGGAAGGAGCATCTGCTCGGCATGGACGGTCTTCGCGAGGGCGTGGGCCTCAATGCCTACGGCCAAAAAGACCCGCTCATCGAGTACAAAAAGCAGGGCTTCCGCTTCTTCGAAATGATGATGGGCATGATCACGAGCGATGTCGTTCAAAAGATCTTCGCCGTGCAGCTCGCGCAAGGCCCGGCCCCGACCCGTCCCCTGACGGCCCGGGAGCGCGAGCTTTCGCTCGAGCAAGAGCTTGAAGCCCATGAGCGCGCTGCCGCTCAGGCGCAAGCTCAGAGCATGCAATACAACCTCAGCGAGGACGGCGAGCTGATCCCGGTGGATCCCGCCAAAGCCCGGCATGCCCACCCTGCTGAAGCTCAAGCCGAGCAAGGCCAACCCCTGCCAGCTCAGGCTCAAGCCGCGCCGGATTTCATGTCCCAGCTTCGGGCCCCCCATCCGAGCCGCATGACGCTTTCTCGTGGTGGCGGAGGGGTAGCCACGGCCGTCAGCCAAAATGACGTCGAAAAGGTCGGGCGCAATGACGTTTGCCCCTGTGGTTCGGGCAAAAAGTACAAGAAATGCCACGGGGCTTAACGACACCCGATTTTCCATGCTACTCTTAAAGAGTGAGCAACGACGAAGACGATCCGTTTAAAATCACGCCGTCGGCCGAGCCCGATCTCGTCCTCGAAGAACCCGAACTTGCCGATCCATTCGCTTTCGAGCAGCCGGAAGCGCCCAGCGATCTCGAATCTGCCGTGACGCTGGAAGAGCCCCTTCAGCCTCTTGAGCAGCAGGAGATTCCCGAACTCCCTCAAGAATTTGAGACCCCCGGGGTAGCCGCGGTCCTGGAAAGCGCGAGCCCTGCCTTCACCCTCTCTGAAGAGCTGATGCCGGCCACGACAATCGAGGAGAGCTTCGCCCCGAACGCTCCCAGCGAAAATACCGGAGAGCTTTCGGCCGCATCCCCCGCACCGACCGCCGAGCCTACTCCTCCCGAAACAGAACTCGCACCGGCCGCCGCGATCGAAAACGTTCGCCAATACGCCGACTCGGTCGGCCTTGCCGAAGTCAAAGCCAGCGTTCCCGCCGCCTTCCCCTTCAGCCTTCTCATCGAAGGTAGAATCGGAGATGTCGAGCGCGAGAAACTCATGGATCTTTTTTCGAATACGGACTTGGGCATCCGCGAAATCGATCTTGAGCCGCAACTCGCGAGTGGCCGGATTCTCATTCCCAGAATCAGCGAATACGCAGGCGTTCTGCTGGTGCAGGCACTGCGCAGCCTTCCGCTTCGAATGCGGCTCGGACCCGCCGAAGAAATTTACAGCAAAGCAAGCTCGCTCGACGAGGACACGACTCCCCTGATCCGACCTGACACCGTGGCCGTGTCCCGCTCATCCGATTCAGCCCCCCACCCGGCCGATCTGCTGCCAATGACCTCGGAGGACACGCTCCCGCAGTTCTCGACCCAGTTGCTGGAAGTCCTGGATACCATCACGGTCAGCGCGACGCTCAAATCCTCCATCGTCGAGGCGAATGACCTATCGGAGCTCCGGGAAGAAGAATTCCAAAAAATACTCGAAAACCTGCAGCGCGAGATCCGCGTCCGCGCCTATCGCAAAGGCGCATCCGGAATCGTCCGCTTCAAAACCGAACTTATCCCGCTGAACGTCGCCACTCATTATCGTCTGATGG
Organism: Oligoflexia bacterium; assembly: GCA_031292385.1. GTDB lineage: Bacteria > Bdellovibrionota > UBA1018 > UBA1018 > UBA1018 > JARLHE01. The sequence continues at coordinate 13,460 of JARLHE010000033.1, forward strand.
CAACCGGCGTGGCCGTGCGCCCCGAGCACCTGGATCCGTTTACGAATACGGAATTCACCGCGCCTGAGGACCCGCTTTTAGGCGAGCCCGGCACCGGTTAAGCTCCGTTGGTTGAGATTCGCGCTGGGCGTCGTGCTGAAATCGGCGAGCATGCGCATTTGCGCCGCGCGCAGCGCCGGCGGCAAGCGATCGCCGAATTTTTCCAAAAGCTCGTTATGCGAGCTGATTTCTTTCGCCCAAACCTCGGCGTCGATTTTCATCACCTCGTTGAAGCGCGCATCGCTCATATCAGCGAGCCCGCTCCAGTCGAGGTCTTGAAAAGTCGGCACATGGCCCAGCGGAGTCTCAATCGATTGCCCGCGGCCCTGCACGCGCTCGAAAATCCACTGCAGAACGCGCATATTATCGCCATAGCCCGGCCACAGGAACTTGCCGTCTTTTTTACGGAACCAGTTCACCCCGAAAATCAGCGGCGGATGCGTCACCGTGCCGCGCATTTTCAGCCAATGAGCGAAATAATCGCCCATATTGTAGCCGCAGAACGGAAGCATCGCCATCGGGTCACGGCGAACCACGCCCACCTGTCCCGTCGCCGCGGCGGTGGTTTCGGAACCCGTCGTCGCCGCGAGATAAACGCCCGATTCCCAATCCTTGGCCTGATAAACGAGCGGAATCGTATCCGCGCGCCGGCCGCCGAAAATAAAAGCCGAGATCGGAACGCCCGCGGCGTTTTCCCAATCCGCGTCGACCGAAGGGCACTGCGAAGCGGGCGCGGTGAAGCGCGCATTCGGATGAGCCGCCTTGCGGCCGCAACCCGGAGTCCACTCCTTGCCCTGCCAGTCGATCAGGCGAGCCGGAGGCGTTTCGGTCAGATCTTCCCACCAAACATCGCCGTCGATCGTCTCGGCGACGTTCGTGAATATGGTGTTTTTCTCGATCGAGCGCATCGCGTTCGGATTGGTCTTATAAGACGTACCCGGCGCCACGCCGAAGTACCCCGACTCCGGATTGATCGCGCGCAGATACCCATCCGGGCCCGGCTTGATCCAGGCGATGTCATCGCCAACCGTCGTGATCTTCCAGCCCGAAAACGCCTTCGGCGGAATGAGCATCGCGAGATTGGTCTTTCCGCACGCGCTCGGAAACGCGGCGCCGACGTAAACTTTCTGGCCCTTCGGGTTCTCGATGCCCAAAATCAGCATATGCTCGGCAAGCCAGCCCTCGCGGCGCCCCATTTCGGAAGCGATGCGAAGCGCGAAGCACTTCTTCCCGAGCAGCGCGTTCCCGCCGTAGCCCGAGCCAAAAGACATGATCGTGCGCTCTTCCGGGAAATGAACGATGTACTTATGTTCGGCGTTGCAAGGCCATTTGACGTCCGCCTGGCCAGCCGCGAGCGGCGCGCCGACCGAGTGCAGGCATTTCACGAAATCGCCGTTCGCACCCAAAACCTCGAGCGGGCCCTTGCCCATGCGGGTCATGATCTTCATATTGGCCACGACGTAGGGCGAATCAGTCAGCTCCACCCCGATATGTGAAATCGGCGAACCGAGCGGCCCCATCGAAAACGGAACCACATACATCGTGCGACCGCGCATGCAGCCCGAAAACAGCGGCTGAAGCGTCTCTTTCATTTCAGCGGGCGCCATCCAGTTATTGGTCGGGCCGGCGTCTTCTTTTTTTACACTGCAAATGAACGTGCGATCTTCCACGCGCGCCACATCCGACGGATCGGACAGCGCCAAAAAGCTGTTCGGACGTTTCGCGGGATTGAGCCGCTTCAGCGTCCCGCTTTTAACCATCTCCGTGCAAAGCCGGTCGTATTCCTGATCCGAGCCGTCACACCAATAAATCTGAGCCGGCTGGCAAAGCGTGGCCATTTCCGTGACCCAGGCCAAAAGTTTACGATTCGTGACGTTAAGATGATTAAAGTCCGTGTTCATTCGTTGTCCTTTGCGTTGCGGCCAGCCTATCCCAGATTTTTGCCGTTTTGCATCATAAAAATCGCGAAGCTCCTGGGCTCTATCCGACAAATAAACGAAGCATAACCGACACTTGCAATCACTCTGCCGAAACAGTGCGTCATATGTTATAAAAGTTCTATGGGGACGATCCGGTTTCGACGGGAGTGTTGAAGCCCCGGATGCATGCCGAGGTGCCATAGGCCTCGTAAAAAAATGGCAACTAGTACTCGCCAACAGCGAATACGCAATGGCTGCTTAATAGTTAACTCTATCTAGCAACCACGTTCCGCCTGGATTCGCCCGTGATCCAGGTAGCGAACGTCATTGATACGGGCTAGCGACCGATCTCTCGCATATGGATCGAAAGCGAAATCAAAGTATGCGGGGGGTCCAGGGAGCGAGCTGAAGCGCGCCACGGACTCAACTTAAAACTTCAGCTACGCACTGTAGACTCCGGAGGTCGATCACTTTCGGACGTGGGTTCGACTCCCACCGTCTCCACCATTTTAAATATAATTTAAATAGGAATCCCCGCTCGCCACCCGGCGGGCGGGGATTCCTATTTTATGTTTTCAATAGTCGAAGGCCGTGGGAGTCGAACCCCGACTGAGCGGCCGCGATGGACTGTCCAGTGGACAGTCCGGCGCGGTGAGGCGCGCACGATGCGCGACTCAGCGAAGGAGCCGCCCCCGGAGCGGAGGGCACGAGCCCGACGCGAGAGGGGGTTCGACTCCCACCGTCTCCACCAAATTTGAATGGCTCAGGGCATCAGTCCTGGGCCGTTTGCGTTTCTAACAATAACAACAACTTGGGAAGAAGGGGTTCGTGGAGATCAGGCGGTTTCATCACCCGAAATCACGCGAAATCACCCCTCTTGCAGACTCTTGTAGTTCGCGGCTGTAGTTCGGCGAACTACGCACTACGGATTTTTCGGGCAGGAAACTACGAGCGAACTACTCAGGATTGTTTTGTGATTTGGGAACTCACTATGCCGGCTGCCCTGATTTAGGACAGAGCAAACTCCTCAAATTTTCCGTTCTTCCAGCGGAAGTAGGCTGGAATTGGGGGATCGCTTACCGGGTTATTTTTATAATCTCTCACGTAGGTAACAACCTCCTTCTGTCCGTCGCCATCCACGTCACGAATATCGAAGTAAGGTCCGCAATCGCCAAAGAACGATCCAATCTCAACCAAGTCGCCGTCCCATTGAAATGCTCTCATTGTCGACCCGTGAGCTCCGGATGGATAACTGACGAGCAATTCCTGTTTGCCGTCATTATTAATGTCAGCGAACTCCGCACGAATGAAATGTGCTCCTTCAGGTGTGCCAACAGGCGGAGCCGGTAGCGATTCCAATACCCTCGCTACACGAACATTCAGATTTTCAAAATCTGCCCTGTCCTGCTTCTGCGACCGCCGAGCATCGACCCATTGATAAATTCCAAACCCGACCCCAAATATCGCCAACGCAAGATTTACATCCATCCGAACTCCTTCAACAATCGCGTTCCATTCTGCTGCCACCGATAGGGAGCATGCTCGCGAGAAACCAATCGTTTGATAGTCATCACTACGCCCAACAAATCCTAAGAGCAATTTCGCGAGAATGCCGCACAGCTCCACAAGCATTTGCCGCTCATAAACCTAAATTGTCTTGAATTGTCACAAGTCGTCTTCAATACTCAATTCTTGAATTTCATTCCAAGGGAGTATTTCGGATGAAGACCGAAGAGCGCTGGCTCTCCGTAGAGGAAATTGCCGCACACCTCGGCGTCTCGAAGGAGACGATTTACCGTTGGCTAGATCGCGGAAAAGTCCCCGCTCATCGAGTCGGGCGGCTTTGGAAGTTTAAGGCAACAGAGGTCGACCAGTGGGTCGTCCGTGGCGGCGCTACGCCCGAAGAAGTCGAAGAATTGAAGCAGGAGAAACGAAAAAGTGGCTCTCAAAAAATCTGAACTCTACTCGTCGCTTTGGGCCGGTTGCGATGAGCTTCGCGGCGGAATGGACGCAAGCCAGTACAAGGACTATGTCCTCGTGCTCCTCTTCATCAAATACATCAGCGACAAATACGCCGGACAGCCTTACGCGCCAATCAAGATTCCTAAAGGCGCAAGCTTCAAGGACATGGTCGCCCTGAAGGGCACCAAAGATATCGGCGATGACATTAATAAAAAGATCATCGCTCCGCTTACCAAAGCAAACGATCAGCTCTCTCAGGCGGACTTCCCTGATTTCAACGACTCCACAAAACTCGGCGACGGCAAAGAAAAGGTCGATCGCCTGACTAACCTGATTGCGATCTTCGAGAATCCAAATCTCGACTTTTCAAAGAATCGAGCCGAAGGCGATGACATCCTGGGCGATGCGTATGAGTACCTCATGCGCCACTTCGCTACCGAAAGCGGTAAAAGCAAGGGCCAGTTCTATACGCCAGCCGAAGTCAGCCGCATCATGGCCCAGATTCTGGGCATTAAGACCGCAAAGATCACTGCCGCGACCACCGTGTATGACCCAACCTGCGGGTCGGGCTCACTTCTCCTCAAAGTAGGTGACGAGGCCGGGACTGAGATCACGCTCTACGGGCAAGAAAAAGATGCCGCCACAAGCGGCTTGGCTCGCATGAACATGATCCTGCACAACAACCCGACTGCACTCATTCGACAGGGGAATAACCGCAACCATCCGCATTCGGGTTTGCAAATGAAGTCGCCTCTGGAGTACCGAGAGGCAGTCAAGTCAACCGAGGAAGTGTCCGTTTAAACAGGGGCAACTCCAATAGCTTAAGAGTACATCAAATTGGGCCACACCCATGGTATAACATAGCCATGTCTCAGCCTCGTCGGCACCATTATTGCCCCCAGTTTTACCTGTCGGGCTTCACGGAGGACTCTCGTCCTGATGGCCGGCTATGGGCTATCGACAAGACCACGAAGTTGGCCCGACCATCAAAACCCAACCTTGAGGCGCATCAGCGTGATTTCTACCGGATTGATGTCCAGGAAGGCGCGGATCCGTTTTATCTCGAAAGGGAGTTTTCCAAGATTGAAGACGGAACACGCCACGCCATCGCCCACGTGGTTTCAACGGGGACGATGCCCGACATTGAAGGTTACGGATTTCTCATGAGCTTCATCGGGCTCCAGGCCGTTCGAACGCCTTGGCACCGCGAATGGCATGGAGAATTCATGCGCGATATCGCAAAGAAGATGATCCAGATCAGCTGTGCCTCCAAAGAACGATTTGAGCAGATGTATGAAAGGCTCAGGGAGAGCGACTCCGACATTCCGGAAGGGGTGAGCTACGATGACATGAGGGCTTTCGTTGACGGCGAAAGGTATCGGATCGAAATCGATCAGACTTTTCAAATCGACGCGATGCTCAAGATGGCTAGCACCATCACAGATTTATTGATTCCGAGAAACTGGACGATTGTTTTCAGCAACTGCGACACCAACTTTGTAACAAGTGATAATCCGGTCGGATTAGCTTGGCACTCGGATGTCCCCGGGCCCTATTCACCGGGTTTCGGCCTGAAAAACACGGAAGTCACCTTCCCCTTAAATAAGCGCGTCGCACTAGTAGGCATGTTTGAACCTATGCCAGCTATAGCTCAGATGTCGGAAGCGGCCGTTGCCTCTTTGAACAATCACGCCATCCGAAGAGCAACAAGGCACATCTATTCGGCCACCGAAGACTTTGCTTGGTATAGTTCCGAAAACCGCGTCGAGGGCCGCTCCGCCCTATTCCAAGCTGAGGAAACGGACCGTAGTGAGCCGTAGTTAACGGGCTACTGGTGTCCCGAAATTAAAGACGTTTTCCTTTCTTCCACCGTCTCCACCATTTTAAGCGCCCGAGGCTCCGCTTGCTACGCAAGCTCGGCTAAAGAACTCAGGGCGAAATCGCCCTCGACGCTTTTGCGAGCCGAGAATTTGGCTTGATCACAGCACTGCGGGTGATAAAGGAGCCATGCCGCAAATATAAGGCGGGCTGGGCTTAGAATCCTGCGCTCGCTTGTGGAAAGGATGCACGAAATGACTTTATTTACTGGCTTTGGCGGAACGGCGCTTGGTTTGTTGATGGCGCTCACTGTCCCTTTATCAGGGGCTCGCGCCGACACGGGTTCTGGAGTCGCGATCTCCTGCAAGGCCACGATTTTCACGGACAATAGCACCACCCCGCTTGCCATTCAGCCGACCTCGGACGGGCCTGGCCATTGGGAATACAGAGACGATACAACGGGGCTTTATATTTCTGCCGACATGCCTGACCCCGATTTGACGACGGGAAGCACTCCGAACTGGGTTTTAATGTCTATCCAGAATGGCAATTCTGGCAGCGCGGCCAATGTGGCGTTTGAACAAAACGGCACAGCCCAGCTGACCTACACCGAGTACTCCCCGAAGAAGAACTACGTCTTGGAATGCCATAAATAGCCGAAGGGATTTCGTCACAAAATCGAGAAAGTCCACGCCACAATACGGCTGATCTTTTGCCCCTGCGACATCATTTGCTCACGGTAGTCCGTAACGCCCGCTTTTCGTAGTTCTCTATAAATGCTCTGCAGATTATCCACTTTAGAGACCAGCGTAGAGAACCATACACACTGAGTTGAAAACTCAGCGCTCTCAGTAATCATACGCCGAACAAACTCCAGCTCGCCTCCTGGGCACCATAGCTCGGACGCCTGGCCACCAAAGTTCTTCAGCGGAGGCTTGATTTTACCGATGCCTTGCGCGGGTTTTTTTCCCAGGTTCTTCCACTTTCGCCGGGAGCCTTCCTGAGCTTCCTCAAGCGATGAGTGAAAAGGAGGATTGCATACGGAAAGATCGAATTTTTCGCCCGGGTTTAAAATACCCCGAAAGATTTGCGATGAGGCTTTCTGATGTCTCAGCTCAATCCGGCCTTTAAGACCGGGATTTTCGTCGATGATAAGTTTTGCCGATGCAAGCGCCCGTTCGTCAACATCGGCTCCAACGAAACTCCAGCCGTACTCGCTTTGACCGATGATCGGATAAACGCAGTTTGCGCCGACACCGATATCCAGGATTCGAACGCCTGGTCCAGTAGGTATCTTTCCGTCGTTAAACTCTGCGATAAGATCGGCGGCATAGTGGACATAATCCGCGCGGCCGGGAATGGGCGGACAGAGGTACCCCTCGGGAACATCCCAGTGCTCGATATTGTAAAACTGCTTAAGAATAGCGCGATTGAGCGCTTTAACGGACGCGGGGTTTGCAAAGTCAATGGATGGATCGCCATAGGGAGTCTCAATCACGAACGACGAAAGCTCAGGCAGCGCTTCAGTCAGCCGCGCAAAATCATAGCGACCCTGGTGGCGATTTCGTGGATGAAGAGTGGGACGATTTTTCATTCGGAACGCCTCGCGCGAGAACCATAGCACAGTGCGGCTAAATTTACAGCCCCAGATTCAAACCGTTTCAGGCGGCTTGTGGTAGCGTAAGAGCATGTCGTTCGAGCTCGTCACTCTCAAATCCGGAATCATCAGCCTTCGTTCTCTGGAAAACCGAGAGACTTTTCACCCAGTCACTGGCCCCAAGGCCGAAGCGAATATCCTGCACGTCAAACAACAACGTTTGGTCGAGCGAAGCGCTGCTTTAACCGCCACAGGCGGAACATTCGTCATCTGGGACGTCGGCTTCGGAGCGGCGGCCAATGTGCTCGCCACGATTGAGGCCCTGAAAGGCACCGGCTCACGGGCTGAGATTCATAGTTTCGACAAAACGACAGCGCCTCTCGAGTTTGCGCTGACTCATGCAGACGAATTGGGTTACTTCGGCGGACACGAGAAAAATCTCCATCACCTGATTTCCGATCGCGACGTCGAAATCACCCCTCACCTCCGCTGGAAGCTTCATCTCGGGGATTTTCGCGAAACGGTAAAAGGCGCTTCTTTACCGGCTCCTCATGCAATCATTTACGATCCCTACTCGCCAGTCGGAAATCCGGAGATGTGGACGCAGGATCATTTCACCCGTGTTAGAAATAGTTTGAATCCGGATGTGCCCTGCCTGCTGACGAACTACACCCGATCCACAGCAGTGCGCGTAACGTTGCTGCTTGCGGGCTTTTTTGTGGGGATCGGCTGTGAAGTCGGCGAAAAAGCGGAAACCACGATCGCGTCAAATCGCCTGGAACTTCTTGAACGACCGCTGGAGCAAAGCTGGCTCGACCGCGTTCGGATCTCGAGAAACTCCGCACCGATGACGGGGCCCGCGTACTCTCAGGCATGCATCAGCGATGAAGACTTCGCGCGACTCAATTGCCGTCCTCAGTTTCAACCCCAGAGCCTGCGCTGACGACGGGAGTCGAACCGGAGAATGCGGCGGGCGGTGACCTCCATGCACTCCGCCGGCGGAGTCGTTATGTCTCTGGCTTCATTGATTCATCGGAAATTCGATAAGGCGTAGCTCATTGAGCCCGGCTTTTAGAACGAAAGGCACAATCAATTGCCGCTATTTGGTTTGCGGCGAAGCAATTTCCAAACTTTGTAATTAAGCTCTTCATGTAAACTCGAATGCAACTTGCGTTGATCAACATTGGTCACAAACGTAATTATCACCGGCATCAGAGATTCCATAACCTCTTGAAAATCCCATACCCGATCTTCTGGCGTCTGATTAATACGCACATAGGTGATATGAGCTAGGTGCTTATTAAGTCGAATGCGATATTTGATTAGCGATTCTGGCTTCTGTGGAAGAACTTTTCTCCACTGGCTTGGGTCATCAAAAAAGTGCTCTGCCAGAACATCGTCTTTTTGTGATTTCTCCAAATAGAAAAAGTCGTAAATATTGCGAAAGTGAAGAGCAAAAGACAAAATGAGTGCATTTCTAATAATCGCAGGAAAGGCACCATTATTCCTAATTTCTTGATGAACTTCAGCATTTCCACGAAAGTGAGTTAACTGCTGCGATAGACAATCCGAGGCTTTAATTAATTGATCGATCGAAACAACCGATTTCATCACAGAACCGCCACTCTTGGACTTAATAAAAAACTCATCCCACCTTCAATAACGGCCTCGGTCTCTGTTTCCCGATCTTTTTCGCGGCCTCGTAGAGATCTACGGCCTGCTGGGCATTCAGCCAGAATTCTGCGTTCGAACCAAAAGTGGCTGACAGACGAACCGCCATCACCGCAGTCACCGAAGTACGCCCGTTAATGATCCGATTAATGACCTTCACGTCGCAACCTAGATGATCAGCAAGCTGTTTCTGGGTCATGCCCATCGGCTTGAGGAATTCCTCATTTAAGATTTCGCCTGGCGTAGTGGGTTTTCTATTCATCTGGCTCATAAATACTCCTAGTGGTAATCCTCAATTCGAACCTCAGCAGGCCCCGCAGCGGTCCATCGAAAGACAACTCTCCATTGGTCATTGATCCGAATGCTATGCAGGCCCGTCAAATTTCCTTTCAGCTCCTCAAGACGATTCCCGAGCCGAAATCTCAAGTCAACTAACTGCGCCGAGTAATGAATCATATCCAACTTCCGTTTGGCGACGCTCTGAATCGGCGACCAACCGACCTTGGAAGCAGCTTTTCCGGCAACAGAAAACTTTTCGATTTCCGTGTCCGCAAAGGACTGGATCGCCGTACTTATATTATAATACCCTAATAAGGTATACCTAAGCAAGGTATTCATCTCACTCTATCGAGAACAGCGCTGACAGACCCGCATACCATTTGGCGCGACCTGAAGGGCCCACCTGGTTTGCTCAAGATATTCGTAATCTCAGCGGCGCCGAAGGCGAAATCGATCACCAGCTCAACGCCTTGATTTCAAATGCGAATGACAAAAAGGAACAGCGACCTTCGTCGCGGTCAGTTCGCTTGGCAAGATGAATAAAACCCAAATCTTGAAAAATGCCTCGAACTCGCTCCCTCCCTGAAACGAGAGCGGTGACGAGCCGCATCTGGAATATGGCTTTTACATTTAAAAAAACTCTGACTCGCGGCAGACCAGCTCCCAAGAATCACAAATAATACGAATATTGCCCAAAGTGAGAATCTATTCGGTTAACGAGCTATCACTTCCCCATCATCGCACCCTGCTGCGCCTAACTTTCCATAATTAACCTCCTCTGCAACTCAACCCCAACCGTCCCCGCAGTCACCGTCGCGGCTGAACTTAAAAGCCTGCCGTCATCCGAATCCAAAAGCGAGGTCGCGCCCCCCGAAACCTTACAAACGCAGGCATTGCTGTACTCACCCATCGCAACCATCCCGGTTAGCTGCATTCCCCACTTCTCGCACTTTTCCACGCAATCCTTGCGACCAATATGAGCGTCGCCCGTGAAACTCGTCGCGCACGAAGACGGGAGAAGCAACGAAACCAGCACACCACCCAAAAAAACTACTTTAGACAATATCATGCAGCCCCCTATCAAGTTGCATAGCTAGACTTAGTGTGAACGCGAGGCACAAAATTTATAACTCAAGCAGCCACAATTTTAGTTTTTTCGTCTGGCACGACAGCCTCTTCATTCACGGTAATTTGCTGGAGACAGCGGGAGTTGTCCCCTCGTTCAAAATATATTGGTCGTCGTTTCATTCTTTCCATAGTTCACATAACTCATCTAACTTCGTCCCGCAGGCGCCTGCCTTCAGGTTTCGAATAGGGCACGGCCTGACCTTTAATGCACAAAAAGTAATACATTTTAAGTACCCGAATCTCCGCCGGAACGAGGAGCTTATCCAAACCCCAGCGGTAAAGATGACCTCATTGACAGAATCAAATACTTCTAGTATTCTGGAAATATGGAAATGTACGAGGCCACGGAGGCTTTTTCCTCGCTCTCCCAGGAAACCCGGCTCCGGGTATTCAAGCTGCTGATCGAATATGGGAGAGACGGGGCCATTCCAGGAGCCCTCGCGGAGGAACTTGGCATTCCGGCAAATACCCTCTCCTTCCATCTTTCGCATATGAGTAAGGCGGGATTGGTCAGCTCGAAGAAAAATGGCCGCTCGATCACCTACTTCGCGAACACGGAGCTCATCGAAGAACTCATCGGCTATCTGCGGAGCAACTGCTGCTCGCGCGAAGGGAAATCCAAAACCAGGGCTAAAGGCTGTATCGAAAGGAAGTGCTGAGATGAAACGTTTTCACATTCATGTCGGGGTAAAAGACCTTGAGAAGTCGGTTCAATTCTATTCAACTTTGTTCGGGCAAAAGCCGTCGAAGCTCAAAGAAGATTACGCAAAGTGGATGCTGGACGACCCCAGAGTCAATTTCGCGATTTCGACCCGGGCGGGTGAAAACGGAGTGGATCATCTTGGCCTTCAAGTGGATGAGGAATCTGAATTGGCCGAGATCACCGAACGCCTGAAAAAGGCGGATCTCGGGGTCTATGGAGAAGGCGAAACCACCTGCTGCTATGCGGAATCCAAGAAGGCCTGGGTGCAAGACCCGGCGGGAATCGCCTGGGAAGCGTACCGAACGATGACGGACGCCGAGGTCTTTCACGGCGAACCCAACTCTGAAGCCGCGTCGTGCTGCGCACCGGACGAATCCGAATCAGGATGTTGCGGATAGGCTATCAGGCACTCCATACCGAGGATCGAAAATGACGAGTAGTTCTGCAAATTCGGCGGTTACCCACAAAAGAGAGCTTTCGTTTCTGGATCGCTATCTGACCGTATGGATCTTTCTTGCGATGGGCATTGGAGTTGCACTGGGTTTTATCGCTCCAGGGGTCGTTCCCGCACTGAACGCCCTGAGTGTCGGGACAACCTCGATCCCGATTGCGGTTGGGCTCATTCTGATGATGTACCCTCCCCTGGCCAAAGTGAAATACGAGGAGCTGGGCGAGGTTTTTCGAGACAGGAAGGTGCTCACGCTTTCGCTGGTGCAGAACTGGATCATCGGCCCGGTGCTCATGTTCGCCCTTGCTCTCCTGTTCTTGAGAGACAGGCCGGAATACATGGTCGGTCTGATCCTCATCGGGCTCGCTCGCTGCATCGCGATGGTCATCGTTTGGAATCAGCTTGCCGAAGGAAGCAGCGAATACGCGGCGGGACTAGTGGCCTTCAACTCGGTCTTTCAGATTCTCTTCTTTCCGCTTTACGCGTGGTTTTTTATTACCTTGCTTCCAAGACTCCTGGGCATTCAAGGAGCCGAGGTGCATATTACGATCAGCGAGATCGCCAAATCCGTGCTCATTTACCTTGGTATCCCGTTCCTTGCCGGGTTCCTCACCCGCCTTGTTCTGAGAAAGGCGAAGGGCGATTCTTGGTATCGGGAGAAGTTCATCCCGAAGATCAGCCCGATCACGCTCATTGCCCTTTTGGGAACGATTATTCTCATGTTCTCTTTCAAAGGGGAAAGAATCGTGCAGCTCCCGCTCGATGTCCTGCGGATCGCGGCTCCTCTCGTCACGTACTTTGTCGTGATGTTCCTGCTATCGTTTTTCCTGAGCAAGGAGGCCGGCGCGAAGTATCCCGTGGCCGTGACGTTATCCTTTACCGCGGCATCAAATAACTTTGAACTCGCTATCGCGGTCGCTATAGCGACTTTCGGAATTCAGCATGGAGCCGCGTTCGCGGCCGTCATCGGTCCGCTCGTCGAAGTGCCGGTCATGATCGGACTTGTACGTGTCGCGTTCTGGCTTCGGTCTCGTTACTTTTTTGAATTGAAAGGATTAGCGGAATGAAAATTTTATTCATGTGTGTCGCCAACTCCGCCCGAAGCCAGATCGCGGAAGGGCTTGCGCGCCATCTCTTTGGCCCAAGCAACCCAGTGGAAAGCGCCGGTTCCGCGCCGTCGAAGCTCAATCCGTTCGCCGTCAAAGCCATGCAGGAAATCGGGATCGATATCTCAAGACACTACTCGAAGTCCGCTGATCAGCTCTCGCCAGGCTTTCTGGCCACGCTGGACTATGTCATCACGCTTTGCGCCGACGAGGTCTGCCCCACCCTCGTCACGAAGGGAAAGAAGCTGCATTGGCCCTTTCCGGACCCAGCAGGAAAGGGAGGTAGCGACGAGGAGCAGTTAGAACGGTTCCGTCAGGCGCGAAACGACATAAAGGCGCGCCTTGAAGCTTTCGGGCGGGAAATGAAGCTGTCCGGGGATGACCTCACAACTCCTCGGCAAACACCTTCTCGGTGATCTTCCAATACTTGTCTTGCTTCCTCGCGATCACGAACGCGGGCAACCGAAACAAGATCTGATATTTGATCACGTCCTGAGGCGTCTGAATCGCGGCGGCAAGTTCCGGACGCTTGAGATGGGAGCGAAGGAAATTGATATTGAACTTCTTGATCGACGACGAATTGCCGAAGAAGTGAGCTTCACTCACATACCGAGCGTCGTAATCATAATAACGGATCTCGAGATACGGCTTCGAATTCTTATCTAAGCGCTCATCGAAGGTGATTCGGTCGGGAGTAAGCACATGCGCGGCCTTGGAAAGCCGGGCTTGCTTCAACTTTGCCTCGGCGTCAACCAAGGCCGCATCGCATTTCTCGCAAGTCTTTGCGGTGATATCGTTCTCGGCGCCGCAGCTATGGCAGAGCTTGAGCCGAAACCGAAACCCGCACGGCGTGATTTCATAAGTCGCGGGATCCTGCGCCGCCCCCCGGCACTTTCGGCCGAAATGCTCGATCACCTCCCCGTCCGAATTGGCGTATCCCCAAAAACTGTTCTCGAACCCGCATTGCGGACAAGCGACCATCACCGGAACCGTGTCTTTTGCCGGACGCTTGTCGCTGATTTCGGGCGCATAGATGTCGTGCCCCATTCCCGTGTAATCGAGGACATAGCAATCCTTCTTCGCGTCCGACAGACGCAGCCCCCGACCGACGATTTGCTGGTAAAGACTGTTGGACTCGGTCGGCCTCAAGATCGCGATCACATCCACATGAGGCGCATCAAATCCGGTCGTGAGGACCGAAACATTGACCAGGTACTTGAATTTTCTGTTCTTGAAGTCCAAGACCGTCTGATCTCGGACGGCGATGCCCGTATCGCCCACGATCAGTCGTGAATCTCCCTCAGGCAAATACGAGAGAATCTCTTCCGCGTGCCGGACGGAGCTACTGAAAATCATCACGCCTTGCCGATGGTAGCGCTCAGCGATGTCGACGATATTTTTGACGATCAAAGGCGTCAGACGCTTTTGGCTCTTGAGGATCTCCTCGACCTCGGCCGCGGTATACATCCGACCGCTTTCGCTGAGCTCCGAAAAGTCGTAACTCGTGACCGGGATATCCACCTTTACGGGAACCGTCAGATAACCGTTTTTAATCATGTAGGAGAGCGGCAACTCAAAAACACATTGCTTAAAGAAACGAGGCTGATCGGTTTTGATCTCGCCCGTTTGGGAATACTCGTAAATCCAACCGAGGCCCAATCGATAAGGGGTCGCCGTCAGCCCCAGGATGCAAAGCCCGGGATTTCTGGCCTGGAGCTTTTTGATCACCTCTTGATATTGAGTCGCGCTGTCGTCCGCGACTCGGTGACACTCGTCGATCACTAAGAGAGAGAAACCCTCGAAGAACTCGTCCGGCGCGCGAGCAATGGACTGGACGCTTCCGAAAATGGCCTTATGATCGCGATCTTTCTTTCCGAGACTCGCGGAAAAGATCCCCGCCGGAAGACCATAGCTGACGTACTTTTCGTAATTCTGTTCGACCAGCTCTTTGACGTGGGCCAAAACCAAAACCCGGCCTTTGGCGATGCGGGCCAACTCCGCAATCACAAGGCTCTTGCCGGCACCGGTCGGAAGAACCACCACCGCCGGGGCGCGTTTTTTCTTGAAGTAGTTGACGACGCTGTCGACAGCCGTCTGCTGGTAATCCCGAAGCTGATACATTGAGTTCGACTATAACCCGACTCAGCAAATATCCAAATCGATGTCTCTGCGGAATGTACTCCTGCGTGACCTGGGCGCTCAGCTTGCTTCAATGAGCTTTGAAAGAACGCTCCGGGCGTAGTCCTCATTCCACTGAAGCGCGCCCTCCTTGGCGGTGACTTGAACATGGGTCACCCCGGCGCTCACCTCGTTCATCGCGACAGTGACTGTTTTGTCACCGGTCTTACCCGTCAGATCCTGTTCTTTGCCGGAAGCCTTGGTCTGGCTACCAGTGACGCTGATGCCCATATCCTTGAAGACATTCTGGGTTCGTGAGTTCACGTCCGATACGCTCCCTTTGATGTCGCTGCTCGCGCTCGCGTTATTCACGACAGACTCCTGTTTTCCGCCCGAGGTCGAGCAGCCTGCAGTGAGCGTCATGAGAGTCACGGTTGATGCGAGCGACAGAAAAGAGAAGACAGCTAATGATGTTCGATACTTTGTCATATGACCAGCCCTGTTTACTGATTCACTTCGTTCTTCGCCTTGTTTGCGGCGTTCTGCGCCTCGTCCTTCACATCATTTGCAGTGTCTTGCGCATCTTTCGCGTTCGTGTCGGCGCCGGTCGCCTTCCGGACATGCTTCTTCCCTTTGCGGACCGTCTTCTTGGTCTGTGTCTTAACGTCCTCGGCTTTGTTCTTGGCCTGCGTCTCCGCATCATCCGCGAACGAGCGATAACTGTTGGCCATCAAAGCGAGCGTGCATACACCGAGAATCGAGAGCCATTTTCCTTTGATCATTTTCATGAACCCCTGACCGCCTAACATGCAAATTATGGACGCACCCAGTCCTTCTCCAGATCACTGGGCCTAGATCACCGGATGGCGAAGTTAAGCGGCTTGCTGATGAATGAACTGAGCACCCGCCTTTGGCTCAAGGCGCCGCCCCTCGCGCTCGGAATAGATCTTCGTGAATTCGGCCCCGAAGTACAGGATTGCAGAGGAGTAAAACACCCATAAAAGGACGGCCATTAATGACCCGGCGGCTCCGTACGTCGATGAAATACTGCTTTTCCCGAGATAAAGACCGATCAGGAGTTCCCCGACATTGAACAGGAAGGTCGTTAGGGCTGCCCCGAGCCACACATCGCTCCAACGCAACTTGACGTCCGGAAGGATTTTGAAAATCGCGGCGAAAAGCAGCGTAATCACTCCAAACGATATGACGAAATTCGCGGCATGCCAGAAGAACTCTCCGCCAGGAAGAGACTCCACAAAGAAACTTCCCATGGCCGACAGCGCGGCGCTGGCAATCATCGACACCAACAGAATGAACCCGATGACAAGAATCATTGAAAACGAGAGCAATCGCTTCCGAAGGAAGTTCCTCATTCCGCGACCCGGGGCGCTTTCCACCTTCCAGATAAGATTGAGTGACTGCACTAATTGTGCGAACGCCTGCGAAGCACCAAAGACGAGCGCGCCAAACCCGCCCCAAGTGGCGACGATTCCGGTATGCTTATTCGCAGCTGCCTGGTGGACCATCCTTTCCACCGCCGTCGAGCCACTTTCGCCTAATAACTTCCGAACGGTTTCAAATATCTCCCCGCGACTGGCCTGGGGACCGAAGAACAATCCGGCGATAGCAATTGAAATCAAAAGCAAGGGCGCTATCGAGAAGAGCGTGTAATAAGCGAGGGCTGCGCAGTGGAGAAAGATATTGTCGTTGATGAGCGCGACCACGCTCGCTTTGACCATTCGAAGGAAGCTCATATTGCCGTTAGGATTCAAAAACTGAGGACCAGTTTCGATTTCGCCTTTCCAGCTTCCACCCGCTGATAGGCATCGATCGCGTTCTCGAAGGGCACTACCTCGATGGGCGGCGGCTTCAAGACCCCGGAATCGAAACCTTGGCGAAGCTCCTCGAATATTTCCATGACCTGCAAAGGCGTCAAGGCTTGGCTGTCAACGCCAATCAGCCGAGAAAGATTATGGTAAAAGTCAAAGAGGTTGAAGCTAACCCGTCCGTCTCCCTTGCTTGTGATCGCCACTTGTCGTCCGCCGAACTTCAGGGATTTCAATGCCGGCTCAAAGAGCGGCCCTCCCACGGTATCGAATACGAGATCGACCCCTGCTCCGTTCGTGAGTTTCCTGACGTTCTCGGAAAGATCCCCGGTACTGGTGTTGATTGCGGACTCGACGCCTGGAATCTCAGACGTTCGATCCGCTCCGATCACGTGCGCCTTTTTCCAATGAGCGATCTGTGTGGCAGCTTGACCGACCGAACCTCCGGCCCCGACGATCAAAATGGTTTCGCCGGCTCGAATCTGGGCGGCATTCACCAGAGAAGCCCAGGCGGTAACGAACGGGACCCCTATCGCCGCCGCCTGCACCATGCTGAGCGACTTTGGCTTGGGCGACAGCGCCTCTTCCTGAACCACGATGTACTCTTCGTGAGTACCGTCATGCTCGACCCCGTATTTTGGGACACTTCCCCAGACTTCCTGGCCTTCCTTGAATTTCCGTCCTTTGACGACCACCCCCGCGAAGTCTCGCCCCGGAGTTCTCGGCAAAGTCGTGTCCTTGAAGTGTCCCGAAACATTCTTGGGATCGCTGGGATTGATCGCCGCGGCTTTCACTTGAACGAGCGCTTCTCCCGGACCGGGATCCGGAATGGCCAGATCCACGATCCTGAGCACAGAGGAGGGACCAAATTCAGAAAAGCGCAACGACTTCATGGCATGGGCACTCATAGGGCTTCGATTTGCTTGGCTCATCCTGAATCAGCAAGCAAAGACGGGACCATTATGCGTAGACGCTCTGCGTGCCCAGCCCGAATGGTTTAACTGTCGGCTACAGTGAATCGTTGTTTAACGTGAGCCGGCCTTTCAATTTCATCCAAAACCGCGACCGCCATGGTGCCGGTCGTAGTGTGAGACTTACCGTCGCCGGAGTACAGAAGATCATCCTTACCGAGCAAAACTCCGTTAGCAGGTCCCGGCTCAAAAAGCGCGGAAGGCGAAATCCCGGTCCAATTCACGTTATCGACTTCTTGAAGAAATTTGAGCTGTTTTAGCTGCTGAATCGGGATGTTGATCCAAGCTTCGCTGCCGGCCATATGCTTGATGTCTTCGACGAGAAGATGTTTATCCGCCCCCGTTCTTAATGAACCAGCCCCTAAAATGAAAATCAGACGAGGGCTTTCGGTCTCTCTGAAGAGAGAGACCAATTTTGCGGTAAGATCGATGTGGCGATAAGCTTGCGGCGGAGGGGTAGCGAAGCAATCGACAATCACATCGAGCGCCGCGAGGTCCTTCTGAGTCAGGTCAAAGGCATCCTTTTCAATAATCTTGGTATTCGCGCCTAAAATTCCCTTAGCTTTTCCGCCGTCTCGAACCAACGCCGTGGTGTCGTGACCTCGCTTGATTGCCTCCTTGTAGATCTCTTGACCGGCCTTTCCGTTAGCTCCAATAATCGCGATTTTCATTTGTCTTCCTTTCTCACGCTCGTAATGGGTTCAAAAGTTGCACCACCGGCATGAAAAAACAAGGAGACCTTATGTCAAAAGCCTCAACCCAGCCGGCAAAGACCCTTCTGACGCCGACGAACCATGCGCTCATCATGATCGACTACCAACCGCAGATGGCGTTTGCCACTCGATCGATCGACATCGCGGCGCTGCGCAACAATGCGGCGCTCGTGGCTAATGCGGCAAAGGAATTTAAGGTAGCGACGATCCTAACCGCCGTTGCCAGCAAAACCTTCTCAGGCCCCACCTTCAGTGAGATCACCGACGCGCACCCCAACGCGCAGATCGTTGAGCGCACCACGATGAACTGCTGGGAGGATTCCAATCTCATCAACTCGGTTAACCAGCTCAATAAACCAAAGATCGTCCTCGCGGGGCTCTGGACGTCTGTTTGCATCGCCGACCCGGCGCTATCGGCAATCGAACAGGGCTTTGAAGTTTACGCGCTCGCCGACGCGTGCGGTGACGTGTCTGAAGAGGCGCATAGCCGCGCCATGGAGCGCATGACCGACGTCGGGGTCAGGCCGCTTACCTCCATCACCTACCTCCTGGAACTGCAGAGAGACTGGGCAAGAACCGAGACCTACAATCAGGTCATGGACGTGGTGAGCCGCTATGGCGGTGGCTATGGCCTGGGCGTGAAGTATGCGAAGGCCATGATTCATGGCGAAGTCGGAAAGACCAAAGCCGCTTGAGCGCGATTCGCCCCTACCTCATTTCCCTTGGCGTCGGGATCATCGTTGGACTTTTCTATGCCTTGCTGGGGGTGCGCTCACCCGCACCCCCGCTCGTCGCCCTGCTTGGGCTACTGGGCTTTCTGATCGGCGAGAATGGTTACCCCGTACTGAAAGCGAAGTTGACGCCGAACCCATCAAATCACCTCTCGCCCAAAATGAGCCGCGAGAAGGATAAAAAGGAAGCATCCTCATGAGCCAACAAACAGCCGATATCGTTTTTCGAAATGGAAAAGTCACGACCCTGGACAAAAAACAAAGAGATGCCACGGCTATCGCGGTTCGCAATGATCGTATCTTAAAAGTAGGTACTGATAGTGAGATCATGGCGCTCAAGGGCCCCGCGACCCGCGAAGTGGATCTCAAGAAGCGAAGAGTGGTGCCGGGTCTGACGGACGGGCACATCCATGTCATTCGCGGCGGTTTGAGCTATAATATGGAGCTTCGCTGGGACGGCGTCGATTCGCTTGCGGTTGCGATGGAAATGCTCAAGAAACAGGTACAAAATACGCCACCGCCTCAATGGGTCCGGGTTGTCGGGGGCTTTACCGAACATCAATTCCGTGAAAAGCGTCTCCCCACGCTGGCTGAAATCAATCAAGCGGCGCCGGAAACACCCGTCTTCATTCTTCATCTTTATGATCGCGCCCTTCTGAATCGGGCGGCGATCCGGGTCTGTGGCTTCACGAAGGATACTCCGGATTTTCCGGGCGGAATCTTCGAAAGAGACTCAAACGGCAATCCCACGGGCCTGCTACTTGCCCACCCCAACGCCACGATCCTGTATTCGACCCTGGCGAAAGGGCCCAAGCTCCCCCGCGAGTATCAGGTCAACTCGACGCTGCATTTTATGCGCGAGCTGAATCGGCTCGGACTGACCGGCGTTATTGACGCCGGAGGAGGATCTCAAAGGTATCCCGAAGATTATGACGTCATCACCGAGCTATCCAAAGAGGGAAAGCTCACCCTTCGATTTGCCTATAATCTCTTCACGCAGAAGCCAAAGGGCGAATTCGAGGATTTCTCGAATTGGTGCAAGACACTCAAGCCGGGTCACGGCGAAGACCTCTTCAAGCTGAACGGCGCGGGTGAGATGCTGGTCTACTCTGCCGCTGACTTCGAGGACTTTCGGGTTGAGCGGCCCGAAATGCCCGCCAATATGGAGGCCGAGCTCGAACGAGTGGTGCGTGTGCTTGTCGAAAACCGGTGGCCGTTCCGTCTTCACGCCACTTACGACGAAACGATCGGCCGCGCCCTGGATGTGTACGAAAAGGTCAATCGCGATATTCCGTTTAACGGAATTCACTGGTTCTTCGATCACGCCGAGACGATTTCGAGCCGGAACATCGATCGCGTCAAAGCCCTGGGCGGGGGCATCGCGATCCAGAATCGAATGGCCTTTCAGGGAGAATATTTCGTGGAGCGCTATGGTGCCGCCGCCGCGCGCCGATCGCCCCCGATTCAAGAGTTCTTGAGCGCTGGAATCCCCGTTGGCGCCGGCACCGACGCGACTCGGGTCGCAAGCTACAATCCGTGGGTGAGCCTGTACTGGCTCGTTACCGGAAAGACCGTGGGCGGGCTGAAACTTTATCCGGATGAAAACTGCGTGGATCGCAGCACGGCGCTGAGCTTGTGGACTGAAGCGAATGCCTGGTTCTCGAACGAGGAAGGCGCGCGCGGGCAGATCGCCGCGAATCAGTTCGCGGATTTTATCGCGCTCAGCGATGACTACTTCTCGATCGATGCCGAGGAAATCAAAAATATCACTTCGGTGCTGACGGTCGTCGCCGGCAAAGTCGTTCATGGGAGCGATGAATTCGCCTCGCTTTCGCCGCCCCTTCCGCCCGTCATGCCGGACTGGTCGCCGGTGAAAGAGTTCGGCGGCTATCAGCACCGGCACGTTCAGCGCCCCGGCTACGCGGCGCGCGAGCAGCACGCGCACCCGGAGCATTTTGGCTGCGGCTTGCACCAGACCGCGAAGCGCTTTCGAAGCAGTATCGAGGAAGCGGTTCTGGATTGGAGCTTCGATTGTCAGTGCTGGGGCTTCTAAGGCGTTCGGAGTGGCCAGGACGATACTTCCGGACACAAAATGGATTTCTAAGAAACTCTGATTGACTTGACGAATGCATTTTACTAAAAAGCCCCACCGGCCCGATCCCTATCGATCCGTGCCTCCTAAAATTTCTCCGCTCACTTTTACCACTTTTCAGAGGTGACTTTTCGGTGCGGAAGCAAAGACTTATACGACGCTGAAGGCGCCAAAGCCGTAAGGCATTTGATGTCGATCGATTGCGTCGCAAAGCGTTTTATCAGTCGCTAGAGACGAGGTACAAAATGAAACTCTCAAACTTTGGATCCCTGCTTGCCATGAGCCTTGCGGTTGCGGCCACGACCGCTTGGGGAGCACAGGTCACTTCGCGTTCAAATGATCGCGAACTTTTGCAGGATCTTCGGAACCTGACCCTGAAGTGCGTCGTTCGCCCCTATACGATCGACGCGCAAGGCGCGAAGATTGCTCTCCCCCTGAGAAGCATCTGCAGCGAGTTGGTCGTCACGGCACCCGAGACGGCCACCATTCAAATCGAAAACCAGGTTTTCACGGCGGAGCTCACCGAATCGGAGGACTCCGATGGCGGAGACCTCGATCATTTGACCATCCGGAATGATGAAGGCCAAATCGTGGCACAACGCCGAAACGTTGCGGCTTTTGATGACATCTTGATCGCCCTTGCCGCTGGCAGCGAAAACTTTCCTGACGTACTCGAAAACTAATCAAAAAGCAGAGGGCGGAAGCGCCTCTTCAAAGCTCGGAAAAAGAGCTTCGATCTGAAAGTTTCCGTTCCCATTCCCTTCGCCGTAAAGAACACCGTCGATTGCGACAAACCCTGAATCATGTCCGCGACCGCCGGGATTTCGGTGAACCCAATGCAGGATGGCACCGTCCGGAGAAGCGGGATAAGGTCCGGACTGAGCCGTCGAGGTGATGTAATCGCCGCAGGCCTCTACCTGCATTCCGACTTGAAGCGCGGGAAGCGCGCCGAACGATTGATTGTAGATGATCTCCAGAGTCTCTTGCGTATTCTTGTCGAGTTCGATTTCGAAATGGGTGTGCCCGCTGTGATCTGGGTAAAGCGTCGTAATCGGCCCTTCTACATGCGCTCGAGCAAGGTACTGATTCGCGGTGGACGTTTTCCATTGAATGACTTGCTGATTATCGATCGGCAGGATTTGGTTACCTGACATGCAAGAAGGAATCGCTCCACCCGCGCTTCCTCCTCCGTTATCAGTTCCCGGATTTCCACCTTGATGATGCGCGTACGCCGGCGCGCCGACCAATGCTCCCAGAACCCAGAGACTCAAGAACCCCACACTGATCTTCTTCATTTCCTACCCCCACTATTTAAGCCAGAATCGGCCTGAATAAACTCCGGGTACCAAAGTAAACGAACAATGTCATCACGGGGACTCAATCATGACCAAGATGTAACAATGACGCAAGACGCCATCCAGTTCCCCGAGTTGCTAAAACTTATAGCTCGCCCATACGGAGACGTAGTTCATGTCTCGAGCCGCATTTGCCAGGGCATCCGAAATGAATTGACCGACGAAGACATGCGAGTAATAGGCAAAGACGGATAAATGCGGATCGACTTGAAAAATAATCTCCACATCCGGCTGGGTGCCGACCGAGCTTGCCGAGCTTCCGGAGCTCGGGAGATACAAACCTGGGCCATAGACTCCGTCATTGAGCGATGTTCGCCAGTAGCAAATCCACTCTGCCGCGAGACTCACAGTTGAGTTCAGTGACTGCTGATAGATAGGACGGATCACGAGGAGATTGGATGGGATGAAGGGGTTCGGCTCTCCTGAAAATGGACCGAGAGCCGCAAATAATGGGTTGAACGTGTGGAGAGTATTTGAGTCTCCGCCCCCGCTCGTAAAATCACCACGCGCCGCAAGCCGCGGGCCGGTGGGGGCTTCAAATGTGTAGCCCGCTTGAAATGCGGCTTGCCAGGCCACGACATCCGCTCCTCCCACATGACCCCACTGAGCATCGCCTTCGAGATCGTAATCGACAGCGCTTTGCTTGCCCCACCAACGGAGTCCTAGGGTCTGCCGGGTTTCCGCGCCGCTTTCGGGCTCGTACGCGGAGAAGTCGCTTTGATAGCCAAAATAATAGAGATCAAAATGAGAGCTTAAGAGGGAGCTGGGTTGAAGCGTCGTCCCATAAACTCCCCAGAAGGAGTTTCCCGGATCACCGTGATCATCAAATATTCCGGGCGTATTTAAGGTGGGACGAGTGAGGAACGCGTCTATTTGCAGCGCGTTCGATTTATTTACAATGAGCTTGATCCCATCCCAGCGCTGACGGATGTTCGGCCCTTCACGGGGATCCACGAGCCGGCCCGAACCGTAGACCATCTCGTATCGACCCGGTCTCAAAGTCAATGTAACGTCGTCGCCCAGCTCGGTGCGGAGATCGACGAAAGCTTGATTCATATCGAACTGATCTTCGTCCGTGGGACGTGGGATGCCCAGGTTACCTTGAACCGTATAAGTTCCGGGCTCCAGAAAGACCCGTAGATGGTCTCCCATGTGGAAGTCCAAATGGAAAAGGGTGCGGTTGGTGAAGTACTGATCGGGATTCTTGGACTCCGATCCGAAATAGAGATGCTCGAAAAACTCGTATCTCTCTCGAAAATACCCGCCCAGGCCGACGTACGAGCTCGCCTGCGCGTTCAGTGGAATGCACTTTATGGAGTCCAGATAATCAGTTCGCTTGGAAGGAACACACAGGTCGTGAAAATCATCGTCTGCCGGAAGATAGTGCAGGCCCTCCCGGGTTGTCGCTGCATCTCCGATGATCAGTCTTGCCGCTTGGGCTGAATGGGCGAAAACAATGAAGAGCAAGGAGCAGAAACGAACGTACCCCAGCCGCGACATAAAGCACCCTCGTGGGCAGCCATGCAATATGGCCGCCGTCGGAGGCATTGGGAAGCTCAGGAATAAGCTTAAATGCGTCAATTCTGACAAAATTACTCCAACCTGTGACCTAATGTACTTTAATTCGTGGGGACCCACATGATTCTAATCCGCAATCGACAACTTCTAACTCTTTGCGCTCTAATCTTTTTCTTTGGAACCGACGAGTCCGCGAGAGCCGGCGCGACTATTTCGTTCGGTGCGCAATGCACCGCCGACACTTCCTGCTTATACTCGGGGACACAGATCGACTCTGTTCCGCTTCAGATCCAGTGCGGAAGCGGAAGCTACATGAAGGTGGTGAACGCGACATACGGCTATGGCAGCAAGACTGAGTCTTGCTCCTCGTATGTCCAGAAAACCTGCAATGGAAAGAATTCATGCACGGTCACGTAGGCCGGAAGCTACGCACTGACCTTAACCTACGCAAGCCCGGCCACGGAAAGCGGAATGAGCATTCTGGTGAACGGCACGCTGTCGGCAAGCGTGCACTTCGCGAACACTGGAAGCTGGTCTTCCTACTCGAATGCGTTCCCAGCGATCATAGGTCTCCCGTCGGGCTTGGTCACTCTCGAACTCCAAGCCCAAAGCTCGGGCTTCAACCTGGGTGGAATCAATGTAAAGCCCGCGGGATGCGCGCCTATCACGCACACGTTTTCGACCCTCACTAACTTCACGTCCGGCTCGACGACGAACATCGGCGGCCAACTTATCCCGTACAACAGCGCGACCTATGCTTTTCTGCGCGGATTAAGTTATTCTTCCGGACTTGATCCGAGCTTCACCCGGATGGCGGGCTACTCCATTACTTCGAACGATTGCGGAATGACCTGGACCCGCCAGAGCACGCAAGCTCACTCCACTTATTCCGCAAATGGTCCGCTCCATTTCAACATGGACCCGACCGCCAGCTCCGTATCCCAGGGATTTGTATCCCGCTATGTCTGGGGCTGGAAAATGCCCTCACGCATCTACAACGTTCTTAATTACGGGACAACCGGCTGGGGCTATCTCCAGGATCTGAGCACAACCGTACCGCCACTTCCCGCGATCGGGAGCACGGATGATACAAGGATGGACGGCTTTTACTCACCCGACCCTGTAATGGATTCCGCGGACCCGGCTAGAAATATCCTTCTGTACTTCGGCGGAGGAAGAGCCACTTATACCCACTTTCCGATCGGTCAGTGCCCGGAATACTCCTGGAAGCCTGCCGTGAACGATCCTGAGAACTATCTGATGAGCGTCCCTCATCAGGTCTGCTCCTGCGCGAACTCGGACAACGGGATCGTGGGCATCGACTCTTGCACCGGTGATAAGATCTTCCTCGCCACGAATGAGCAAAGATACACGGGATCGAGCAATGCTCTCGCTTACCGGGTATACCAAGGCGGCGGACTGTGGACCGCGAACGCGTCGGATTCAAGCCAGTTTGAGCCCATCATCAGCCCTGCCAAGGTGAACCAATGCTGGCAACAAGTGTCGGGCACGTATTTTGGCGCGGGTTGCCCGCTTCACGTCGAGGGTACGAACGACCCCACTGTCGTACGAGTAACTCAATCCAACGGACAGACGATCTATGTCATGTACTTCACGGGCGGCATGGGCCCTTATGTCAACACTGACTGGACCCATGTCGCGATCTCAACGAATGGCTTGGACTGGAACCGATTCTCGATCTTAACCGCAGCCCCGGGAGTAAATATGCCGGGATCGCATTCCTCGCCCGGAATCAAATATAATTACTCGAACGGCGGCGTGCGCGCTTACTATAATTCGACGCTCAATACGTTCACACTGGTCTCCATCTTCGCCGCCGAGGGCGATCAAGCGAACAACCCCGAGAGCGGACTCGCGTACTTGCTTCAGATCTCCGGAGACAACCCCTCCGTGGTGCAAAGCGTGAAGGCATTCAAAAATCACTCAAAAGATATGAATAGCTGGACCCAATGTTCGGTCGGGGGCTCTTGCGACGATACGGTGCCTTATTGAAACTAACTGCCGTGCCGTGACAAGTCGCGCATTATTTAGAATTTCATCAAACCAAGATCCTTGGGGTACTGCGCCCAAGCTTCCAAATCGCTTTGACTGGCTCGATCGACATCAGTCTGGCTCGCTTTGCGCGCATTCCACGCAATATTGATGTGATGAGTAATATGTCGAACCGCTCGACCCAGCTCAGCCTCCGGAACCTCTTGCTTGAACCTCAGTTTTTTCAGAAGAAGAGCGAGCTCTTCCTCTATCTCCTCTAAATTGTATCGGATGAATTGATAGTTCATGCCCGGCCCCCGTCTGTGATTACTTAATCACTCCCATTTGCTTCAAATAGGTTTGATTATCCCAAAAAAGATACTCCTCATCCATGGTCCCGTTTTTCCAGTGGCCCAATGTCGCCATCGGCAAATTGAATTGTTTTCCCGTCGGCTGGATAATGCCATTTGGGGTTTTCATGGGCTGCGTGAAAGTACCCTTCATGATCCCGTAGACCGCGGTCCATTCCCCCTGGCCGATTTTAACCGGATGTTCTTCGATTCTTGTGTCGGGAGCATAGGTAAACATGTACTTGAGGTACTGAATGTGATCCTCGATGCCTTTGGTTGTAGTGCCATCCGGCAAATGAACGAGCACATCCTGAGAGTGGCTCTTGTTGAGTTCGCTCCACTTCTGATTCGAAAAGACGTTGAAATCAAGATCGTCAAAAATAGCCAAGTGCTCGTCGACCGCCTTCTTTTCCTTTTTGCATGAGTTCTCGCCGGCGTAGGCGGAGCTCGCGAGTATTAAAGCTATCGCAGTCGTCAAAGCTAATCTGTATCGGGTTTTCATAGATTCATCCTTTCGTGGAGTTCAGATCCAAGCTTGTTTGGTGTCCTTGGCGTATTGTTCGAAAGCAATCGGAGGGCGGCCTAGAATCAATTGAACGTTCTCCGTGACCTTGGCGTTGTAGCCTTCGCGCAAAAAACCAAGTATCATGATCAGAAAATTGCAGTAATCCTCAGGCAAGCCTGCGGCGATCAGACCTTTTTGCAGAACGGAAGGTTCGACCTCCTGATAGACCACGTTCTTTTTACTTACCGCTGAAATTATTTCAGCGACCTGATCGTGATCGATCGCCTCCGGTCCGGTGATATCAAAATCCCTGTTATTAAGGGAGTCGCCCGTCAGAAGCTTAGCCGCAACCGCCGAGATGTCCCGGGCGTCGATGAAACTGGTCTTTGCTTTACCTGCGGGGAGCAGGATTTTTCCCTGCTGCTTGATTCCCTGGACCCAGAAGGTGTTGAAATTCTGCATAAACCAATTCGGCCTCACGATATTGTACGTGAGCCCGGATTTCTCGAGCTCGATTTCTACCCTCCTAAAGGGCGTTGTCTCTGTCGCATTGGCACCCATCGCGGTCATGAGAACCACTTTTTTCAGGGCGCGACGTTTAGCTTCCTGGACGAGTGGCGAGAGGGTTTTGTACATATCGGCATATCCCGGAGGAGACAAAAAGAATGCCCGGTCCACCCCATCAAAGGCTGCCTTAATGCCGGCGCCAGTCCCAACATCGAGATGAACCCACTCGACGCCGTCCTTATTCTGAGCCCTGGACTCCTTACTGGTCGTGGCGCGAACAGCATGCCCCTGCTCTTTGAGCAACCGCACGATCTCCGAACCCACGGTGCCGGATGCCCCGACTACTAGATATCCTTGCTTTGTCATCTTCAAGCTCCTTTGATGAACCCAGTATCTCCTGATTTTTGATTATTGATTAGATAGATAAATACGAATATAGTTTTGCTCTATTGGAAAAATACAATGGAACTGGAATCAACACGAATTTTCGTTAAAGTGGTGCAGTATGGCAGCTTTTCGCGGGCCGCCAGCTCACTTAAAATGCCGGTATCCTCGGTCAGTCGTGCGGTGAGCCGACTTGAGAGGGAGATCGGCGCGACGCTCCTTCAAAGAACAACCCGCTCATTAAAGCTGACCGCGTCGGGACAGGCGTTTTTCGACAGCAGCGTCGGACCGATCCAGCTCCTGGAAGATGCCAGAAGGTCTTTGCAGGGCACCGACAGCATTGTCGCGGGCTTGGTCAAGATCACCGCCACGGAGGATTTAGGGAAGCTCGCGGTGACCCCGGCGCTCATTGCACTGATGCGAAAGCACCCGGCGTTAGCATTTGAGTTCAGTTATAGCGACGAATTGGTCGATTTAGTCAGTGGCGGTTTCGATCTAGCGGTCCGCGTTGGCAGGCTCGCTTCAAGCCGTTTTAAAGCGATCAAAGTAGGCGAAATCGCGATCATTGCGGTAGCAAGTCCCCCTTACCTGGCCGCGAATCCTGAGGTTCGGAAACCGAAGGACCTGGCACAGCATACGCTCCTCGGCTCGACCGGCAGTTTGGGTACGGACCAACACCCTCGGGTGATCGGCAACGAAATGAGCACGCTGGTTGCCATAGCCCGACACGGAGCCGGGATTGCGCTAGTACCCCAATTTGTCTGTGATCGTGACCTGAAAAACGGAAGTCTGATCAGAGTCTTACCTGGATGGTCATCGGCACGCTTTCCTGTTTTCCTTGTTTCGGTCGCGAAAAGCGAAATGCCGGCTCGAGTCAGGATTGTCGCGGATGCGCTGACCAGCTCCCTCAAGAACGTGCTGTCGTGAAACTTAATTAAATCAATAATATAGAACAGCACCCTTCTTGACGGAACCTTGACTTACATTGAGCCCGCTTTAGAGCTATAACGCATCGCAACGGACCTAACCGATAACCCCAGGGAGTACCGTCCATGAAATCCGTAAAACTGATCCTCTCGGCACTTGCTCTTGTTTCCGTTGCGGCCCCGGCCTTCGCTGATGATTCCTGCGCCCAGTACATCAAACAAAAAGTCGAAGCTCAGGCTCAAATCGACTTCAAGGAAAAGCTCACCGCGGAGCTTCCGACGATCTATCAAGACCAAGGCGTTGAAGCGGTCGAGTTCTACCGCATTCCGGTCGTCGCCGCGGCCGGCGAGAAGCCCGTCGCCACCTACGGCGTACTGGCCGACGAAGTTTGCGGCATCCTGCACCTCTATCAGCTCTAATTTTTTCGGGCGACGAGCGTGCGATCAGGACATCACGCTCCCGCCCCCCTTTCGCCCACGAATTTCAAATACGACTGAATCAACTCTTCCAAGTGCGCGCGATTTTCCGCGTCGACGAAGTTTCCTTTATCGTCGAACGCCTGATGGGCGCGTGAAAGCCCGAACATCTCCGGATAGACAAAAGCTCCGATCGCCTCGAGCGGAACACGCGTATGCCAAAGGCTACGGACTGCGCCTAATCCGCCGGGAGAAGCGCCGATGAGCAAGATCGGTTTGCCGTCGAATGGAATGGGATCGACGCGGGATGCCCAATCGATGGCGTTTTTCAGGGTGCCGGGAATGCCTCCGTTATATTCCGGCGTGGAGATGACCAGGGCGTCCGCGGCCTGAATTCTTCGGATGAACTCCTGCCCGCCCTTCGGAATTCCCGAGCTCTCTTCGAGATCGCCATCGTAGATCGGCATTTCAAACTCGCGATAATCGGCGTGATCGACCGAAACCCCCGGCGAAGCCCTGAAAACCTCGACGGCTTGCGCGATGAACTTTCGATTGAAAGAACCTTTTCTCAAAGAAGCGGCAAACGCTAAAATTTTCATATCTTCTCCACTTTCTGTCGGAATTTTACCTGAGATCGCCAATTGCCAACAACCCTCTCTTTACATTTTTCGATCTATCGGTAGGTTATCCGTCATGCCACACAAGTTCAGTTTTCTAAGCGCCGCATTCCTCATTCTGACCGGAATGGCCTATGGTGGCCCCCTGCCGAGCCCATACGCGAGCTCATTCGATCCGCCGGTGAACGGCACCTACTCGGATGGCTACGGAGTCATCGGAAGCTTTACCCCGCCTAGCTGGTCTTCGAACGGCTCTTGGGGGAAAATCGAGCTCCTCGAAGGCCATCAAGCTTACCGAACCGAGGGGTATAATCTCCGCACCCAGAAGCTGCGCTTTCAAGACACCTACCAAGATCGAAAATACCCTCTGCGAGCCTATTATGGCGTGCTCAATCAGCAGCTGGTGGATGGCTTCAATCTCTTTTATCGAAACGCCTGCGCCGGATCGGTGGATGCACCGGGCGCACAATGCCCCCCAAGCAAAAGCCCGCAACGACCGGAAGCGCGTTTCGTGCTCCTGCATTACGGCCCGAAAACCGCTTCCCTCCAATGCGATTTGACGCAACCACCGGCTCTTCTTGTTCACGGCGCGATGCAAACCGCAAATGTCTGGATCGCCCCCAAGGGGAATGACGGTGCCGGCGGCACCTATCCCGGAAATGACTCGAGCTCGAAACCCACAGGCTTTGTGCAAGCGCTCGAAGCCGCGGGTCGTT
Organism: Oligoflexia bacterium; assembly: GCA_031292385.1. GTDB lineage: Bacteria > Bdellovibrionota > UBA1018 > UBA1018 > UBA1018 > JARLHE01. The sequence continues at coordinate 43,868 of JARLHE010000033.1, forward strand.
GCACCTACGCGGTTACCTTCGGTAACTTTCACGGCGATAATTTCAATCAAGCGATCAATCTCGCCAACGCCATCGACCGGGTCAAAAAGCTCACCGGCAGTCCCAAGATCGATCTCATCACCTGGAGCAAAGGCGCGCTTCCCGCCGATCTCTACCTTGCCAATGTATCGAGCTGGAACGATTGGGGTGACCGATATTTCGAGGGCCTCGCGGCCGAACAGGCCAGGCATGTTCCCCCGTTCCGAAAAGACGTGCGCGCTTATGTCCCGCTGTCCGGCCCCCATAGCGGGATCGATCTCAACTTCCGGCACCCCTACGAGGATTTGCTCATCGTCAGCACCCAAGAAAGCGCGCCGATCGGGCAAGGCCCCGTCACCTGGGGCATGTTCTCCGCCATCCAATGCGTGAATTTGGGCTTCGATGGGCTTCCGGTGCCCGGATTCCAGAACCCTTACGCGGCCTCCGTCTGCGTGAATCGCGGCGGCACTTGGCCGGATTACTGGTCACGCGTCTACACCTCCAACATCACGGGCTTGGATGGCGCGGGAAAACCGCTTTACTCGAAAAGCCTGAAGACCTTGAACGTCGAACAAGGGCTTTTGCCGAATAGTTTCTCTTTCGACGAATACAACATCTCCATGTGGGGCGCGATTGACGATAACGGCGCTTACATCTCGCCTTACCTGGGCCAGCTTCAGGCCAGCTATGACCTACGCGACTATTACCCGACGCCGAATCGACAAGATGACGCCAACGGCTGGTCTTCCGTGGATACCGACGAGTCCAAGTGGCATAGCTGGCTTGACTTCAAAATCGATTCGAACCCAACTCCCTTCTCCGATGGCTCGATCGAGGAAGATGCCGGGCATACCACCTGTCGCAACTCGGCTTACGACCCGCAGAGCATCCCTTGCTTTGCCAAAGTCTTTGGCTATTACGACCCGCGGACCGCGGAATCTTTTTCGGACGGCTATGCGACCTATCGACTCATGGATGGCATCGGCATCAACGCCGTCATGGAGATGGGCGGCAATTTCATCGAACGCTTAAGGCAGCACGGCCTGAGCCCCGATCTCGATTTTCTCTATGTTTTATATGGAATGAGCGCGGGTGCTTCGGGCACGGTTTTCGAAATGGATGGCATGAGCTGCCCGTCCTGCGCTCCACACGGCGATGGAGTTCTTTTCGATGTGAGCATCGCCGCCTTGGATCAGCTGACCCAAGGTTGGTCGGATGCCGCAAAAGCCTCGAAGGCTTCACAAGAAGGCATGCCCTACAGCCATCTTGAAATGGGTGCGACGCCGGAAATCTGGAACAAAGTCATCGCGAAGCTGAAGTCCATCGCGCGAGATACTCCCTGAGCAGCGGCATGGCACCCTTGAATACGATCAACGTCTTGTGCTGAATCCAAGCAATGCGTAAGGCGGGCACCAGCCGATGAGCCCCGTCGCGAGCGGAATCACCCCCAATAGAAACCATGGGTTCGCGGGTCCCCAAAAGGCGAGGCTCATCAAAACTGCGCCAACCACGATACGAATCACTCTTTCCACCGGGTGAATATTTCTTTTCATAGTATCTCCTTTTCCTCTCATGGAATCACAATGCAACGCGTATTCCACGATTAAGCCCGCGAAATATCAATAGCTGAAATCCCACGACGAGGCCCTTTTTCAGTGCGCCGGGACATATCGTCTCATGGACAAGGTCATGAGGAGGCATAAGTCTTGCGTTCCAAGATCCAAAAAGGAGCCACCCACCCTTGGCACATTTATTCTCACCTTTTCAGCTTCGCGGTATCGAATTCCCCAATCGAATTTTTCTTTCGCCGATGTGCCAATATTCGAGTCGCGATGGCCATCCGAGCGATTGGCATCTCGTCCATTTGGGAAGCCGCGCGGTCGGTGGTGCGGGGCTGGTCATGATGGAAGCAAGCGCGGTTTCGCCCGAAGGGCGCATCACGCCGTTTGATATGGGAATCTGGTCGGACGATCACGCGGATTCGCTTCAAAGAATCACTCAATTCATTCGTCAGTACGGTTCCATTCCCGGCATTCAACTGGCTCACGCAGGCCGTAAGGCCTCCACCCAGCGGCCGTGGGAGGGGGGCCGCCCGCTCGGCTCCGAGCAAGGGGGTTGGCGGCCCATAGCCCCGAGCGCCATCGCCTACTCATCTGATTTTCCGGTCCCGCAAGCGCTCAGCATCATCGGCATGCGGTCCCTGCTTGAGTCGTTCACCTGGGCGGCGGAAAGAGCGCTGAGAGCCGGGTTCCAAGTCCTCGAGCTCCACATGGCCCATGGTTATCTGCTCCATGAATTCCTCTCTCCCATCGCGAACCGCCGTGAAGACGACTATGGAGGCTCCTTCGAGAATCGGTGCCGCTTCCCGCTTGAAGTGGTTCGATCGGTTCGCGCCGCCTGGCCCGATGAGCTTCCCATTTTCGTTCGCATATCGGCAACAGATTGGAGCGACGACGGCTGGGATCTTGAAGAATCCATCAAACTCGCCAGGGAATTAAAGAAGTTGGGGGTCGATTTGATCGATTGCTCGAGCGGGGGCATCGCTCCGCATATCGAGATCCCGCAAGAGCCCGGTTTTCAGGTGCCGTTCGCGGCGCGAATCCGCGAGGAGGCGCATATCGCGACCGGCGCCGTGGGCATGATCACGGAAGCGACGCAAGCGGAGGAGCTTCTCAAAGAAGGATCGGCGGATGCCGTTTTGCTCGGGCGAGCCCTGCTTCGAAACCCCTACTGGGCCAAGCAGGCGGCGACGGAGCTTGCCGTGGATGTGGCGTGGCCTAAGCCTTATGAACGAATCAGGACTCACAAAAGCCCGAACTCCATCTCGCTCGCGGACCTCCGCGCGCTCTTTTTTGGAGAGGAACCGTTTACGGTCATCGATGTCCGATCCATTTCCGAGTTTTGCGACGGACATATCGAGGGCGCCCTCCGCATCCCTTACGAAGAGCTACTGAGTTTCGTTTCGAGCTTGCCGAAGGATTCGAATTTCATCACGGTATCCAACGGAGGGACCGGAAGATCTCGAAGCGCGGCGGATCTGCTCCGCTCGCACGGCTGGTTCAATGCCCGCCGCCTTGAGGGCGGATATTATCAATGGTCCGCGGCGGGACTGCCGAGCATCGAGTCCGGCCTGCTCGCATCCTAAAGCTTGGGAGTGGGATGCAGGCGATAGACCCGCTCCCGAGATTCGCGTGCTGACTGACAACTCATGCACAGCCGGGCATGCGGCATCCGGTTCAAGCGCTCAGGGTCGATTCGCTTTTTGCAGTTCTCGCAAACGCCGTAGGTGCCGTGGTGCATTTTTTCGAGCGCATCGCGAATATCAATCAGCTCCTGGCGATCGCGGTCCGCAAGCTGTAGAAAATAATCGCTGTTGGTATCGATGACTGAGCCATCGCCCAGATCGCCGGGCGCCTCGCCGGTGGTCTGTCTTTGATCGATCTCCCGCTCGTCGCGATGATCGATATCGAGCAGCTCGCCGCGCCTTTTCATCAACAGATCGTAATATTTCGAATAATCCACGCGCTCGGCGGGCGACAGGGCTTTATGCCTTTTCATCTGAGTCATGGTTCCTTGATTGTGCATTGGATATGCCCGCATGCCCCACTTCGGGGGCACTCTCTTTGCTTCGTAAAGTCATACAGATCTAAAAAGAAGGAGAGTATCCTCATGGTCACCCGCCGAAAACGAAATGAACGGATTGCCGAGCGCAAGAACCCCGGAGACCCCGAGCCCGACTGGTGTAGCCCGGGTTCAATCGAGCAGGAATTGGACATGTGCGAGACGGGAAGCTTGCGCGGGGATGATATTCTTCATAGCCATGGCCGCGATCCGGCACCCTATACGGGCGACCCACAGGATCTCAGCGAACTGATCGACGAGAATTGGGAGATGGATCTCGCCGAAGAGGATCGTGAAGGCGACGAAATGAGCGGCGATGAGCATTCCTCCGGGTTGGAAGGCGGTGAGCCCGAGCTCGAGAGCCAGCCCAATATCGCGACTGGACTTCCGGGCGATCGGACACGTCGGGAAGACCGGGAACTGCGAGCGGAGGAGCCAACTCATCCCGAAGAAAAAGAAATTCCCCAGAAGACGAGTGGACTACGCCGCACCGGTTGACCGCTCGGGATAGAACGTGGGCGCCGGAAACAAATTCAGCAGATCCTTCGGTAGCTGAGCCTTGATATGGTCAAGCACCACCGGATCACACCAGGCGTCGAGCGCCGCTCCAAAATGAACGAGAATCGAGTGCGCGGTCGGATCATCAACGGAGAAAAGCAGGCAAACCTCGGTGGCCATCCCACTGAGATCGACGGATTCATCCGGACCCGGCGGCAACGCAAGAAGCGCTCCCTGAAGAGACAGTGGCAACTCACCGATCAAGCGCAGAGCGGCGGTGTGATGCAGCCTGCGCACAAGCGCGTCGAGAGCCGTGCTGGTCAGCTGGGCGAGCTCCGCCAAATTGAAGGAAAGCTCCGGGCCGATCTTGGAAGAAAGAACTTCGTAAAAGCGGCTGGCTTCCTTTTTCGCCCCTTCCGCTTCGCGTCCCGATAAAACCTTTCTTTTCAATTGAGCCTGCACGATGCGACTGAGATGGTCCAGATTGACCGCTTTCGTCGCGATCAGATCGTCCAAAGTCACTACTCCGGCGCAGCGGACGGAGCGCCCGCTCGGGCTGTAATGAACCACGGGAACCCTTCTAACCCCGCGCTCCTCCATGAGCTGAACAATCTGCTTCAAATCAGTGGCCTCATCCACGGTCAGCGGGTCCTGGGTCATCACCTCGGCTAGAGGCGTTTCGTCGGCTTGGCTCCCTTCGGCAATCGCGCCGTTGACGAGATCCCGGTCGGTCACGATTCCCACCACATGTCCTTGATGATCGCCCACGACCACGCAACCGATTCGATGCTCCCGCATCGCGCGGGCCGCCTGCCGGATCGTTGCGTCGTCATGAAGCACGACGACTTTCCGCTGAATAAATGGCTGAATGCTTCTCATGAATAGAGGTTCTGCAATCCCTCTGCCGTAGGCTTGGACTCAGGCCGCCAACGTTTGGCCCGGCTTCGGCGCGCCGCTTTTGAATAGAGCGCGAAACTCCTCGGGCAGCTGGGCCTTCAGGTTTTCGATTTCATCGCGACTGATCAAACGGGTCAAGGCTTCAAAAAACCCGCTGACCATCGACGCGGAGGTCTGGTCCGAAAAGCCAAAGCGGTCGACAATCTGCTGCCGCATCCACATCGGACTGATCTTTCGATCCGGGCCGGCGGGCAGATCCAGAAGCTCCTCCTGCATTCCACCGGGAAGTTGCGCCACGAACTTCGCGGCCCCCGTATAATGCAGCCTTCGAATCAAGCACCCCATGAGGAATTGCGTCACTTGATTCGAAAACGGCGCCGGAATTTTCGCATGTTCGGAGACGGTCTTGTAAAAATGATTCAAGGTCTGCTCGCGACGCGCCTCGGAGCGGCTTTGCGCGAGCATATCCGCGCCTTTCCAATAATGCTTAACCCATTTTCTTCGGATCTGGGCGCGCACGATACGAGCAACCCGATCGTAATCAATCGCTTGGGACGCGATGATATCGTCCAACGTCACCAGCCCGACACACCTCGGTCTTCCGTCGGCCGTTTGCTCCACCACGGGCACTCTGCGGATGCCCGACTCTTCCATCATCCGCGCCACCCGTTCGATATCGACTGAAACGTCGACAGAATCAGGATTGGGCGTCATGATTTCCGATATCGGAACATCTTCCGCCCCCACTGGCGAAGTCGACATCGCGCAGGCTAAGTCGCGGTCGGTGACAATCCCTACCAACTCGCCTTTGACGTTGGATACCAGGACGCAGCCTACATTCTGCTCGCACATCGCGCGAGCCGCCTGACGCGCGAGCGTCTGCTGGTGCAAAATCACGATTTTCCGATGAATATATGAATCGATGGACGCCATGGCTTTCTACCGTAGCCAAAGGCATACCAAGCTTCTTATCGGAGCTGGGAACTCCGGGCCCAGGTTGCCCCGCGACCAACCATGGCGTGTCTTGCTCGCTTGATGTCATCCTCGTTTTGGCTTATCGCGCGGATTGCGTCCTCCAGTACGAGGACATGGAAGCCTGCCTGGAGCGCGTCTATCACTGAATTGAGCACGCAGTATTCGATGGCTAAACCCGCGACAAATAGGCGACGGACGCCAAGCGCTTTCAACTGGTCGGTCAATGACGTTTTCTCGAAGCACGAATAGGCATCGCTCTCCGGGCTCATCGCTTTGGAAACGACCCGGGTACGAGCGGGTAACTGTAATGCCCGAGGGAATGCGGCGCCCGCGCTTTGCGCGATACAATGCGCAGGCCAAGGTCCGCCCTGCTCGCGAAACGAGCAATGATTCGGCGGGTGCCAGTCGCGGCTCGCGAAAATCGGCAGGCTTCGCTCCTCAAACAGCCGAATCGTCTCGTTGATGGGAGCGATCACTTCATTTCCCTTTGGGACGGCCAGGGCGCCCCCCGGCAGAAAATCGCTCTGCACATCGACAATCAGAAGCGCGTCGCTTGGCTTTAATTCGATCGATTCGGCCTCCATGTCGACGAACTTGCATATCTTCTTCCCAAGATGCCCGATAGCGCACTTCTCACGGATAG